>NZ_JBEZNH010000009.1:42436-212507 GCF_040653115.1 Streptosporangium sp. NPDC048047 | reverse complement strand
TAGAGCAGCTGACTCTTAATCAGCGGGTCCGGGGTTCGAGTCCCTGGCGGCGCACAGACAGCGAAGCCCAGGTCGGTTCTCCGACCTGGGCTTTCGTCTGTGTTCATTGCGACACTTCTCTCATGGCGACGCTGCGCGTCGCGGCTCGGGGTAGTGCTCATGGCGACGCTGCGCGTCGCGGCTCGGGGGCTGGTAACCGGTGTCTTGCAGTTCTCATTGCGACACTTCGTGTCGCGGCTCGGGGGCTCTTACCCGGTGTCTTCCCTCGTCTCTCCGTCGCTGCGCTCCTGCGTTCCTCAGTCCAGACACCGGCGCCCCTCGCTGGTTGAGCGATGATCACGTGTAGAGGTCGTCGAGGGTGACCAGGCGGACGTCGCCCGCTGCTTCGGTGCTGAACCCGGCCCCGGAATAGCACGTCAGAACGGTGTCCCGGGTGTCGAATCCCTTGGCGGTGAGCAGGTCGCGCGCGCGCCGGAGCCGTGCCACGTGCTCGGCCCCCATGACCCGGTCCCATTTGACCTCGCCCAGGGAGAGAATCCGGCGCGGACGTCCGTGGTCGGCGGGCGCCAGCACGGCGACGTCGATCTGGATCTGCGTGCGGTCGGCCGGATCGGGGACCACGCCGCTGCCCACCTCACCGGCTTCGGCGTCGCTGGACAGGGCGTACTCCCGGCAGAGCATCTCGATGTGGGGGCCGACCACCTGCGACAGGAAACGCGCCCGGCTGCCCCGCCAGACCGTCGCCGCTTCTCCGCGTTCCAGGCGGGACCACTCCCTGGCCATGATCGCCTGATAGAAGGTGACGAGCGGTTCGACCACCCTGTAGTAGCTGCGGTTCGGCCTGAAGAGGTCGTGTTCCTTGACCAGGAGATGGCTGTCTTCCAGCACGCGGAGGGGATGGGCGATCTCGTTGGACTTGCGGCCCACGTAGCCGGCGATCCCCCCCGACGTCGTGTTCCCGTCGGCGACGGCCGCCAGGACGGAGTGGTAGAGCGACGGGTCACGGATCTCCGTCCCCTCCGCCAGCAGGTAGCGGGCTTCCCTGAACAGCGGTCCCTCGGCGTTCAGGACGGTTCTGATCACCCAGTCGTCGAAGTCACCGAGACCGGACGGGGCGTCGCCGCGGACGAACTCCCTCCGGTAGGCCGGAGTCCCGCCCACCACCGCGTGGACCAGCGCCGCCAGCCGGGCATCGCCGATACCCCAGAACGCGGCGGCCTGGCGGTGGTCGAAGGGCCTGACGACCATCTCCAGCCCGGCGCGTCCGCGGAGCGGGGCCGTACCGGCCAGCAACCCGCCCATCACCGGCATGGCCGAGCCGCAGAGCAGCATCCGGGCGCTGCTGGAAGCC
Source organism: Streptosporangium sp. NPDC048047 (assembly GCF_040653115.1). Lineage (NCBI taxonomy): Bacteria > Bacillati > Actinomycetota > Actinomycetes > Streptosporangiales > Streptosporangiaceae > Streptosporangium > Streptosporangium sp. NPDC048047. Next base: position 211,156 of record NZ_JBEZNH010000009.1, on the reverse strand, counting down.
CCGGAACCGCCGGGGCCCAGCTCCCGCTGGATGATCGAGGGCAGCTCGGGGGACGCCTTGACCAGGTAGGGGAACTCGTCGAACACGACGGGAACCGCCCGGTCGCGGACGACGCCGAAGAGGTGGGGGACGGCGTCGATCCAGTCGCGGAAGGCGGGCACCGGGGCACCGGTGAACTTGATCAGCTCATCCGTGAACAGGCGGAGCGCCACGGCCTCGGTCACTTCCAGCGCGGGAAAGTAGATGCCGCCCATGCTCGCGGCCAGGGCCTGCAGGAGATAACTCTTCCCCTGCCGGCGGCGGCCGCTCACCACGCCGAGCCGGGCTCCCGCGCCCTCTTCGGAGGCGAAGGAGACAAGGCTCGCCCACTCTCGCTCACGGTCGAAGACGTGCTCGGGTTTGCGCATGAGTCGAAGTGTAGTTGACCGAAGTATATTTGACTCAACTGTAGTTGACTGGATTTGTCACCGATTTCTCCGCCGGGCTTGGGCGAGAACGGCCGAGGGGTGTCACCCGGGATCCCCGTCCGGGAAGGGGATGGCGGAGCGGCACTAATTGTTAGTAAGGTTTACTTTTAATAACGTGCTATCCGTCGGCCGTTGGACATGTCCGCCTCCATTCCCCGAAGGAGGAGTCCACGTGCTCCTGCGACACAAGGCGGCGGCCGGCGCCGCCGCGCTCACCATGACGTCACTGGTCGTCCTGCTGCCCTCCGCCCCCGCGGCCGCCCACGGCTCCATGTCGAACCCGCCCAGCCGTGCCTACGTCTGCCATCTGGAGGGCCCGGAGACGCCGAAGTCGGACGCCTGCAAGGCCGCCGTCGCCGCCGGCGGCACCCAGGCGTTCTACGACTGGCACGAGGTCTCGCGGCTGGAGGCCGGGGGCAACCACCGCGCGATCATCCCGGACGGAAAGCTGTGCAGCGCCGGGCGCGACAAGTACCGGGGCCTGGACCTGGCCCGGGCCGACTGGCCCGCCACGCGCGTCTCCCCGGGCCCGCTGACGATCACCTACCACGCGACCGCGCCGCACGCGAACAGCAACTTCGAGTTCTACATCACCAAGCAGAGCTGGAACCCGACGCAGCCACTGCGCTGGTCGGACCTGGAGCCCATCAAGACCTTCACCAACCAGAACCCGACCACGTTCACCAACTGGACCATCAACCTCCCGCAGCGGACCGGCCGTCAGCTCGTCTACTCGATCTGGCAGCGGGTGGTCGGCAGCACGGAGGCGTTCTATACCTGCTCCGACGTGGACTTCGGCGGGGGCACCGCCCCCACCCCGACGCCCACCCCGACCCCGACTGTGACCCCCACCGCGACCCCGACTGTGACCCCCACCGCGACCCCGACGGCGACGCCCACCGCGACCCCGACGGCGACCGCCACACCGCAGCCGGGTGACGCGTGGAAGGCGAACACCGCCTACGCGGCGGGCGCGCGCGTCACCTACGGCGGCCTGACCTACCGGTGCCTGCAGGCGCACACCTCCCTGCCGGGCTGGGAGCCGCCGAACGTCCCCTCGCTCTGGGCGCGAGCCTGATCCGCCGGCGGTCCGGGGCGTCACGTCGTCCCGGACCGCCGTAGCCTTCGCCGAGGAGGTCTTCCGTGAAGCGCATCGTCAGGGCCGTGCCGGGCCCCGTCCTGTGTGCCGTCCTGCTCGCCGGGTGCGGCACCGACGCCCATGAGTTCTACGGCACCGGCCCGGGTCACGGGGCGCACGGCGGGGGGAGCGCCGCCGCGTCCGCCCCCGCCGCTCAGCCGGACGCCCCGGCCGCTCAGCCGGACGCCCCGGCGACCGCCCCGCCCGGCGGCGTCAACGCCGCCGACGTGATGTTCCTGCAGATGATGGGCCCGCACAACGGCCAGGGCGTACGGCTGGCACGGCTCGCCCGCGACCGGTCGGCCCGTCCGGAGGTCAGGACCCTGGCGGCGGCCATCGCCACCACCCAGGAGGCGGAGGCCGCGACGATGACCGGCTGGCTGAGAGGCTGGGGGCGGCCCCTGACCGCCGACCCCGGTGAGCACGCCGCCCACGGCGGCATGCCGGGACTGACCGAGACGGAGATCGGTTCCGTCGCGGACGCGCCGCCCGCCGAGTTCGAGCGCAGGTTCCTCAACATGGTGATCGCCCAGCAGGACGACGCGGTCCAGCTGGCCAGGCTGGAGGCGGCGACCGGGGTGAACCCCGAGGTGCGGGCGCTGGCGGGGCGGATCGAGGCGTCCCGCGCGGCGCAGATCCGGCGGATGCTGGCGCTGCTCGGCCGGTGACCGCCTGCCGTCGCACCCGTGACCGGACGGCCCGACACCGATCCGGCCGTGCGGCCCGGGCCGTCCGGGACCGGTGGAGCCGCCGGCTCCGTGCCGGGTCAGCGGTTTCCGGGCGAGCCGGGCACCCGGGCCGGGTCAGCGGTTTCCGAGTGAGCCGAGCACCCGGGCGGCGACCTCCTCGGCGGTGAGCGCCGAGACGTCGAACGTCAGGTCCGCGACCTCGGCGAACAGCGGCCCCCGGACCGCGCGCTGCCTGGTGAGCATGGCCGGGAGATCCGGCTCGAAGTGCGGGCGGTGCCCGCTCGACAGCATCCGCTCAGCGAGTACGGCGGGCGGGGCGTCCAGCCAGACCACCAGCGCCGGGGCCAGCACCCGGCGGCAGGCGGGGTTCTCCACCACGCTGGCCGCGGCGGCGACCACCACCGGAGGCCGTTCGGCGAGGGCCTCGCGAAGGTGCAGGGCCTCCCGCTCGTGGAGCACGTCCGCGCCCTCCCGGGCGGCGGTCTCGGCCGCCGTCGCTCCGCCGTACCGGGCGGCCAGGTCGGGATCGCTGTCGCGCAGCGGCCGGTCCAGCTCGCGGGCCAGGATCCGGGCGACGGACGACTTGCCCGCGCCCATCAGGCCCGTGACGACGATCGGAGGGCTGAATTTCACGCGTACTCCCGTGGGGATGTTTGAGATCCGTGGGTGGGATAGAGATGGGACGTTGGCTCGAAGGAGGTAATCCCATGACCATCGCAGGCGGCATCATCCTCATAATGCTCGGGGCGATTCTCACCTGGGCGGTCGAGTTCGACATCGCCGGGTTCGACATCAACGTCGTCGGCGTGATCCTGATGCTCGGCGGTCTCGTGTGGCTGCTGTTCGCGCTCTACCGGCTTCGCGCCGCGCGTCGCGTCGTGCAGGCGCCCACCACCACGGTGATCGAGGACCCGGTGACCCAGCGCCGCGTCTACGAGGAGCGTCGCTACGACGACCCGCCGGTGGTGTGACCCCGGGTGGTCCCGGGTGGTTCCGGGCGGGGAAGACGTCCTTCCGCCGTCCGTTCCCCCCGGTGCGCGCCGTTAACGGCGGCTCCCGCCGGGTAGACGCGGCTCCATAGGACCTGAACGGAGGACGCGAAGTTGAGCAAGATCGTATCCAAGGGCACCGGAGCGGTGACCGGCATGGTCGGCGGCGTCGTCGCCGGAGCCATCTTCAAGCAGGTCTGGAAGTTCGCCTCAGGCAAGGACGAGGCTCCGGACCCGACCTCCGACCAGTATGCCTGGAAGGAGATCCTGGTCGCGGCGGCCATCCAGGGTGCGATCTTCGGTGTGGTCAAGGCCGTCCTCGACCGGACCACCACCGGAAAGATCCATCGAGCCACCGGCCGCTGATCCTCGCGGGAGCGCCCCGGCCGCACCGGACCACCGGTGCGGCCGGGGCGTTTCCGTGTTCCCCGTGAACGTCGGGCGGTTTCCGCGCTCCCGGGCTCCTTCCGGCCGTCGGCCGCCGGAGCCCCGGAAGCCGCCCGCGGCCGTCGGGCGGCTTCCGCGGTCCCCGCGGCCGTCAGGCGGCTCCGGTGCCCCGGAACGTGCCCGCGGTCCTCCTGCTGCGGCCCCGCGAGGCGAGCACCTCGGCGTAGACCGCGAGGGTACGGCCCGCCACCTCGTCCCAGCCGTAACCGGACCTCGCCCGCTCGGCCGCGGCGGCGCCGTACGCGTCGAGCCGGGCCGGGTGGGCGAGCAGCTCGCGCAGGGCCCGGCCGAGCGCGACCGGGTCACGCGGCGGGACCAGCAGGCCGGTGACACCGGGGACGACCGTGTCGAGATGCCCGCCCACCGCCGAGGCGACCACCGGCGTCCCGCAGGCCATGGCCTCCAGCGGCACCATCCCGAAGGGCTCGTACCAGGGGACGCTGACCACCGCGTCCGCCGCGCGCATCAGCGCCGGGACGTCCTCGCGGGTCACCCGGCCGATGAACCGGACGCGGTCCGCCACGCCGTACATGCGGGCGATCCGCGCCAGGCGGGCCGGCTCCGGCTCCCCGGAGGAGCCGCCGGCGACGACGAGGGTGGCGTCCGGGACCTGCCGCAGCGCCCGGATCGTGGTCTCCACCCCCTTGCGCGGCACGGGCCGTCCGATGGCCAGCAGAACCGGCCCGGAGGCGAGGGGGCCGAGGTCCGCCCCGGGACCGTCCGGGGTGAACGCGGTCAGGTCGACGCCGCAGGGGACCACCCGCACGGCCCGCTCGGGCGTCCGCATCCGGGCCAGCTCGGCGACCTCGTCGGCGCAGGTGGCGATCACGGCGTCCGCCTGACGGGCGACGAGCGTCTCGGCGCCCACCCGCTCGCGCGGGCTGGTGTCGCCCTTCCCCTGGTGGCGTCGCTTGACCGTGCCGAGGGCGTGGAAGGTGTGCACGATCGGCACCGCGGTGTCCCGCGCGGCGGCCAGCGAGGCCAGCCCGCTCATCCAGAAGTGGCTGTGCGCGACGTCCGGAGGGGCCGCGTCCCAGCGCAGGGCCAGCCATCGGCCGAAGTCGGGCATCCAGGCCAGCAGGTCATCCTTGGGCAGGGTCACCGCCGGACCGGCCGGTACGTGGACCACGGTGACGCCGGGGGCGAAGGCCACCTCGGCGGGCTGGAAGGGACACTCCCGGCGGGTGTAGACGGTGACGTCGTGCCCCCGCTCGGCGAGCGCGCGGGAGAGGGCGGCGACGTGGACGTTCTGGCCTCCGGCGTCGGCGCCGCCGACGGTCGCCAGAGGGCTGGAGTGTTCGGACACCATTGCGATCTTCATGGGCACGGCTCCGCGGCGGTGAAACGCGACAGGAACGTGCCTGCGTCCTAGGCATCCAATCGGAGGTAATTCCCTGGCCATGGGCTCTTTAAACGCGTTTGACCTCGGCGTTCTCGGGAAAGCGAGCGTTTTGGACGAAAGGAGTTCAGGCGATGGAGGCTCCGCAGTACGTCGCCGCGCGCGTGCAGAGCGCGCTGGCGGAGGACGAGAGGACCCACGAGCTGGGCATCCGCGTGGTCGTCCGGGGTGATCAGCTCTTCCTGCACGGTCAGGTCTCCTGCGACGAGCGCCGCGGGCTGATCGCCGACGTGGCCGGCGAGGCGGCTCCCGGGCTGACGGTTCGCAACGAGATCGCCGTCATGGACGTCAGGGGACCGGGGGAGAGGGAGGAGCTGTGAGAGAGCTGCGGATCGCGGCTGTCGGGGACGTGCACCTGGACGAGAGCATGCGGGGGCGCTACCGCGAGAGGCTGGGCGACCTCGCCGACCACGCCGACGTGCTGCTCCTGGCCGGTGACCTCACCCGGCACGGCACGATCGAGGAGGCGCGGGTGGTCGCCGACGAGTTCCGCGACCTACCGGTCCCGGTGGTCGCCGTACTCGGCAACCACGACCACCACTCCGACGTCCCCGCGGAGATCGCGGCCCTGCTGAAGAGCGTCGGGATCACCGTCCTGCACGACGACTCGGTCGTGCTCGACATCGACGGGGTACGGCTCGGCGTGGTCGGCGGCAAGGGCTTCGGCGGGGGGTACGCGGGCAAGTGCGCCAGCGACTTCGGCGAGCCCGAGATCAAGGCGTTCGTCGGGCACACCAAGCGGATCGCGGAGCGCTGGCGGGTGGCGCTCAAGGAGCTCCAGGCCGACCGCAAGGTGGTGCTGTCGCACTACTCCCCGGTCAAGGACACCCTTGAGGGCGAACCCCTGGAGATCTACCCCTTCCTCGGCAGCTACCTGCTCGCCGAGGCGGTGGACGGGGAGGGCGCCGATCTGATCATCCACGGCCACGCGCACGCGGGCACGGAGAAGGGGGAGACGCCCGGCGGCGTCCGGGTTCGCAACGTGGCGCTGCCGGTGCTGAAACGCGCCTACGGGCTGTACTGCCTCTGAGGCGGTGGACGGCGGCGGGCCGTACGGCCCCTGAGGCGAGTCGTACGGCCCCCGGGAAAGGATCCCTCTCCGGAAAGCCGCGGGCCGTACGGCCTCCGGGAGGAGGGCCGCCGGGGAAGAAGGCCGCAGGGGAAGAAGGCGGGGAGAGAAGCCGGGAAAAGAAGAAGCGGGCCGGGTGAGAACCCGGCCCGCTGAGGCTTCTGTTACGAATTCGGGGCGACTTCGTGTTCGGTTGTTCGGTACGCGGGCTCATTCGCCCGCATCAGACATTGAAGATGCTCACGCCCCCGGGGCCGACCAGGAAACCGAGGACGATGAGGACGATCCCCCAGAGGAGGTCGCGACGGGCCAGGATGACGTAGATCCCGGCGATGACGAGAACGACTGCGATGATCCAGAGCAAGGTAGCCATGACAATGCACTGCCCCCATGTCTCAAGGCTTAACATCCTTGCCGCGATGAAGGTCGACGATGGGCTGGAGGATCCACAGCCACGCGCTGGACAGGGCGATCGCACCGCCGAACAGCGCGGCCGGCCAGGCGTTGATGACGGTCTCCGCGACCAGCGCCACCGAGGCGGTCATCGCGATCGCGAGCCCGACGGCCCCGGCGATGCCGAGTTCGTTGGCCCGGTGCAGCATCCTCTCCTTCAGCCCGGTCCGGAACAGCAGGCGGTGCTGGGCGGCGGGGGTGATGAAGCAGACGGAGGCGAGGGCGGCGCTCAGCAGCGCGATGAAGAACAGCCAGCGGCCCACCGAGTCCACCTTGTGGAAGCCGCTGGCGAACGGCAGGGTCAGCAGAAAGGCGAACAGCACTTGGACGCCCGTGACGGCGACCCGGAGTCCCTGCAACAGTTCCCCGAGTTCGCGGTCGACCCGTTCCTTGTGGCTCTCTCCCGGCCTGGCGTCATCCTCGATCGGCTCTTTTTCGGCAAATTCCGGCTGAATCATGACATTCCAATGCCCTGGTAAAGGATTGCCATGCCTACCTGCGGAGACACGGGGTAAGCGAGTCCCATGGGAAGTCACAGCCATGAGGTAACGGATTCGATCCTGGAGACGTTGAAGCGGGCGAGCACGGCGCTGAAGGACGCGAAGGTCAGGTTCGCGCTCGCCGGCGGGTGTGCCGCCTACGCCCGCGGGGCCGCGCCCTCGCTGCACGACGTCGACTTCGTCCTGCCGCAGGAGGACGTGCCGACGGCCCTGGAAGCGCTGCGCGAGCTGGGCTTCGAGACGGCCAGACCCCCGGAGGACTGGCTGGTCAAGGCGTACGACGAAGGCAGGCTGGTAGATCTGATCTTCAACATCTGCGGCAACCCGGTCACCCCGGAGCTGCTTGAGCGGTCCGAACAGATGAAGGCATCGGCCGTCATCGTGCCGGTCCTGGAGGCGACCGATCTGGTGATCTCCTGGCTCCTGCCGCTGTCGGAGCACAGTTGTGACTATGGTTCGCTCCTGCCGCAGGTCAGGGCATTGCGTGAGCAGGTCGACTGGAACCGCGTGGCGTCGGTCGCCCAGGTCTCGCCGTACGCCTCCACCTTCCTGACCCTGCTGGAGCGGCTGGGGGTGATCTCCGGCCCCGTCGAGGCCGCGGGTGATCCCTCGTGGCCCTGAACCCCCCGACGCGAACCTCCGTACACACGAGAAGGGGCCCCGCCTGACAGGCGGGGCCCCTTCTCGTGCGTATCGCCGTGGCCGGTCAGAAGGTGCCCGGTCCGTCGTAGGGGAAGCGGCCGTAGTAGTCGCCCACCGTCTGGCGGTAGGCCGGCTCCTTGAAGGCCCCCTCGTCGAACTCGGGAGCGTTCTTGATCTCTTCCTTGGTGCGGGCCAGGTAGACCCTGCGCTCCTGCGGGTCGATCCTGGTCACCGTGCTCGCCGGAAGCATGACCTTCTTGCCGAAGATCCACGGGCCGGTGTCGACGACGATGTAGCTCTCGCCGACCTCGTAGGTCGCCTCGTCAACGGAACCGATCTTCCCGTCGGTCGCCTCGACGTGGTAACCCGCGAGATCCAGGGTCTTGTCGTCACCATGGACGTCGGAACGGTAGTTCCAGAGATCAGGCTGCATGGTGTCTGTCTCCTTCGGTTCGGTTCTCCGGACTCCACCCTGCTACCCCGGAAACGAGACCTAAACGAGACCCGGCGGCGTCTGGGGGAACCGGGGGAACGGCTTGCCCCGGCCGGGAGAAAGGATCATCGGCGTCGACCAGGGGATGGGCGTACGGCGACGCGGGCATGCCGATCGATGCCGGGCGGCGAAATATCTCCTCGGAGTGAGGGGGCGCTTACCGGCGCGGGGCCGGGGCGTGCGGCTCCTCCGAACCGGCGGCGGCGGACGGGGTGGGTCATTTCGGGTACGGACCACTGCCGCGGGTCCGGTAGTCTTGTCGAGTCGGGCGCCGCTAGCTCAGTTGGTTAGAGCAGCTGACTCTTAATCAGCGGGTCCGGGGTTCGAGTCCCTGGCGGCGCACGGAAGGAAAGCCCAGGTCGGCATCGCCGACCTGGGCTTTCTTCGTCATTTCCGGCTCTCGCGGTCAGCGGCTCCTCGCCGTTCCCGGCCCTGCGTCGCCGGTGCCGCGGGGAACGGCGTCAGCGGAAGTCGTCGGCGTGGTCGATCGCCCACCGGAGGAACGGCGTCGCCGGAACCCCGGTGACCTTCTCGAACGTGGCGGTGGTCGTCTCCGGTGACGTCACCATGGCGCCGTGGGCGGCGACGATGCCCTCGGCCATGGCGGCCGGCATGCCGCCCGCGACGAGGTCCCGGAGCGTGTTCTCCGGGGGGACCTCCTCCCAGCGCACCGGGCGGCCGATCGCCTCCCCGATGGCCGCGACCTGCTCGGCCTGGGTCAGGGTCTCCGGCCCGGTCAGCTCGTAGGCCGCCCCGGCGTGGCCGTCCCCGGTCAGCGCGAGCACCCCGACGGTCGCGATGTCCCGCTCATGGATCAGCGCCCGTCCCGCCGCCCCGTGGGACCTGCGGACCACACCCGTGGCGCGGATCTCCGGAGCCCACAGCAGGGTGTTCACCGCGAACCCGCCGGGACGCAGGAACGTCCACTCCACGCCGGTCCCCCTGATCAGGCGCTCCAGGTAGGAGTGGGAGCCCAGGATCGAGCCCGGCGCGCGCTCCAGGTCGTCGGACACGCCCCGCGCCGAGACGTAGACCACACGGCGCGCCCGCCCGGCGATCTTCTCCACGGCCGCCTCGGCGGCGTGGTCGGCCGCCAGCGTGGGCCAGAGCAGGAACACCGCCTCCACCCCGTCCAGCGCGGCGTCCAGGGAGGCGGGGTCGGCCAGATCGCCCCGCACCGCCTCGGCGCCGTCCGGCAGGGCCGCCCCGGCGGGATCGCGGGTCAGCGCGCGTACGGCGACGCCCCTGTCGAGCAGCTGGGACACGACGTGCCCGCCGACGTTGCCGGTCGCCCCGGTTACCAGAATCATGGAAGAACTCTTTTCTCGGTGGAAGTGCCGAGATCAGCCTGCAACCTCGACCAAAGTCGAGGTCAATCCGGCGGAGCCGGGGCGGCGGGTCCGTCGTGCGGCGGTCAGGTCGTGGGGGAGGGGTCCTGCGGGGCGTAGGAGAGGACGATGACGCCCGAGTCGAACCTCAGCGTGTCGAGGAGCCTCAGCCGGGCGTCGGTGCCCTCCCGGAACAGGCGGCTTCCTCTGCCCAGGATCCGCGGGTGGACCCAGATCCGGTACTCGTCGAGGAGGCCGTGCTCCATCAGCGTGTCGGTGAGCCGGCCGCAGCCGTAGATCAGCATCTGCCGCCCGGGACGCCGCTTCAGCTCGGCCACCGTCTCGGCGACCTCGTCGCCCGGGATGACCGAGGTGTTGTGCCACTCGTCGGCCTTGTCCAGCGTCGAGGACACCACGTACTTGGGCATGTCGTTCATCCGGTCGGCGAACTCCCCGGTCCTGCCGGGCCAGGCCAGCGCGAACCCCTCGTAGGTCACGCGGCCCATCAGGAGCGCGTCGCTCGCGAAGAGCTGGTCGTGGGAGTAGGCGGCGGCCTCGTCCGTCCAGTACTTGAGCGACCAGAGGTGCGGGTCGTCGATGAAGCCGTCCAGCGTCGTGTAGACCGACGCGATGACCTTTCTCATCCTGCTCTCTCTTCCGTAGGGGCCTCCGCCGGAGGCGGTGTGCCGTACAGGTCCGCTACACCCGGCGGTTCATGACTTTCTGCCATGCAAACACTACGGAAAGTGACCGCCGCATGGTGGCTCCAACGCGGCTTCGTATCGTTTGCCGCTGGGCGAGCGGGGGGAGGCAGGTGTGGGTGAGGGGCCCATGGGGGCATGGAGGCCCACGTGACCTGGGAGAACGCCATGGAGACCAGGGAGCGCGCGAGGAGCGGCGGGGCCGCCGTGCGGGGGGAGGGGGCGCGGTGTCCGGGACACCCGGGGTGACCGTCCTCGTCGGCCTCGCCGTACCGGCGCTGACCGCGGCGGCCGGCCCCGCGAGCCCGGCCGACCTGGTCGCCGCGCGCACACAGATGGCCTTCTCGCTGGGCTGGCACATCGTGCTCGCCTGTCTCGGGGTGGGGATGCCCGCGCTGCTGCTGTTCACCGAGTGGCGGGCCCTGCGCACCGGTGACGACGACCACCTGCGGCTGGTCCGCCGCTGGGCCAAGGCGGTGGGCGTGCTGTTCGCCGTCGGAGCGGTCTCCGGGACGATTCTCAGCTTCGAGATGGGGCTGCTGTGGCCGGGCCTGATGGGCGTCTACGGGGAGGTGATCGGCCTTCCCTTCGCACTGGAGGGCAACGCCTTCTTCCTGGAGGCCATCTTCATCGGCGTCTACCTCTACGGTTGGGGCCGGCTGTCGCCCCGGCTCCACCTGCTGAGCGGGGTGCCCGTGCTGGTCGCCGGGGTGGCCTCGGCGTTCTTCGTGGTGACCGCCAACGCCTGGATGAACCAGCCGGTCGGCTTCACCCTGGAGGGCGGCCGGATCCGCGACGTCGACCCCTGGCGCGCGATGATGAACCCGGCCACGCCGCCGCAGACGCTGCACATGATCGTGGCGGCGTTCATGGTGACCGGTTTCGCGGTCGCCTCCGTCTACGCCGTGGCGCTGCTGCGCGGGCGGCGCGACCGCTACCACCGCCTCGGCTTCGCCATCCCCTTCGCGCTCGGCGCCGTCTTCGCCCCGATCCAGATCGTGGCGGGCGACTACGCGGCCCGGTTCCTGGCCGAGTACCAGCCCGTCAAGCTCGCCGCGATGGAGGGTCTCTTCCAGACCCGCTCGCATGCCCCGCTGAGTCTCGGCGGCATCGAGTCCGGCGGCGCGTTGCACTACGCGGTCGAGATCCCCAGCGGCCTGTCCCTGCTGGTCGGTGACAGCCCGGGCACGGTGGTCCGCGGCCTCGACGTGGTCCCGGCGGCCGACCGGCCCCCGGTCAACCCGGTCCACCTGGCCTTCGACGCGATGGTGGGGATCGGGTTCTTCCTGCTCCTGCTGTCGGTGTGGTTCGCCGTGGCCTGGTGGCGCCGGCGCGACCTGCCGCGTTCCCCGTGGTTCCTGCGCCTGGCCGCGCTCTCCGGGGTGGCCGCCGTGGTCGCGGTGGAGGCCGGCTGGATCGTGACCGAGGTCGGCCGCCAGCCCTGGGTGGTGTACGGCAGGCTCCGCACCGCCGACGCCGTCAATCCGGTGCCGGGGCTGTGGGCGGGATTCGCGGCCGTCCTGCTGGTCTACGCGGTCCTCACCGTCGCCACCGTCTACGTGCTGCGGCGCATGGCGCGCGACTCCGGGGCGCCGGAGACCGCGGGAAAGGGGGTGCACGCCCCCCAGGAGCCGGAGGAGCCCGCCCAGGGCGCGACGCCCGTGGCCGGGGACCGGGGGTGACCCGGTGGACCTGGTGCAGGCGACGCTGGTGGTGCTGTGGGTCGGTGTGACGCTGTACGCGCTGCTCGCCGGGGCCGACTTCGGCGGCGGAGTCCTCGACCTGCTGGCCGGACGCGCCACGACGGGCATGCCGCAGCGCAGACTCATCGAGCACACGATCGGGCCGGTGTGGGAGGCCAACCACGTCTGGTTGATCTTCGTTCTCGTCGTGCTCTGGACCGCCTTCCCCGCCACGTTCGCCGCGGTGATGTCCACCCTGTACATCCCGCTGACGCTCGTGGCGCTCGGCATCATCGCCAGGGGCGCCGCGTTCGCCTTCCGTAAGGCCAGCACCGAGCCGTGGCAGCAGCGCCTGTTCGGTGCGGCCTTCGCGATCTCCTCGCTCCTGACGCCCTTCTTCCTCGGCGTGGTCGCCGGGGGGATCGCCTCCGGGCGCGTCCCGCCGGGACTGGGGGCCGGGAACATCGTGACGAGCTGGGTGAATCCCACCTCGATGCTGGGCGGCGTCCTCGCGGTCGGCGTCTGCGTCTACCTCGCCGCCGTGTACCTGTGCGACGATGCGCGGCGAGCCGGGCTGCCGGACCTGGCCGAGGGGTTCCGGCGCCGGGCGCTGGTGACGGGCCTCGTCGTGGGCGCCGTCGCGCTGGCCGGCGTCGCCGTGCTGCGCTGGGACGCGCCCCGGCTGTTCGACGGGCTCATCCATCGGGCGCTGCCGCTGGTGGTGGGCAGCGCCGTGCTCGGCCTGGTCTCCCTGGTCCTGCTGTGGCGCAGGCGTTTCCTGCTCGTCCGGGTCACCGCCGCGCTGGCCGTCACGGCGGTGCTGTGGGGGTGGCCGGTCGCGCAGTATCCCGCGATGCTGCCGCCCGGCCTGACCGTCTACCAGGCCGCCGCCACCCGGTCGGTGCTCGGCGCCACGCTCCTCGTGCTCGCCGTGGGCGCGTTGCTGGTCCTGCCGTCCATGGCGTGGCTGCTGCTGTTGCAGCGGCGCTCGCCGTACGACACCGGATCCCACGGCTGACCCGCCCCGAAGCGGTGCCGCCCGGACCCGGACAGGGCTCTGGCCAGACCCGGGGGAGGTCCGGCCAGAGTGGAGGAGGCGGGTCAGCTGACGTTGGCGCAGATCGCGTAGACGCTGATGCCGACGTCGCCGTAGCGGTTCTGCCGGCCGAGGCCGATCCAGCCGGTGCCGTCGTCGGTCGGGAAGGAGCCGACGAGGATCGCGTCCGCGCCCTGCGCCTCGGCGCCGCCGCCGACCGCCCGCTTGCCGTCGGGGCACCGGACCACGCGGCGGGTGAAGTTGGGGACGTTGGCGTTGGGGAGCTTGACGATCTGGTAGCCGGTGAAGTCGGCCGCCGAACTGGCGGCGGTGTCGACGGTGGCGGTGGCCGGGGAGGCCGCCGCCGCTGCCAGTCCCGCACAGCCGGTGACGGTCGCGAGGGCGATGGCCATGAGTTTTCCGTGCCGCATGATTCCTCCTGAAGCAGGGGGTGCCGGAGTGAACACACACAGTAAACGAACAATCACTCTTCGTGTCCAGTCATGGTTCTGTGGCCCATCCGCCAGTTGCGGCGCGCGGATCCGCGCTCTCCGCGCCGACGCGGGATGAGGGTGCCGCCCGGCCTGCCTGGCGTTATCGGGAGAGCGCTCTCAAGATGTCGGACGGCTGTTCGTGTCACCGGTCAGGCGACCTGTCAGTTTCCCGGCGCGCGGATGAAGGAGTCCCCGTCAGCGATTAGCTCGGTCAGAGGGGCGAAGAAAATTCATTCCGGGGTAATCGCGGCGAAATATTGACGAGGGCCGGACGGCTGACTAACTTCCGCTGTGAGAGCGCTCTCTCAGCCGCACCACTCCAGATCCGACCCCTCCCCTGGAGGCACCCCCATGGATCAACCGACCCATGCCGCGAAGCCGGCCACGTCCCGTCCCCCTCGAAGAGGTCCCGCCCGCCGACGGGCCCTGGCCACGCTCACGGCCGTCACGCTGCTGGCCGGCGTGTTCGGCCTCGGCGCCGGGCTCGGCGCGGCGCGTCCCGCCGAGGCGGCCACCGTGGGCGCCGGCGGCTACGCCGACACGCTGCCCGCCGGCCGTCCCCTGCCGACCGGCTGCGCCGACCTCTCCACCAACCCGCGCCGCTGGGTGACCGCCAACGCCCCCAAGGGGGCCGTCCCCACCAACGACTGGTGGTCCTCGATCCTCTTCAAGCGGGACGACTGCTCCTACGGCACCCCCCTGCACGCCCACCCGGCCTCCTACGACACCTTCGCCGACGGCCTCGGCTTCTCCTACAGCTCCAAGCCGACGGGGATCACCGGCACGCCGACCGGGGTCGGTGAGTACAAGTACGCCTACAGCGAGGACATCCGGGTCGGCGTCACAGGGATGAGCTCCCCCGACGTCAAGGTGGACGGCTGGAGCGACTGGACCGTCACGCCGTACTGGAGCGACGGAACCCGGACGATGAAGGCGACCATCGGCCACGGCCTGCCGTTCACCTACTTCCAGGTCACCGGCGGCGACGCGCGGATCAACGGCACCGCCGGCGCCCCCACGGTCTGGTCGAACAACGGCTCCATGATCGGGTTCACCGTGGGCGGCAGCGACTACGTCGCCTACGCCCCCGACGGCGCGACCTGGACCGTCAACGGCGCGGCGATCACCTCCTCCCTCGCCGGCAAGGGCTTCTTCTCGGTGGCGGTGCTGCCCGACGTCCAGGACAAGGCGGCGCTCGCCGCCACCTACGCCCGGTACGCGCACGCGCACGTCACCGGAACCCGCGTCTCCTACGCGTACGACCCGTCGAACGGCACGGTCAGCACGACGTACGGCTTCACCACCACGGCCAGGCAGGGCACGGAGAAGGGCACCGTCATCGCCCTGTACCCGCACCAGTGGAACCACCTGACCGGCTCGACCCCGCTCACCCCCACGTACGCCTCGGCGCGCGGCCCGATGAAGATCATCACCGGGACGGGGTTCAGGACGACGATGACCTACACCGGCGTGCTGCCCGAGGTGCCCGCGGTCGCCGACGGTTCGGGCGCCGACCTCACCGCGATCACCGGGTACCTCAACGCCGAGCTCGGCGACCCGATGATGATCCGGGGCGACGACACCTACTGGACCGGCAAGGGCCTGGGCCGCGCCGCCCGGATCGCGGAGATCGCCGACCAGCTCGGCCTCACCTCGGTCCGCGACACGGCGCTGACCGCCATCCGCACCCGCATGGAGGACTGGTTCACCGCCACCGCGGGCAAGACCTCGCGCGTCTTCTACTACGACCGCAACTGGGGCACGCTGATCGGCTACCCCGCCTCCTACGGCTCCGACCAGGAGCTCAACGACCACCACTTCCACTACGGCTACTACATCGCCGCCGCGGCGACCCTCGCCAAGTTCCAGCCGGACTGGGCGAAGAAGAGCCGGTACGGAGGCATGGTGGACCTGCTGATCCGCGACGCCAACAACTACGACCGCGGTGACGAGCGCTTCCCCTACCTGCGTGACTTCGACATCTACGCCGGCCACGACTGGGCGTCGGGCCACGGGGCGTTCGTCGCGGGCAACAACCAGGAGTCCTCGTCCGAGGGCATGAACTTCGCCAACGCCCTCATCCAGTGGGGCCAGGCCACCGGCGACACCGCCGTCCGCGACGCGGGCGTCTACATCTACACGACCCAGGCGGAGGCGATCAAGGAGTACTGGTTCGACACCCGCGACCAGAACTTCCCCAAGGAATTCGGGCACGGCGCCGTCGGCATGGTCTGGGGTGACGGCGGCGCCTACGCCACCTGGTTCAGCCCCGAGCCGGAGATGATCCAGGGTATCAACATGCTCCCGGTCACCGGCGGCCACTTCTACCTCGGCGACGACCCGGGCTACGTGCGCCGCAACTACGACGAGGTGGTCAGGAACAACGGGGGAGAACCCACGGTGTGGCAGGACATCCTGTGGGAGTACCTCGCACTCGGCGACGGCGACACCGCGCTGGCCAAGCTCCGCGCGGCGCCCGGCTACACCCCCGAGGAGGGCGAGAGCAGGGCGCACACCTTCCACTGGATCCGCAACCTCGCGGCGCTCGGCACGGTGGACGCCACCATCGTCGCCGACCACCCGCTGGCCAAGGTGTTCAGCAAGAACGGCGCCCGCACCTACGTGGCGTCCAACATCACCGGCACCGACATGACGGTGACCTTCTCCAACGGCACCCGGCTCACCGTGCCGGCGGGCAGGACGGTCGCCTCGGGCGCCCGGAACTGGAGCGGCGGCGACGCGGACGGCGGCGTCACCCCGACCGCCACCCCGACGGCCACCGTGACCCCGACGATCACCCCGACGGCGACCGTCACCCCGACCATCACCCCGACGGCCACCATCACCCCGACTCCGACTCCGACCCCGACGGTGACGGTCTCCCCCTTCACCGCGACCCGGTACCCGCAGGCGGACGGGACGCTCCCGGGCGCCAAGGGCGCGGCGGGCGCCGTCACGATCGCCTCGGCCGGCGGCGTCAACCACGACGGCGCCCCGGCGAACGCGCGGGTCTTCACCGCGACCGGCCTGACCGCCGCCTACAACGGCGGCACGACCGCCTTCGACCTGTCCGTGGACGCCGGGACCACGGTCGGCAACGGCACCCAGCTCAGGATCTCCTACGACCTCACCGGGAACGGGACCTGGGACAGGGTGGAGACCTACCGCTACTTCGCCACCGACCCGCTGGCCGGGTGGGAGCACTACACCCAGGCGGCAGGGCTGCTGTCGTCGTCCGGGGCGTACGGCGACCTCGCCGGCGGCACGGTGAAGGTCGAGGTCTGGAACGCCATCGGCAACGGCGCCACCACCCTCGGCGCGGGCGACACGTCGCCGGTGCGGCTGCCGTTCGGCTGATCCGCCGCGACACCGGCGGCCGGCCGTACCCCTGGGCGGGGTGACGGCGCGGCGCGGCCAGGTGGAAGATGAGACGGCCGGGGCCACGATGGCCCCGGCCGTCTCGTGTGGCGCAGATGGGCGTTCTCACCCCGTACCGGGGCATAGGGAGGCGGGACGGAACCGTTCAGGACTCGTGGGCGTGCCGGAGGCCGGCCCTCTCCGCCACCGGAGACGCAACGCTCACCAAGCGCAAGGAGACAGGGTGACCACGTCCGCCTCGCCGGACACCGGGTCGGGGGTCCGCAGGTGGCTGCTGCAGGGCCTGCACCGCGCCGACCTGAAGACGCCGGGCCCGCATCACGAGGAGACGCCGCACCGGCAGCACCGCTGGTGGCAGGTCATGTGCCTGACCGGCGTCGACTACTTCTCCACCCTCGGCTACCAGCCGGGCATCGCCGCGCTCGCCGCCGGGACGCTCAGCCCGGTCGCGACGCTGCTGCTGGTCGCGCTGACGCTGTTCGGCGCGCTGCCGACCTACCGGGCGGTCGCCAAGGAGAGCCCGCACGGCCTGGGCTCGCTGTCCATGCTGGAACGCCTCCTGCCCGGCTGGCCCGGCAAGCTGCTCGTGCTGTTCCTGCTGGGGTTCGTCGCCACCGCGTTCATCGTGACGATCACCCTGTCGGCGGCCGACGCCACCGCGCACGTCCTGCACAACCCGTTCGTCCCGGCGGTGTTCCAGGGCTGGCAGGTGCCGGTCACACTGGTGCTGATCGCCCTGCTCGGCCTGGTGTTCCTCATGGGGTTCAGCGAGGCGATCTCCATCGCGGTCGTGCTGGTCGGCGTCTACCTCGCCTTCAACGTGGTCGTGCTGGCCGTCGCCCTGACGCACGTGGCCGGTACGTCCGGCCTGGTCGTGAACTGGTGGTCGGCGCTCACCGCCGACCACTCCAGCCCGATCGCGATGGTCGCCGTGTCGCTCTACGTGATGCCCAAGCTGGCCCTTGGACTGTCCGGGTTCGAGACGGGCGTCGCGGTGATGCCCCTGGTCAAGGGCGACCTGAAGGAGCGGATCCACGGCGCGAGGAAGCTGCTGACCACGGCCGCGCTCGTGATGAGCGTCTTCCTCGTCGCCTCCAGCTTCGCCACCACCGTGCTGATCCCGGCGAAGGAGTTCGCCCCCGGCGGCGGGGCCAACGGCCGCGCCCTGGCCTACCTGGCCCACGCCTACCTCGGTGAGTGGTTCGGCACCGCCTACGACGTCAGCACGATCGCGATCCTGTGGTTCGCCGGAGCCTCGGCGATGGCGGGCCTGCTCAACATCGTGCCGCGCTACCTCCCCCGGTACGGCATGGCCCCCGACTGGTCGCGCGCGGCCCGCCCGATGGTGCTGGTCTTCACCGCCGTCTCCTTCGTGATCACCCTGTTCTTCGGCGCCGACGTCGAGTCTCAGGGCGGCGCCTACGCCACCGGCGTGCTGGCGCTGATCCTGTCGGCGGCGGTCGCCGTCACGCTGTCGCTCTGGAAGAAGGGACGGAGGAGGGCCGCGGCGCCGTTCGGGTTCATCACGCTGGTCCTCCTCTACGCGACGGCGGCGAACATGATCGAACGTCCCGACGGCCTGGTGATCGCGCTGTTCTTCGTCCTGGCGATCGTCGTCACCTCGCTGGTCTCCCGGGCGACCCGCTCGACCGAGCTGCGCGTCACCCGCGTCGACCTGGACGAGACGGCCCTGCGCTTCATCAACGAGTGCGGGGACATCCACCTCATCGCCAACGAGCCGCACGCCCGCGACAAGAAGGAGTACGTCGACAAGGCCCGCGAGGCGTGGCAGCGCCACCGGCTGCGCAGCGCCGAGAAGGCCGTCTTCCTGGAGATCACGGTGCCGGACGCGTCGGAGTTCGCCTCCGAGGTGTGCGTGAAGGGCGAGGAACGGCACGGCTTCCGCATCCTGCGGGTGGAGAGCGCCTCCGTGGCCAACGCGATCGCCGCCGTTCTGCTCCACCTGCGCGACAGGACCGGCAAGCTGCCGCACGTCTACTTCCACTGGGCGGAGGGCAACCCGGTCGGCGCGTTGCTGCGCTACCTGGTGTTCGGCGGGGGCGACGTGGCGCCGCTCACCCGGGAGGTCCTGCGCCAGGCCGAGCCCGACGTGGAACGTCGTCCCATCGTCCACGTGGGCTGACCCGTCCACTCGCGGTCCAGGACGAGCGGCGCGGGCGCGGCCGTTACGCACATGTCTCCTGAGCGTCGCCCGGGCGACTCGGCGCCGGGGGTATACCTTGATCACTGGCCGGCTACCGGCGCGGGTGGCACCTCAGCCGCGTGGAATGAGTGGATGACGATGAGTAGAGAGCTGTTCGTCGACGTCTCCCACCACCATGACGCGGGCTGCGCCGTGGTCACCGTCACCGGCGACATCGACCGGACCTCCAGCCCGCTGCTCAGAGGCGCCGTGGACCGCCTGGTCTCCGGCGGGCAGACGCACATCATCCTCGACGTCGAGGGCGTCACCTTCTGCGACTCCACCGGCCTGCGGACCTTCCTGAGCGGGGTGAACACGACCTACGAGGCGGGCGGCTGGCTGCGGCTGGCCGGGGTGAGCGGTCACCTGGAGCGGCTGCTGCAGATCACGGACCTCTACACCTTCTTCGCCATCGACACGGACGTCGCCGGTTCCCTGGCCAGCGCGCGGACCCGCGGCTGACGGCCCCGCCCGCCCTCCGAGAAGGGGCGGCCGCGCCCGGCGCCGCGGGTCCGGGAGGCGCGGTTCCGAGGGCCATGGGGCCGAAGTCATGAGTCGGGGTGTCACGGAGCCCGGTCGTCCGCCGGGCCGCCGGTCAGGCCGTCCACCGGTTCGGGCGGCCACGGCATGCCGCCCGGGTTCGGCACCGGGAACGTGCCCGACCCCATCACCGCGGACGCCAGCGGCCACAGCAGCCGGGCGAGCGCGGAGGTGGACTCCCCGCCCAGCGCCCGCCAGGGACCGGCCGCGGCCTCGTCGGTCAGCCGTTCGATCCGGTCGCGTTCCCGCGCGCCCTCCCCGGTCAGGCGGCCCCCGCCGTCCAGCCACCCCCGCGCCCGCAGGGAGCCGAGCGCCGCGTCCCACTCCGCCTCGTCCCACTTCCTGGCCAGGCGGAGCCCGTCCGCGTCGGCCTCGGTCGCGGCGATCTTGAGGAGGTGGGCCTCGACCGGGGACACGCCGCCGGCGACGAGGACGGCGACATGCCCGTCGCCGCGGTGCTCGCGCAGCGTGGTCGCCGCCTGCCACAGCCGCAGGTACGGATCCTCCGGCTCGGGAACGGCCTGGTTCGCCGCGGCGAGCACCCGCCCGGCGGTGTCGGCCCGGCGGGCCGCCTCCCAGGCGAGCGAACCGGCCTCCTCCAGGCCGTCCGGCGGCGAACCCGCCCGCAGGGCGCCCGGCTCCTCCCTGCCACCCGGTCCCTCCACAGCGTCCGGCGGTTCCGGGGCCCCCGGCGCGGTCGCGTCCGTGAGCAGCCGTCGCAGCGCGGCCCCCGCCCCGTCCATACGGGCCCGGAGCACGGCGTCCGGGGACGCGAACCCCCAGGCGTCCGGCAGCGCCCTGGCCACCCGGGCGGGCGGGAACCCGTGGAAGGCGGCGGTGACCACCTCCGGGCCCACCGCGCCGAGCGGGGCCGCCCGGGTCGCGAAGTAACCCATCCAGAAACCGCGCAGGCCGGCCGCGTCGGCCGCCGCCCGCGCCTCCGGCGCGAAGTAGGTGACGGCGTGCAGGGGCTCCAGCAACTGCCACATCAGCCGGGGCACGTTCGGGTCCACTCCGGACTCCCTCCTCGTTGAAGATCCTCCGTCCCCAGCATGCGTGACGGGCACGAGACCGTCACGTGCCGTCCTGAGTGAATCGTCCGGGTTCGGGTAGCCGGGCGACATGGCGACCTATGGCTTCCATTCATCACACGAGCAGATTCACCCGGCCGAGCTGCTGAAGGCGGTGACGCAGGCCGAGCAGGCGGGGTTCGCGGCGGCGATGTCCTCGGACCATTTCTCGCCCTGGAGCACGCGGCAGGGCCAGTCCGGGTTCGCCTGGTCCTGGCTGGGCGCCGCCCTGCAGGCCACGAGCCTTCCGTTCGGCGTGGTCAACGCCCCCGGCCAGCGCTACCACCCGGCGATCATCGCCCAGGCGATCGGCACGCTGGGGGCGATGTTCCCCGGGCGGTTCTGGGCGGCGCTGGGCACCGGGGAGGCGAGCAACGAGCACATCACCGGCGGCCGCTGGCCGCGCAAGGACGTCCGTACGGCGCGGCTGCGGGAGTGCGTCGACGTCATCCGGGCGCTGCTGGCGGGCGAGGAGGTCAGCCACGACGGCCTGGTCACCGTGGACCGGGCCCGGCTGTGGACCAGGCCGGAGGTCCCGCCGGAGCTGTTCGGGGCGGCGGTGAGCGCGAAGACCGCCCGGTGGTGCGCGGACTGGGCCGACGGGCTGATCACCGTGAACGCCCCCCTGGAGACGCTGCGCGAGGTCCTCGGCGCCTACCGGGACGCCGGGGGGAAGGGCAAGGCGGTCCTGCAGGTCCACCTGAGCTGGGCCGAGACCGACGACGAAGCGCTGGCGATCGCCCACGACCAGTGGCGGAGCAACGTCTTCGGCCCACCGGCGAGCTGGGACATCGACACCGCCGAGCTGTTCGACATGGTCACCGAGGAGGTGCCGCCGTCGAAGGTGACCGAGTCGGTCAACGTCTCGGCGGACCTGGGATGGCACGCGGCCCGGATCGGCGAGTACGTGGAGCTGGGCTTCGACCAGGTCTATCTGCACCATGTGGGGCAGGAGCAGGAGGCGTTCATCGACGCCTTCGGGGCGAAGGTCCTGCCGCAGCTTCCCTGATCCCGCGGGTTCCCTGATGCCGCGGGTTCTCCTGAGCCCGCCGGCTCTCCTGAACCGGCCCGTTCGCGGGTTCTCCCGCGTCGGCCCGTTCTCCTGAACCCGCCCGCTCCGGGCCCGCCCGCCGGTCGCGGGCGGGCCCGGCGGGTCCGGCGGGTCCGGCGAGGAAATGAGAACTGGACGAAACAGTTGTGTCGCAATCAGTTCACATAAGCCGGTCATCTCCTCTACATTGGATTGTGGGAGCGCTCCCACACAGAGGAGAAGCAGGTGACCCTCCAGCCCAGCTCGTGCGTCGAGCCGCTCGGCCCGGCGTCCGCTCACGGATCCGCCACCCACGCCGCTCATGAGCCCGCCGCTCACGGACCCGCCACCCATGCCATGACCCACCGGGCGGTGTCCGCCCGCACGGTGTTCACCCGCACGGCCGAGCGCCTGCTGCCCGCGACTCCCACGAGCGTGCGCGACGCGCGCTCCCTGGTACGTGACGAACTGGCCCTGTCCGGAGCCGGAGACCTGGTGGACGACTGCGTGCTCGTCGTCAGCGAGCTGGTCACCAACGCGGTGCGGCACGGCGGCGCGGCATGCGCGCTCAGGCTGCGCTGCGGCGCCGGCCACGTGTACGGCGAGCTGTTCGACCCCGGGGCCGGGGCGCCCCGGGTGTGCGAGGCCGACGACGAGGCCACCGGGGGGCGCGGCCTGCAGATCGTCGGCGTCCTGACCGACGGCTGGGGCGTCACCTGGCCGGCCACCGGCGGGAAGATCGTCTGGTTCGTCTTCGGCGCGCCCGTCCCGCATCCGCGGACCCCGGGCATCCCGGTGACCGGGATCGGACGGGACCGCACGGCGTGACGGGCCGGCCGGTGGGCGTGGCCGTACGGTGTGGTGGACACGCCGTGACGAGCATGGCCGTACGGTGCGACGAGCGGTGTGCCGGACGGGAGTCTCGGGGGGCGGACCTGGCCGGGCGACGGTCTGGGCGGTGCGACGGAGGCGCGGTCTGGGCGGTGCGACGGAGGCGGAGAGGATCGAACCGTCACCCTCTTTTGAACATATTGTTTAAATCAATACGTTGACAATGAAGTGTTGCTGCGGCCATGCTGGTCGCATGTCTTCCGATACCGATCAGCCACCGCAGTCGCTCGACCCCTTCACGCCCCCGGACCCGGGGCAGGCGCGGGCGCACCGCGTCTACGCCGCGCTGTCGCGCATCGCCGACCGGCACGCCGCCACCGAGGAGCAGCGCTCCCGGCAGGTCCACCCGTCGGTGCTCGGCCCGCACGAGGCCGTCAGGCTCGTCTCGTTCCTCGCCGCGGGCTCCGCCCTGCCGGAGGAGGGTGAGCCGGAGGTGGACGACGCCGACATCACCGCCGCCCTGACCCTCATCCCGCTGGCCCGCGCGGAGATGGACCAGCTCGAGGCGGGGCTCCTGCAGATGGCCAGGGGCCGCGGTCTCACCTGGCAGGAGATCGCCTTCGGGCTGGGGCTGGGCACCTCCCAGGCCGCCCGGCAGCGCTACGAGCGCCTGGCGGGCCGGATCGCCGCCGAGACGGGCGGCGCCGGCTGACACCTCCGGCGGCACCGCCCCGGCCGGGCCGTGGCGGTCGGGCCGTGCGGTCGGCTAGGGGAGCCTGTAGTCCCAGTCGAGGCGGCCCGTGCGGAGGTCCTCGGTGAGGCCGCGGACGTAGCCGAGTTCCGCGGCGAGCACGGCCCGCTGGTGCTCGCTCTCCACGAGGAAGACGCGCGGCAGGAAGGCCGCCCCCTCGGCCATCTCCTGTTCCAGCGAGGCCAGCCGGGCCTCCAGGGACGCGACCCGCTCCTCCAGCGCCGCGTGGACCTCGCCGGGCTCCAGTACCGGCAGGAAGGCCAGGGCCGCGGGGAACTCGGGGAACTCCCTGGCGGGGGTGGAGAGCATCTCCCGCATCCACCGCCGCAGCGTCTCGCGGCCCTCGCCGGTCGGCTCGTAGACGGTCCGCTCCGGGCGGTTCTCCTCGCGCGAGGTCTCCCGGACCGCGATGAGCCCGGCACGCAGCAGCCGGTCGATGGTCTGGTAGACGCTGTTGCGCTGCGCGACGTTGACCACGTCGTCCTTGTGCCGATCCTTGATCATCTGCTGCATCCGGTAGGCGTGCATCGGTGACTCGCAGGTCAGGGAGAGCAGCGCCACGGCCAGGGGCGATCGCCTCGTCGACATGCCTGACATCGTAACGGCGGCCGCCCCTGGTCCCTGATAGTCATATTATGTATATTTATTTCATGACTAAGAAAGCTCTGATCATCGGCGGGGGCATCGCCGGTCCGGTGACGGCCATGGCCCTGCGGCGCGCCGGCATCGACGCCGAGGTGTTCGAGGCCTACGACCGCGGCTCCGAGGGCGTGGGCGCCTTCCTCACGCTCGCGGTCAACGGGATGGAGGCGCTGCGCCTGCTCGACCTGCACGACCTCGTCCGCGACCTGGGCATGGACACGCCGCGGATGGAGATCCTCAACCGGCGTGGCAGGCTGCTCGCCGTCCAGCGCCAGCCCTCCCGGACGATCAGGCGCGCCGACCTCTACCGGGTGCTGCGCGACGAGGCCGTACGGCGCGGCGTGCCGATCCACTACGGCAGGCGTCTCACCGACGCCTCGGCCACCCCGGACGGCGTCAGGGCGGTGTTCGCCGACGGGAGCACCGCCGAGGGCGACCTGCTGGTCGGCGCCGACGGCCTGCGCTCACGCACCCGGACGATCATCGATCCCGGAGCGCCGCGGGCCCGGCACGTCGGCCTGCTGAACACCGGCGGCTTCGCCCGCGGCGTCACGGTGCCGGGCGTCCCGGGGACGAGTCACTTCATCTTCGGCAGGAGGTGCTTCTTCGGCTACCTGATCCACCCGGACGGAGAGGTGTGGTGGTTCGCCAACCCGGCGAGCCCCGGGGAGCCGACCCCCGAGGAACTGGCCGCGATCACCCCGGAACGGTGGCGGGCCAGGCTGCTGGAGCTGTTCGAGGGCGACACCGGGCCGATGGCCGACGTCATCGGCGCGACCCGCGACATCCTGGGCCCCTGGAACACCTACGACTTCCCGACCGTGCCGACGTGGTTCAACGACCGCATGGTGCTCCTGGGCGACGCCGCGCACGCGACCTCGCCCTCCTCCGGTCAGGGCGCGTCGATGGCCGTCGAGGACGCGGTGGTGCTGGCCAGGTGCCTGCGCGACGTGCCCGGCACGCGCGACGCGTTCGCCGCCTTCGAACGGCTGCGGCGCGGGCGGGTCGAGAAGATCGTGGCCCAGGGGAGGCGCAACGGCAGCGGAAAGGCCCCGGGGCCCGTCGGCGCGTTCCTCCGCGACCTCACGCTGCCGACGATCATGCGGCAGGTGGAGAAGAGGGACATGCTGGCCTGGATGCACGACTACCGCCTCTCCTGGGACGACTCGGTGTCCACAATGGTGGGAGAGCGGCCGTGAGGCGGGCGGAGGTGGTCCGATGGCCGACCTGGAGGCCCTGCGGCGGGCGATCGGGGAGATCCCGCTGGTGGACCACCACGTCCACGGGGCGCTGGTCCGCGACCTGACGCGGCGGGAGTTCGAGGAGGCGCTCACCGAGTCGGACCGGCCGGTGCCCGCCTGGATGAGCCAGTTCGACTCCCAGCTCGGCTTCGCCGTCCTGCGACACTGCGCGCCCGTACTCGGCCTCGGCCCGCGTTCCGAGCCGGACGCCTCCCCCCTCCCGCGTCCCGAGCCGGACGCCTACCCCGTCCCGTGTTCCGAGCCGGACGCCTACCTCGCCCGCCGCGCCGAGCTGGGCGCCGAGGAGGCCACCCGGAGGCTGCTCGCCGCCGCCGGGGTGGACCATTCTCTGGTGGAGACCGGCTACCGGCCGGGTGAGCTGCTGGGGCCGTCCGGGATGTCCGCCCTGTCCGGTCGTCCCGCCGACGAGATCGTCCGGCTGGAGGCGGTCGCCGAGCGGGTCGCCGCCGAGGGCGCCGGCGCCGCGGCCTTCGCCGCCGCCTTCGAGGCGGCCCTGTGGGAGCGCAGCCGTACGGCGCGCGGGCTGAAGACCGTCGCCGCCTACCGCTGCGGCCTCGACTTCGACCCCGCCCCGCCCTCCCCGGGCGAGGTGACGGCGGCGGCCGGCCGCTGGCTGCGGCGGATCGAGCGGGCCGGGCGGGCCGAGCGGGCCGGGTGGGCCGAGCGGATCGAACAGGGCGGGCGGATCGAGCAGGGCGGGCGGACCGGGCGGAGCGGCACGGCCCGCCTGGACGACCCGGTGCTGGTGCGCCACCTCGTCTGGACGGGCGTCGGGCGCGGGCTGCCGCTGCAGTTCCACACCGGGTACGGTGACCCCGACCTCGACCTTCGCCGCGCCGACCCGCTGCTGCTGCGCGGCTTCGCCGAGCTGGCCGAGCCGCGCGGGGTCCCGCTGCTCCTGCTGCACTGCTACCCGTTCCACCGCGGCGCGGGCTTCCTGGCTCAGGCGTACCCGCATGTCTTCTTCGACGTCGGGCTGGGGGTGCACCACACCGGGGCGCGGGCGGCGGCCGTCGTGGCCGAGAGCCTGGAGCTCGCGCCGTTCGCCAAGATCCTCTTCTCCTCCGACGCCTGCGGGCCGGCGGAACTGCACCACCTGGGCGCCCTGCTGTGGCGACGGGCGATGACGAGGGTCCTCGGCGGTTTCGTGACCGAGGGGGAGTGGAGCGCGGAGCAGGCGGTGCGGGTGGCCACGATGATCGGCTCGGCGAACGCCCGCCGGGTCTACCGGCTGGGGGACGGCGGTGCGGACGATGTGACCCGGGCAACAGCCTGAGCCGCATCATCCGCGTCCCCTGGGGAAGCGGAACACGTATTAAGTGGACGTAACGGACTTATTGCCTGTCTATCTCGGGGAGGAAGCATGTACGGCACCCACGCCCACCGGCTCACGGGAAGCCCGGAGGGAAGCGGGGTGACCGGCGCCCATCGTCACGGGGCCGGGGAGGCCAGGTGAAGGACGTTCACGAGCGACTCTACGCCGCGCTCCACGAAGAGCTCCCTGCCGCCTACGAGCTGCGAAGGGAGCTGCACGCCGAGCCGTACGTCGCGGGCACCGAGGAGCCGACGCTCAAGCGGATGCTCGACGCGCTGCCCGAGGACGGCGTCCTGGAGCGGGTGGCCGGAACCGGCGCGATGCTCCGCATCGGCGACGGCGGCCCCGCGGTCGGGGTGCGCGGCGAACTGGACGCCCTGCCGATCACCGAGGAGACGGGCGTCCCCTGGGCCTCGCGAAACGGCGCCATGCACGCCTGCGGCCACGACGTCCACCTCGCCGCGCTGGCCGCTCTGACCAGGGCCGTCGAGCGTGTCCGGCCGGACACCCCGATGGTCGCGGTCCTGCAGCCCCGCGAGGAGACCCATCCCTCGGGGGCGCTCGACATCGTCAAGTCCGGCGCGCTCGCCCGGCACCGGATCGGCGCGATGATCGCCGCGCACGTCCAGCCGGTGCTCGACGCCGGCCAGACGGCCTGCACGTCCGGTGCGGTCAACGCCTCCGCCGACGAGTTCACCCTCACCGTGCGGGGCCGCGGCGCCCACGCCGCCTACCCCCAGCTCGGCCGGGACCCGGTCCTGGCGCTGTCGCAGATCGTCGTGGCCGCGCAGCAGCTCGTCAGCCGGGACGCCGACCCCATGGTGCCGACCGTCATCACCTTCGGGACGGTGAGCGCCGGCACCGCCCCCAACGCCATCCCCGGCCGGGCCGTCGCGAGGGGGACGCTCCGCGCGATGTCGGAGACCTGGCGCTGGCGGCTGCAGGACCGGTTCCGCGAGATCGCCGAGGGGATCGCCCGCGCCCACGGCTGCGAGGCGGAGGTGTGGATCGCGCTGGGTGAGCCGCCGCTGGTCAACGACGAACTCCTGGCCGGCGAGACGGCCCGGCTGCTCGCCGAAGCCGCCTGGCACACGCCCGCCACCCTGCGCTCCTGCGGGGCCGACGACTTCGCCCACTTCGCGTCGGCCGTACCGTCGCTGATGCTCTTCGTGGGCACCGACACGGAGTCAGGGCTGCACACCCCGACGTTCCTGCCGGGGGACGAGACGGTCAGGGCGGTGGCCGAGAGTCTGCTGGCCGCCTACCTCGCCGCGGCCCGCGTCGTCGCCAGAGGCGGGAAACGGTCCGCACGGAAGTGACCGCGCCGTCGAAGGCCCGGCGGACGACCGCGACGGCCGAGGGGCCGCCCGGACGCGACGCCCGCGGCCGTCAGCCCAGCCTGAACGTGCTCGCGAACGTGTTGATGTACGAGGTGGCGCCGGACCGCTCCGCCGGGGTGGAGAACCAGAACATCCCGGCGCCGCCGCCGTCGCGGACCAGGCACCGGGCGTAGAAACGGATCTGCTTCGGCGATCCCTTGCGGGTGAAACGGAACTCCAGCTCGGCGCCCTTCCCCCCGGGGAAGGCGACCGGGCCCTTCCGTAACTCCCGGTAGGAGCCGCGCTCCATCAGCAGCGGCTTCAGCCCGTCGCGCAGCTCGGCGAGGATGCGCTCCGGAGAGCGTTTCTCCTTCTTCCCGGGATCGGCCAAGACACCCAGGAGCCGGACGGAGGGGCTCTTGCTCTTACCGGACGCCCAGCCCACCTGGCTCTTCCGCACCTCCCGGTGCCAGCCCTCGGGGACGGCGAGGGAGAAGCGGTGCCTGCCGTCCCGGTAGAGGCGGAAACCCGGCGGCGGCGTGGCCGGGGCGGCGGGCTCCCCGGTGAACCCCGGACTCGGGCTCCCCGACGGACCGGTCGTCCCGTCCGGGCCGGGACTCGCGGCGGGAGCGGCGGTCCCGCCCGGACCCGACCCGGGCGTGCGGTTCGCCGCGGCCGCCGGAGTCCGGCCGACGGCCGGACCGGACGTCGGAACGGTGGACATCGCCGACCCCTCGGCGACGGTGGACGTCCGGCCGGTGCCCTCGCCGGGGGCGCCGGCCTGGGCCGCCACCACCACCACCACCACCGCGATCGTCACCATGGTCGCCAGCAGGGCGGCACCCGTCGCCACGGCCGCCCGGGCGCGCAGCCCGGCGGTCCCGGCCGCCGCCGACATCAGGGAGCGCCGCCGCGCCGTGTCCCCGGTGAGCAGGGCGCGCGACCACGCCGCCACCGCCTGCGCCCCCGGCAGCGGCGCGCGCAGCCGTTTCGGCGCGGTCGCCGTCAGCGTCCGGACGTATCCCGTGCCCGCCGCCGCGGTCTTCCTCGCCCGCGATCCCGCCCCGGCCGCCCAGGAGCTCCACCTCGGGGTGATGGTCCGCCCCCGAGGCTCCGTGTCGCTCAGGTCCCGCGGCCCCGCCTCGCTCCGGTCCCGTGGGTCCGTGGCACCCGGGATCCGTGAGTCGGCGGCGCCCGGGTCCTGCGGCTTCACGGTGTTCGAATCGTGCGGCTCGGCGGTGCCCGGGTGCCGGGACCCGGCGGTGCCGGGGATCCGCGACTCCGCGTCGGCCCGCCGGGCGGCCGATCCCGGCTCATCCGCCGCCGCGTACCGCCGGGCCGCCGCCCGCTCGCCCGGCCGGGGGCTCGGCGTGCCCGCCCACGAGTCCTGTTCGCCCGCCTGCGTGACCGGGATGTCGGCCTTCGCCGGGCTCCGGCCGGGGCCCGCCGTACGGTCCCGGCCTTCTGCACGGCCGGGGCCGGTCGCCGGGGAGGGGGCGGCCGCGCCGGTCGCGACGACCGGCGCGAGGAGGGCGAGCGCCTCGGCCGCGGTCAGCCGTTCGGCCGGATCCTTGCGGAGCAGCCCCTCGATGACCGGACGAAGCCGGCCCGCGTGCTCGGCCGGGTCCGGGAGCCCGTTGATGATCGACGCGATCGTGGCGGCCGTGCTTCCCCGGGCGAACGGCTTGCGGCCCTCCACCGCCTCGTACAGCGTCACGCCCACCGCCCACAGGTCGGTGGCGGCGGAGGCGGGAAGGCCCGCGAAGCGCTCGGGCGCGAGGTAGGGGATCGTGCCGACGAGCCGGCCGGTGCCGGTCAGGTCGGTGTGGTCGTCGGCGGCCGCCGAGATCCCGAAGTCGGTCAGCACGGCCTGGCCGTCCCCCAGGAGGATGTTGGCGGGCTTGACGTCACGGTGCACGATCCCCGCCGCCTCGGCCGCGATCAGCGCGGCGATCACCTGCCGTCCGATCACGGCGACCTCGGCCTCGGGCAGCCGCCGCCGGGCCCGGATCGCGCCGGACAGGGTCGACCCCTCGACCAGGGCCATGATGATCCACGGACGGTCGTCCTCCTCGACGACGTCGTAGACGGTCACGATGCCGGGATGGTCGCGCAGCGCGGCGGCCGTGCGGGCCTCCCGGAGGGTGCGCCGCAGCCGCTCCTCGCGGTCCTGCACGGACAGGTGGGCGGGCAGCGAGACCTCCTTGACCGCCACGCTCTGGTGCAGCAGCTCGTCCCTGGCCCGCCAGACGACGCCCATGCCGCCCGCGCCGAGCGGGGACAGCAGCCGGTAGCGGCCGGCCAGCAGGCGCGAACCGCCCTCCGGCACGCCGGGACCGCCCAGCGCACCGGGACCGCCCAGCTCACCGGTGGCGTCCGGCATCCCCGGACCGCCCGGCAGGCCGGGACCGCCCAGCGCGCCGGTGGCGTCCGGCGCGTGGGAGCCGGTCGGCGCGCCGGGGCCGCCCGGCACATGGGAGCCGTCCGGCGCGTGAGAGGGGCCGCTCGTTTCGCCGTGTCCGATCCGCATTCCGGTCCCCTGCCCGATCTAAGCCTCTTCTCCCTCATCCGTGGCGCATATCCCCGGCGCACCGGCGGACGGATCACTGGGAAGCTGACGGTATGCGCATCGACCTGCACACCCACTCCACCGCCAGCGACGGCACCGACTCCCCGGCGGAGCTGACGGCCGCGGCCGCCGCGGCCGGGCTGGACGTGGTGGCGATCACCGACCACGACACCACGGCCGGATGGGAGGCCGCCGTGGCCGCGCTGCCCGCCGGACTGACGCTGGTGCGCGGCGCCGAGCTGTCGGGACGGTGGTACGGCACGGAGCCGACGATGGGACTGCATCTGCTGGCCTACCTGTTCGATCCCGCGTACGAGCCGCTGGTCGCGGAACTGGCCAGGGTGCGGCTCTCCCGGGAACGGCGGGCCGAGAAGACCGTCGAGCTGCTGAACGCCGACGGCATCGACGTGACCGTCCCCGAGGTGCGCGGGTACGCGGCGGGCGGCACGATCGGCCGCCCCCACCTGGCACGGGCCCTCGTCCGGCGCCGCCTGGTCGGGAACGTGGACGAGGCGTTCCGGCCGGAGTGGCTGGGTCGCCGTTACCGCCTGCCCAAGGACGACATCGACGTGTTCACCGCGATCCGGCTGGTGCGCGAGGCCGGCGGGGTGTCCGTGCTGGCGCATCCGAAGGCGGAGATCCGGGGCCACGCCCTGCCCGACGCGCTCATCGCGGACCTCGCCGGGGCGGGCCTGTGGGGCGTCGAAGCCGACCACACCGACCACACCGAGGCCGACCGGGCCCGCGTCCGCGCCCTCGCCGGAGACCTGGGCCTGCGGGTCACCGGCTCCAGCGACTACCACGGCACCAACAAGACCGTACGGCTCGGCGCGTTCACCACCGACCCGCCCGTCTACCGGGAGATGGCCGACGCCGCGACCGGCGTCGCCCCCGTCATCGGGGCATGAGCCGCGCCGGGGCGTGAGCCGCGCCGGCGTCTACGGCTGAACCGGGAAGAGCCACGTCATCGCGACGACGCTCTTGTCGGCGTACGCCTCCTGCCCGGGCTCCAGGCCGTAGGCCAGATCCTCCAGGGCTCCGCACCTGGCGTAGAAGACGGCCCGCTCGCGCAGGGACGCGGGCTCGGCGCCGCCGCGGTAACCGCCGACGGCCGCGTCGAGGGCGGAGGGACCGAGGTCGCGGTACAGCAGGCCGAAGTCGTAGGCCGGATCGGTGATCGCCGCGTCGCCCCAGTCGATGACTCCGGTCACCCGCCCGGTGGCGGGATCGACGAGGACGTGCTCGACGCCCAGATCGTTGTGGGAGAACACCGGCTCCCACCCGCCCGCCGGCGGCGGCGCGGCGAGGAACTCCTCCACGGCGGGCCGGTGCGCCGCCGGAACCCGCCCGGAGACCGTCTCGTATGTCTCCGCGGCCTCCCGCAGCCACTCCTCCGGCGGGAAGTCGTCCCGCTCCACCAGACCCGCCAGCCGCTCGGCCGGTACGGCGTGCAACGCGGTGAGCAGCCCGCCGAGCGCCGCCGCTACCGACGGGCCGTACGCCTCCCGCGCCGGGCCGGGCAGGCGCAGCAGGGGCAGACCCGGCAGCTTGGCATAGGCCAGGCAGCCTCGGCCGGGATCGGTGAACATCGGCTCGGGGACGGGCAGCGGTGACATCTCCGCGACGGCGGCGAGCAGGCGGGACTCGTGCTCCACCCGCGCGGCCCGTTCGGCCGGGTCGTCCTGGAGGCCGAAGCGGACGATCAGCTCGCCGTCCACCTCGTAGGCGACGTTGTCCTGGCCCGCGCCGCTCCGCACGACCGTGCCGGCGCGGTGGCCGGGCAGGTGCGCGGCGACCACGGCGCGGACATCGTCGACGTGGTGGTCGTTCCGTCCGCCCATCGTGACACGGTGCCTTTCGCAGGGGCCTTCCATGAGCGGAGCGACACGCTCGGCCTCATGGCGCCCGAGACCGGGCGGAGGCTGGGAGACTACCGCGAGCCGAGCGGGTGCCGCCATCGGGCGCCGAGGCCGTCCTCCGCGGCTGAAGACGCGATCCGGGAGATCCCGCCGCGCGCCCGGCGACGCGGTCAGTACCCCGCGTCGGGGTCGATCACGCCCTCCAGGGGCCGGCCCGCCAGCAGGTTGCGCACGTTGCGTTCGACCCGTTCGCCGAGCACCCGGGTGGTGTAGTCGGCGGAGTCGGCGCTGTGCGAGGTGATGAGCACCCGGGGGTCGTCCCACAGCGGATGCCCCTCGGGCAGGGGCTCGGGGTCCGTCACGTCCAGCCCGGCGGCGGAGATCGTCCCGGAACGGAGGGCCTCGACCAGCGCGCCGGTCCGGATGTGCTCGCCCCTGGCGACGTTGACCACGACGGCGTGCGGCGGCAGCAGCGCCAGCTCGGCGGCGTCGACGACGTACCGGGTCTCGGGCGTCAGGGCGAGGGCGAGCACCAGGACGTCGGTGTCGCCGAGCACGTCGTGCAGGGCCGAGGCCGGCAGCGTCTCCTCGGCGCCCTCGACCTCGTCCGGCCGGCGGCGCAGCACCCGGACCCGGCAGCCGAACGGCGCGAGCAGGCGGACCAGCTCCGCGGCGATGCCCCCGCCGCCGAGGATCGTCACCCGGCGGCCGTGCAGGGAACGCGGGTCCGCCGAACACCAGCGGGGCGTGCGGGCCTGCCGTACGACGCTGCGCAGACAGGCCAGCGTCAGCAGCAGGGCGTGCTCGGCGACCTGCCCGGCGAACGACCCCTTGGCGCAGGTGAAGGTCTGCGGCCGGCGGAAGATCCCGGCCTCGGCGAACTTCTCGACACCCGCCCAGGGGAACTGCACCCACCCGATCCCGGGATTGCCGTCCAGCAGCCGCGCGAGCCCGTCCGGGTCGCCCGGCGTCAGCCACACGAGCCCGTTGGCCTCGGCGGGCGGGACGTTGGAGCCGCCTCCGGCGGTCACGGCCTCGGCGACCCGGGCGCGCAGGAGGTCGAGGGCGGGGGAGTTGGCGCGGTCGCCGTCCCCGTCCGCCTCCGGACCGGGCGGCGGCGCCGTCGCGATGCGGGCTTCTTCCATGGGGGGACATTCTTCCGCGTCCCGCCCGCCGGACGGCCTCCGGGGGGCGGGACGGACGGTCACGCGTGGACGGGCTCGCGGTCGTTCTCGGCTATCTGGAACCACACCACCCGTCCGGCCGGGTCGTCGCGCCAGCCCCACGAGGTGGACAGCTCCCGCACCAGCCACAGCCCCCGCCCGCCGCCGCAGTCGGTCCGGACGTCCGACCTGAGTTCGGGGGCGGCGCCCGGCGACCCCTCGTCGACCACGTCGATGAGAATCGTCCCGTCCCGGTTCATGATGATCACAGTGATCGTCCCGCCGGGCTGACGGCCCGAGTCGGAGTGCCGCACGGCGTTGCTCACCAGCTCGGTGACGAGGAGGAGGGCGTCGTCCGTACGAGGATGGCCCGCGGCCTCCAGGAGGTCGCGGACGTACCGCCGGGCCTGCGGAACGGACGCGGCGTCTCCTGGTAGTGATATGTGCCCCAGCAGCTCGGATCCCTTCACGAAATCACCGTCCCCGCAATGAGCCGGGTCATGTCTTCCAGACGGCTGTTCTCATGGCGACGCTGTTCTCATGGCGACGCTGGCGCGTCGCGGCTCGGGGGCTGGTAACCGGTGTCTTCCCTCGTCACTCCGTCGCTTCGCTCCTGCGTTCCTCAGTCCAGACACCGGCGCCCCCTCGCGGGTCCAGACCACCGACGCCCCCTCGCGGGTCCCGACTACCGGCGCCCCCTTGCGGGTCCCGATCACCGGCGTCCCCGAGCGGGTCCGGACACCGGTGTCCCGAGGCGGGTCCGGTCGGCGGCGGCCCTCGCGGGGCGGGGGTGTTCCGGTTTATTCAAGAATCTTGTCAAAGTAGGATCGGGTGTATGAGACAGGTGAGCGGTGACGCGTCCGTTCTGAGAAGGCTCAACTCCGACGCGATCCTGCGCATCCTGCGCGGACGGGAGCTCGCCACGCTGACGGAGCTGGCCGCCGCCGCCGGTGTCTCCAGGCCCACGGCCGAGGGGATCGTCGAGGACCTGCTGGCCGACGGCTGGGCCGAGGAGTGCGGCGAGGACGAGCGCGCCGACCGTCAGCGCGGCCGTCCGGCCCGGCGCTTCAGGTTCCGGGCCTCCTCCGGGCACGTGGCCGGCGTCCACATCGACAGTTCCAGCCTCCAGGTCATGGTCTGCGACCTGGGCGGGGAGGACAGGGCGGTGCGCAGGCAGCCGCTTCCCGCCGACACCCCGGCGGCCGACCGGCTGTCCGCCGTCGCCGAGCTGGTCCGGCTGGCCGCCGCCGACGCCGGGCTCACCGTCGCCGAGCTGGCGGTCGTGGGCGTGGGCACCACCGGTGTCGTCGACGGTGAGGGCCGCGTGGTCAAGAGCATCGTGCTGCCCGGCTGGACCGGGCTGCACCTGCACGCCGAGTTGTCCGCGCGGATCCCCGCGCCGGTGGTGGTCGAGAACGACATGCGCCTGGCCGTCATGGCCGAGCACTGGCGCGGGGCCGCCCGGGGCTGCGACGACGTGGTCTACCTCTTCGCCGGTGACCGGATCGGCATGGGCCTGCTCATCGGCGGCCGGGTGCACCGGGGCGCCCACGCCGCCTCGGGCGAGATCGGCTCCCAGCCCAACGACAACTGGTCGGCCTTCCGCCACGTGATGGACTACTCGATGGCGGTGGAGCCCGGCGAGCTGCGGGGCGGCCGGCAGAGCGCGGAGTTCGCCGTCGGCAGGGCGCGGGCGGGCGACGAGAAGGCACGCCTGGCGGTCGGGGAGTTCGGGCGCGCCCTGGCGGCCGGACTGATCACCGTGGTCAACCCGCTCGATCCGGAGATGGTGATCATCGGAGGCGGCCTCTCCTCCGCGGGTGACCTGCTGGTGGAGCCGATCCAGGAGTCGCTGGACGAGCACTGCCTGTACCCGCCGCGGGCCGTCGTCTCCGGGCTCGGCGGCGAGTGCATCGTCCTGGGCGCCGTACGGCTGGCACTCGACCACGCCGAGCGGCTGCTCTTTACGATCCCCGCTTGAATATTCCCTCCCGGGCCGTGGCGGCCCGTCCGTGACATCGCGCCCTGGGATCGGGCGTGTCCGAGAGCAGGTCAGGCATGCCTGGGGACGGCCGGTCCGCCGTAACTCTTGGGTCACGGCCGGATCGCCGCCGCGCATCGATTGCTCATTTCTGCGCTATTTACTCTAGTTGCTTGCATAAATGAGCGCTAGCCTCCAGGGACTTCGTTCCGACCCTGGAGGTGAGACGTGGTCGCATCCACGGCGGCCCCCGCGGCGGAGGTCCAGGTGGCCGCCCGCCCTCGACGCCGGACCCTCCGCGATCGGCTGAGACGGGACTGGACGCTGCTGCTCCTGTGCCTGCCGGGCGTGCTGTACTTCGTCGTCTTCTTCTACGTCCCCCTGCTCGGGAACGTGATCGCGTTCAAGGACTACGCGCCGTTCCTGGGGATCGACGGGAGCCCGTGGGTGGGGCTGGAGAACTTCGTGACGCTCCTGGAGGAGCCGGAGTTCTGGACCGCGGTGGGCAACACCCTGCAGATCACCGCACTCCAGCTCGTCCTCTACTTCCCCGCCCCGATCGCGCTGGCGCTGGCGCTGAACTCGCTGGTCGGCGACCGGGTCAAACGCCTCGTCCAGACCGTCGTCTACCTGCCGCACTTCCTGTCGTGGGTGGTCGTGGTCGCGATGTTCCAGCAGGTCATCGGTGGCGCCGGCACCATCACGACGTTCCTGGCCGCGCACGACGTCACCATCGGCAACCTGATGGCCGACCCGGGGCTGTTCAAGCTCATGGCCACCGCGCAGGTGATCTGGAAGGACACCGGCTGGGGGACCATCATCTTCCTCGCCGCCATCACCGCGATCGACATGAGCCAGTACGAGGCCGCCGCGATCGACGGGGCCGACTGGAAGCGCCGGCTGTGGCACGTGACGCTGCCCGGAATCCGGCCAGTGATCATCATGCTGCTGATCCTGCGGCTGGGCGACATCCTGTCGGTCGGCTTCGAGCAGATGGTGCTCCAGCGTGACGCCGTCGGGGCCGAGGCGTCCGAGGTGATCGACACCTACATCTACTACCACGGTGTCATCAACGGCGACTGGGGGATGAGCACCGCCGCCGGCCTGATGAAGGGCCTCATCGGCGCCGCCCTGATCTACGCCGCGAACAGGCTCGCCCACCGCTTCGGAGAACAGGGGATCTACCGATGAGACCGCCGCGGACGCGACGCCCGGCAGCCGCGGGCCGTACGCAGAGGTTCACGAGTCCGCCGACGAGGCCGCCGTGGATGGAACGCCCGACCGTCGCGGGCCGCGCGCTGAAGACCGCCGCGCTGACCGCGATCGTGCTGGCCGTGCTGTACCCGTTCGGCCTGGCCGTGGGCACCAGCCTCACCGGGCGCGCGGAGAGCGTCGCCAACGGCGGCGGCTACGTGCTCCTCCCGTCCCACCCGACGCTGGAGGCGTACCGGCTGGTGCTGTCCGGCGGCGCGGTGACCCGCGCCGTGCTGACCAGCGTCGGCATCACCCTCAGTGGCACCGTGCTGAGCCTGCTCTGCACGGTCTTCCTCGGCTACGCGCTGTCGCGCCGGGGCATGCTCGGCGGCAGGCCGATCCTCGTGATGGTGCTGGCGACCTTCCTGTTCACCCCCGGCATGATCCCGACCTACCTGATGGTCAAAGAGCTCGGCATGCTGAACACCTACCAGTCGGTGATCGTGCCGGTCCTGGTGAACGCCTTCAACGTGGTCGTGGTCCGTGCCTTCTTCCAGGGGCTGCCCGACGAGCTGTTCGAGGCGGCCCGCATGGACGGCGCCGGCGAGTGGCGCATGATGTGGCGGATCGCTATCCCGCTGTCCAAGGCGGTGATCGCGGTGGTCGGCCTCTTCTACGCCGTCGGCTACTGGAACAGCTGGTTCAGCGCGCTCCTCTACATCGACGACCACGACAGGCACCCGATCCAGCTCGTCCTGCGCCAGTACATCTTCCGCGGCGGGGCCGCGCAGGGCACCGACGTGGCGATCGTCCGCGACCTGCCCACCGCCTCGGTCCAGATGGCCGTGCTCGTCGTCGCCCTGGTGCCGATCCTCCTCGCCTACCCCTTCCTGCAGAAGTACTTCACCAAGGGCGTCCTCACCGGCGCCATCAAGGGCTGAGAACCACCCCCCAGGAGAGACCCATGTCCATGAGCATGTCCCGCCGCGGTTTCCTCGGACTCGCGCTCGCCGGCGCCACGGCCGCCGGGCTCGCCGCCTGCGGAGGCGAGGGCGGCGGCGCCGCCGGAGCAGGCAAGGGCGGCGCCGACCTGTCCCGGAAGCTCCGGCTCCCCACCTACACCCCCGCGAAGATCCCTGTCCCCGACCTGCCGGTCGACGCCGGCCAGGACCCGGCGTACCTGAGGTATCCCGAGAAGCTCGTCAGGTCGGTCCCGGCGCCGCCCGGCGACGGCAGCCGGATCACCGCCCTCACCCAGACCTGGGACGTGGCGCCGCCGGGCGCCGACAAGAGCGCCTACCTCCAGGAACTCGGCAAGCGCCTCAACGCCCGATGGGACATGAACATCGTGGTCGGCGACGGCTACCCCGACAAGTTCAACGCCGTCATCGCCAGTGACGACCTGCCCGACCTGGTGTGGTTCCCGCCGAACCAGGGCCTGCAGCGCGTGCCCGAGCTGCTGGAGGCGAAGTTTCACGACCTCACCCCGCACCTCGCCGGCGACGCGATCAAGAAGTACCCGAACCTGGCGAACCTGGGGGACGTCGCCTGGAAGTCGGCCGTCACCAACGGCAAGATCTTCGGTGTGGCCGTCTCCTACAGCCGCTTCGGCCAGGTCTACCTGGTCAACCAGGACTTCTGGCGGCCGGTCGGCGGCATCGGCTTCACCGGCGCCGACGACTTCTTCCAGAAGTCCGTCCAGCTCCTGGACGCCAAGCGGAACAAGTACGTGCTCGAACCCTCCTACGTCAACCACGTCCACATGTTCAGCCAGTGGTACGGCGCGCCGAACACCTGGCGGCTGACGGGGGGCAAGCTGGTCCACCAGTACGAGACGCCCGAATACCAGGCGGCCCTGGAGTTCGCCGTCAAGTGCTTCAAGGCCCGCCTCTTCTGGCCCGACGCCACGCTCGCCACCACCAAGGAGAAGGTGGCCAACGGCCAGCTCGGCGCCTACGTCGAGTCCTTCCCCGGCTTCTACAACGACGCGCGGACGCAGAAGTACGAGCTGGGGGCCGTCGTCCCCTTCGCCGCCACCCCGGACGCCAAGCCCGTCTACAACGCGGGCCTCGGCTCGGTCGGCTTCACCGCCATCAGCAAGAAGGTCGATCCCAAGCGGATCGAGATGCTCCTCAACGTGCTGAACTTCATGGCCGCGCCGTTCGGCACCGAGGAGAACCAGCTCGTCAACTACGGCGTCGAGGGCGTCCACTTCACCCGGAAGGACGGCGAGCTGACCTTCACCGACCGGGGCGCCGCCGAGGTCCCGGCCACCCAGCAGCCGATCTCGTTCGTCGTCGGCTCGCCCGCCGCGATCTACCTGCCCGGCAAGCCGGAGGGGACCCGGCTCATCCACGACTTCGAGACGAAGGTCGCGCCCATGCTCCAGGAGCGCGTCACCACCGGCCACTTCTCCGACACCTTCACCACCAAGGGCGGCGAGCTGTCCACCATGGGCTCGGACATGGTGGTCGACGTCGTCACCGGCCGCAAGCCGCTCTCCGAGTGGCAGGGGTTCGTGAAGAAGTGGATGGACCGCGGCGGCGCCGCGATGAGGGCCGAGTACGAGGCGTCCATCGCCAAGGGCTGACGCCCCGCCGTACCACCCGCCCCGCCGTACGGCCTGCGGAGCCGTACGGCCCAGGGACGCTCCGCCGTACGACCTGAGAGGCCGTACGACCTGAGAAGGGATGAGAAGTGGAAGACCTGCGCATCGGAGTCATCGGCCTCGGCCTACGGACCAGCCTGGCGCTCTCGGCCCACCGGCCGGGCCGGGGGTCGGTGGTCGCGGCGCTGTGCGACTCCGATCCTGCGGTGCTCAAACGGCAGTCCGCGCGGTTCGACGCCGACGTCCTTACCGAGGACTACCGCGAACTGCTCGGCCGCCCCGACCTCGACGCGATCATCGTCATGACCCCCGACGACACCCACGAGCGCGTCGCGATCGACTGCCTGCGCGCCGGGAAGGCCGTCTACCTGGAAAAACCCCTGCACATCACCGTGGAGGGCTGCGACAGCATCCTGCGCACCGCCAGGGAGACCGGCACCCGCCTCTACGTGGGGCACAACATGCGGCACATGGGCGTGGTGCGGACCATGCGCGACATCATCCGCAAGGGCGTCATCGGCGAGCCGAAGACCGTCTGGGTGCGCCACTTCGTCTCCTACGGCGGCGACTACTACTTCAAGGACTGGCACGCCGACCGCACCCGCACCACGGGCCTGCTCCTGCAGAAGGCCGCCCACGACCTCGACGTCGTCCACTGGCTGGCCGGCGGCTACACCACGCGCGTCAACGCCTTCGGCGACCTGATGCTCTACGGCGACCTGCCGCGCCGCGCGTCCGGCACCCCCCGGCCGGAGAACTGGCTCAAGGAGTTCGAGTGGCCGCCCGCCCGGCGCGGCGGCCTCAACCACGTCGTGGACGTCGAGGACGTCTCGGTGATGAACATGCGCCTGGACAACGGCGTCATCGCCGCCTACCAGCAGTGCCACTTCAGTCCCGACTACGTGCGCAACTACACCGTCATCGGCACCGAGGGGCGGCTGGAGAACTTCGGCGACGGACCCGGCGACACGGTCAAGGTCTGGAACACCGGGCCGAGCGGCTACCGCGACGACTGCGACATCGCCTACCGGGTGCCCGCGGCGGCCGGCTCGCACGGCGGCGCCGACACCGGGATCATCGCGGAGTTCAACCGTTTCGTGCGTGAGGGCGGGACCACCGACACCTCACCGGTGTCGGCCCGGATGAGCGTCGCCGCCGGGTACATGGCCACGATGTCGCTGCGCGACGGCGGCACGCCGTACGACGTGCCACCGCTGGACCCGGAGCTGGCCGCCTACTTCGAGCGCGGCCAGCGATGACCCGCTACCACCTGCGCTACCAGGTCCTCCCCGGACGCGACCCCGGCCCGCTGGCGGACTTCTGCGCCGCGCACGGGGTGGAGGAGGTCGTGCTGATGACCGGCGCGGAGGAACTGCACGCCGGGCACCCCGCCGGCGACGGCGAGGACCTGTGGTTCGAGACGGTCCGCGCGGCCCGGGACGCGCTGTCCGCCCGGGACGTCTCCGTCAGCCTCAACCCGTGGGTCACCGTCGGTCACGCCGACCGCGGGCGGATCCAGGACCTCGGCTTCGCGCCACTGGTCTCGCCCACGGGCGAGACGTCCACGGCCGCCGCGTCGCTCGCCTGCCCCGTCTGGCGTGACTGGCTGGCGGCGCACTACGGGCGCTTCGCCGGCATCGGCTTCCGCGTCATGTGGCTGGAGGACGACTTCCGCTTCCACAACCACGCGCCGCTGACCTGGGGCGGCGGATTCGAACCCGGGATGCTGGCGCGTTTCCACCGCCTCGCCGGGGAGGAGCCCACCCGCGAGGAGCTCGTCGCCGCGATCACCGCGCCCGGCGAGCCGCACCCGTGGCGGGCGCTGCTCCAGCGGACCTGGCGCGAGGCGCAACTCGAGGTCGTCACCCTGGTACGGCGGGCCGTCGCCGGCCGCGCGCGGCTCGGCCTGATGAGCTCGGGCCTCGGCGTCGCCTCGGCCGAGGGCAGGTCGTGGGGCGCGCTCTTCGACCTGGTGGAGGCGCACCGCCCGCATTTCGCCCCGTACGGCGACGCCCCCGGCCGGCGGCTCGCCTACTCCATCGCGATGCTGGAACTGCAACGGCCGCCACGCCCCGCCGGCGTCGAGGTGGCGCCCGAGGTGGAGAACTGGAGCCACACCGAGTGGAGCAAGTCCGACACCCAGACGTGGTCGGAGATGGTGACCGCCCACCTGTCCGGCGCGGACGCGCTGTTGCTCGACGTGTTCCCGTTCGTCACCGGCGATCCCGGCCGTTACCCCCGGGTCGGGCGGATGCTCACCCGTTCCCGCCCGGCGCTGGACGCCACGGTCACCGGTGAGCTGGAGACCCTCGGCGTCGGAGTCCCGTGGTGGGAGGACACCGCCGCCCGCGCCCACGGCGACGGAACGCTCGGCGGCCTCGTGGCGGACCCGCTGCGGGCCGCGGAGTACCTGCTCCCGTACGGCATCCCGATCCGGGCGGGCGTCGCACCGGTCACCGCGGTGTTCGGCGCGACGGCCTGGGCGGTGCCGGACCCGGCGGAGCTGCTGCGCGGCGGGGTGCTGCTGGACGGCGCCGCCGCGGCGATCCTCACCGAACGCGGATACGGCGAACTGCTCGGGGCGTCGGTGTCCGAGGTCGTCGCCCGCGAGACGACGTCGCCGCGGCCGTACGCCGTGGAGCGCGTCCGGGACGGCGGCGCGCTGCTCAGCGTCAACGTCCAGGCGGCGGTGGCACGGCTGACGGCCGCGCGGGACGCCGAGGTGTGGACGGAGGTGCTCACCCCGCGCGGCGAACACTGGGGCGCCGGACGGGTGGCGCACGTCAACGCCCTCGGCGGGCGCGTCCTCACCATGGCGGCGTGCGCGCCGGAGCGGCTGGGCCGGTGCGACGACGGGCTGCGCCTGGCGCAGGCGGCGGTCCGCTGGCTCGGCGGGTCGCCGGCGGTCACGGGCGGAGCGGACGGCGGACGGTCATCGGCGTCGGACGGCGGGTCGCCGCCGGCCCCGGGCGGACCGGACGGCGCACGGCCGCCGGCGTCGGACGGCGGGTTGCCGCTGGTCTCGGGCGGGCCGTACCTGATGCCGCAGTACGCGCGGGTGGGCGGCCACCGGCGGCTGGCCGTCGCCAACGGCTCGGCCGACCCCGCCGTGCCCGTCGTCACCGGCTTCCCCGCGGGCGAGGGGCTCCGCGCCACCCTGCTGGAACCGCTCACCGAACCGCGGGAGGTCCCGGTGCGGCGGGACGGCGACCGGGTGACGGTCGACGCGGAGGTGCCACACCGCGGCTACCTGATCCTGGAGGGTTAGGGGAACTCGAAGCGGGGGGTGGAGGGGGTCAGGACCGCGCTCCGCGAGGTGATTCCCCACACGCGGTGCAGTTCGCCGGTGACCGCGGACACCAGTTCCGGGATGTCCGCGGACGCGGTGCCGTGCACGGCCTCCGTGACGATCAGCACGGTGGCCGTCGTGTCCCGGACGGCCGAGTGGCCGCTCTGCCGGTTGGTCCACCGCCGGGCGTGCGACCGTCCCGCGGCGTCGGCGAAGATCACCTCGCCCGGGTCGGGGTGCTCCGTCTCCCCGGAGAAGGTCTGGTAGACCTCGTCGCCGTCCGCGTGCCGTACGTCGAGCCCCTTGGAGACCCGGGAGAGGTCGAGCGCCGCCACCGGGATCGCGAACGCCAGCGAGATCGCGTTGCACAGGTCGATCAGGGGGTGGATCCGCGGGAGCACCCCCTCCTTCCTGAAGCGCCGCAGCAGCGCCTCCGAGGCGCACCGGTACTGGGTCGGCTTGAGTCCCATCCTGGAGAACGCCCGCCGCCAGGCCTGGATCTCGGGGAACCCGGTCTCCGGGCCGGCCGCGAGCCGGGACTCGGCGATCGCGGTGTACACCGCGATCCGGGACTCGGCGGAGACGTCCGCGGTGATCCCGGTGGCGAACACGGCGCCGGCCACGAGCTCCGGATGTTCCGCCCGGACCTCGGGCGAGTGCTGCAGATGCATGGGATGGACCTCTGTCGTGGATCGGGCTGACGGTCGGTGAGGGCGAGCCGGACGCCGAGCGCCACGAAGGAGACGGCGAAGACCCTCCCCAGCCACGCCGTCACCCGCGGCCGGGAGACGACCCGGTCGCGCACCGAGGCGGCGAAGAGCCCGTAGACGGCGAAGACGACGAAGGTGATCAGCATGAAGACCGCGCTCAGCTCCAGCGTCCGCGCCTGGCGGATCCCAGGCTCGCGAGTTCACCCTGCCGCCACATCGGTCCAACGGACAGGTCCAATGGCGGCGCGTCAGACAGGTCCATACGGTCCGCCGCGCGTCCGGTGTCCGGATCCGGGAGACGGGCCGCGCCATGACCGGAAACGCCTGGTTAGGGTGAAGCGATGGCGGACTCTGCGGCGAGGGAACACGGACGGGCGGAAGAAGGCGGCCGGGAGAGGCGGCTGCGCCGGTACTGGGACCGGCAGGCCGACTCCTACGACCGTCGGATGGCGTTCGCGGAACGCAGGTTCTTCGGTGACACCCGCCGCTGGCTGTGCGGGCAGGCGGCCGGCGACGTGCTGGAGGTGGCCGCGGGCACCGGCCTGAACCTTCCCCACTACCCGCCCGGCATCCGGCTGACCGGGGTGGAGTGGAGCGACGCCATGCTCGTGATCGCCCGCCGCCGGGCCCGCGCCCTCGGCCTGGTGGCCGATCTGCGTCAGGGCGACGCGCGGGCGCTGGAGTTCCCCGATGCGCGCTTCGACACGGTCGTCTGCACGTTCTCGCTGTGCGCCATCCCCGATGAGGAGACGGCGCTCGCCGAGATGGCCCGGGTCCTGCGGTCGGGCGGCCTGCTGCTCCTGGCCGACCACGTGGTCTCGACCTCCTGGCCGGTCCGGGTGCTGCAGACGCTGGCCGACGCCGTCTCCGTGCCGTTGCAGGGCGAGCACTACCGCCGCCGGCCGTTGCCGCGGGTGCGGGCGATGGGGTTCGGGATCGAGCGCCACGAACGCCTCACGCGCGGCGTCATCGAACGGTTCGCCGCCCGCAAGCCCTCCGCCGCCTGAGGTCGCGGTACCAGACGGGATCAGCCGCCGCAACTGGCGAACGACATCGTGTCGGACAGGACCTTGTAGGACTCCCGGACCCTGCTCTTCCCCGTGACCGTGTCGATCCGCACGACGCGCACCCGGGTCGGCCGGATGTCGTTGACGTTCCCGCCGTACGTGACGAAGTGGGCGGTGACCTCCTCCGGACCCGTCCAGGCCAGTGTCTCGGGCGGGTTCTTGCCGACCGGCACCCGGATCAGCACCCTGCCCGACGCGAGGTCGTGGACGACGACGTCCCACCGGCCGTCCTTCTCCTGCGCCGTCACCACGGTCGTGCCGTCCGCGGCGAGGCCGTAGGGGGCGTAGACGCCCTCGTCGACGTCCAGGGTCCGGCCGCGCAGCCGTTCTCCGGAGGGCCCGAGGACGCGCAGGACCGTGTCGGTCGCTCCGCTGTGCGTCAGGAGTTCGTCGTCGTCGGCGCTGAACCCGAGAAGCACCCGGTTCCACGGCACGGTCCAGAGCAGCGCGCCGCTCGCGGTGTCGTACACCCGGGAGGGCCGCTTCCGGTCCTCCGGCAGGACGACCGCCAGGCGAGCGCCGTCCTGGGACAGGACCAGCGTGACATCGTCTATCCCGACGCGGGCGGGCAGCACGCCGGCCATGGCGCGGACCTTCCCGCCGATCTCCCGGACGACCAGCCGGCCGTCGGACTTCCTGAAGTAGGCGACGTGCAGGCCGTCGCCGCTGA
This sequence comes from Streptosporangium sp. NPDC048047, assembly GCF_040653115.1. NCBI lineage: Bacteria > Bacillati > Actinomycetota > Actinomycetes > Streptosporangiales > Streptosporangiaceae > Streptosporangium > Streptosporangium sp. NPDC048047. The sequence goes on along the minus strand of NZ_JBEZNH010000009.1, from coordinate 166,178 downwards.
CCTCGATCGGCGCGACGGAGTACTTCTGCGGCCTGCCCTTCCCGTCCACCGGCGTGGTGCGGGCGTCCGGCAGTTCCCGCCGCTCGCCGCCGTGGGTGACCAGGCGCCACCTCCCGCAGGGGTACCGCACCTCGTGCTTGTCGGTGCAGCCCCGCACCGAGGCGTACCGGATCGCCTCCGAGTGCGGCGTCGCGTCCGCGCGATGTCCAGCGTCCGCATGCCGCTCGGTCCCGCCGTACGGCGCCGCACCGGCGTGGAGCGCCGTCCCCGTCGGCGACACCGTCTTCGTCTGCGACGCCGGTGCCGCGTTCGCGGTCCCGATCCCCCCGAGCGCCGTTGCGGTCAGGATCGCCGCCGTGACCGCTGCGATCTTCGTTCTCATCGGACCTCCCGAGTCGATGAGTCCCCCGTGTGGACTTCACCCGGTTGGACCGCCGGATCCGGGGAGAAGTTCGATGGGATCGATCCCGGTTCAGGGAGATTTTTCCACGCCTCCCGCACCGGGGACGGCACGGACCGCCGTCACCCGCGGCCCGTCGGGACCGCCGGTTCCGGGGCGGAGGCCGCGGCACGCGGGCGCAGGGCCACGGCCAGGAACGGCACCAGCGCGATCACACCGGTGATCACTCCGAACGCCGCCGGATAGGACAGGCCGTCGGCGATCCAGCCGGTGACGGCGGGGGCGAGCAACCCCGACAGGTACGTGATGGTCGCGACGCCCGCCACGCCGTCCCCCGGCGTCGGACCGGTGTTGCCCGCCGTGACGAACACCAGCGGCACGATCACCGCGATGCCGAGCCCGAGCAGGGCGAACCCGGCGATGCCCGGGAGGGGCGCGCGGGAGGCGACCACGATCACGCCGCCGATCACGGCCACGGCGCCGCCTGCCCTGACGGTCGCCACCGCCCCGAAGCGCCGGACGAACCGGTCCCCGATGAGACGGGTGCCCGCCATGAAGAACATGAAGACCGTGTAGCCGGCGGCGGCGACGCCCGGCCCGGCGTCGGTCACCTCGGTCAGGTAGAGGGCGGACCAGTTCGTGCTCGACCCCTCGGCGAAGGTGGCGCAGAACCCGAGCAGGCCGACGACCGCGATGGCCCGCGAGGGCAGGGCGAAGCGGCGCGGCGCCGGCGCGCCGGCGGAGGTGGTGTCGGCCAGCAGGCCGCGCCCGGCGACGGCGGCGAGGGCGACCAGTACGAGCGCGGTCACCCCGAGGTGCAGGCGGGCGTCGATCTCCGCCTGGGCGGCCAGGGTCCCGGCTCCGGCGGCGACCAGGCTGCCCACGCTCCACATGCCGTGCAGCCCCGACATGATGGACCGCCCGAGGTGCCGCTCGACCACCACGGCATGGGAGTTCATCACCACGTCGCTCATGCCGGCGGCCGCGCCGTACAGCAGGAACGTGGGGAACAGCCAGGCGGGCGCGGGCATGAGGGCGGGCAGCGCGAGGCCCGCGCACCACAGCGCGATCAGGAGGCGGGTGGCGACGGTCCCGCCGAGGCGGTGGGCCAGCCGGGCTGCCATCGGCATCCCCACGAAGGCTCCGATCGAGGGGCAGAACAGAACGAAGCCGAGGACGGCCGGGCTGAGGCCGAGGTGGTCCTGGATCCAGGGGACGCGGGTGGCCAGGCTGCCCGCGACGGCACCGTGGAGGGCGAAGACGGCGGCGATGGCACGGTGGGGGCTCATGCCGGAGAATCTAACAGGCAGGCTTCCTGATGAAAAGGTGAACAGGCAGGATCCCTGACTAATATGGCGGGATGAAGACCGCGACCCCGGCGACGGCCCGGGCGATCAACGATCGGCTCGTCCTCGATCTGCTGCTCGAACGCGGTCCGCTGACCGCCCCGCAGCTCCGCGAGCTCACCGGCCTGTCCAGGCCCACCGTGTCCGACCTGATCGAGCGGCTGCGGGACGGCGGCCTGATCGAGGTGGCCGGCGAGTGCGGTGAGAACCGGCGGGGACCGAACGCCCGGCTGTTCGGGATCGTGGCCGGCCGCGCCCACGTGGCCGGGGTGGACGTGCGGCGCACCGCGGTCAACGTGACGGTCGCGGACATCGCCGGCCGGACGGTCGGCTCCGCCGTACGCGACTTTCCCTGGACCGGTCGCGGTTCCACTCCCTGCTTTGGAGGGGGCGCGGTCCCGGGCGGGCCCTCCGGTCCCCCTGGCTCCTCTGATCCCTCCGTCTCGCCCGTCTCGCCCGTCTCGTCCGGCACTTCCGGCACTTCCGGATCTTCCGGCTTCTCCGGTACGGCAGGGCCGGACGAGGCCGGCGCCGCTTCCGCGTCCTCCGGCGCCGACGGGACGTCCGGCCTGGCCGCGCTCATCGAGAGCGTCGTCGCCGAGGCCGCCGCGGGCCGGGCCCTGGACGCCGTCGTGCTCGGCGCGCCCGGCCTCGTGGACCCCCGGCGCGGCGACCTGGTGGCCCCGAACGACGTACCGGGCTGGGAGCCCGGCCTGCTCCAGACGGTACGGCGCGGCCTGGGCGTCCCGGTGACGCTGGAGAACGAGGTCAACCTCGCCGCCGTCGCCGAGCACCGCACGGGAGCCGCCACCGGGCGCGACGACTTCGTGCTGCTCTGGCTCGACGAGGGCGTGGGCGCCGCGCTCGTGCTGGACGGCCGGATACGGCGCGGCGCGTCGGGCGGCGCGGGCGAGATCGGCATGCTGCGGACGGACGGCGGGTTCTTCTGCGACCTCGTGGGGCCCGACGTCCTGCGCGATCTCGACAGGGACGAGACGGCGGGGCGGATCGCCGCCTGCGCCGCCGCCCTCGTCACCATCCTCGACCCCGGTCTGGTCATCCTCGGCGGGAGCATCGGACGCGAGGGCGGCGCCGGCCTCGCCGAGCCGGTCGCCGGGCGGCTGCGCGACCTGTCCCCGGCTCCGACGGAGGTCCGCGCGAGCACGGTGGCGGGCAACGCCGTCCTGCAGGGCGCGGTCCTGACCGCCCTGGACCTCACGCGCGACAGGGTCTTCGGCTGATCCCCGCCGCCGGCGGAAACCGGAACCGGAAACCGCCGGGAAAACGCCCCCGGCAGGGCAAGCGGAGCCTGACGGGCCCGGCGGAAAACGCTCATCGAGGCGATGGCGGGAACTGTGGCCGTTCCGCCGGAAAACGTCCGTCAAGGCGGCGAGAGGGGCCGGGACCGTGCGACCGGAAAACGCCCCGCCGACGGGGTGACGGAGGCCGGGATCGGCCGATTGCTGAGACGCCTCGGCGGCGCGGCATGCGAACCTGTATTTTTCCGTCGTAAGGTTCTCCGGATTTATCCGACAAGTTGACGCCTTTCCTGGAGGCGGGGTTTTGGGCAGAGGAACCGTCATCGGCGGACGTTACGAGCTGGATCCCGCATCCCGCCGTTCCGGCGGAATGGGGGAGGTCTGGTTCGGCTACGACAACCGCCTGGACCGGCGGATCGCCGTCAAATTCATCAAAACAGCCCGGTTTCCCGATGGCCGCCCGGACAAGGAACTGGCCCGGCGTTTCGTGCGCGAATCGCGAATTACGGCCAGACTGGAACACCCCGGCGTTCCCACCGTTTATGACTGCGGCCCACATGGCGACGACCTCTACATGGTCATGCAGCTCATCAGGGGGATCCCGGTCTCGGCGCTGCTCGACGAGACCGCGATCCCCGTGGCCTGGGCCGCGGCGATCGCCGCGCAGGTGTGCTCCGTGCTGACCGTGGCCCACGCCGACGCGCTGGTGCACCGGGACCTCAAACCCGGGAACCTGATGCTCTGCCCCGACGGCACGGTCAAGGTCCTCGACTTCGGCATCGCCGCCGCCCTCGCCTCCGCCGGGGCGGACGCCGACGGGGGGATCCGCCTCACCGGGACGGGCGAGGTGCTCGGCACTCCCGCGTACATGGCGCCCGAGCAGGCCATGACCGGGGCCGTCAGCCCGCGGAGCGACCTGTACGCCCTCGGAGTGATCCTCGACGAGATGCTCGCCGGGGACAACCAGTTCGCGGCCCCCACGGCGCTGGCCACGATGCGCAACCACACCGACGTCCCGCCCAGGTCGCTGCGCGCCAGGCGGCCGGACGTCCCCGAGGAGCTGGAACGCCTCGTCCTGTGGCTGCTGGCCAAGGATCCGGACGACCGGCCGGACGCCGCGGACGTCGTCTACGACCGGCTGCTGGACTTCTGCCGCGAGCTGCCGCCCTTCCCCGGCTACGTCGACCTGGACACGCCCCATCCGGCACGGATGTACGCCACGGTCGTGGGCCGCATCACCGCCCCGCCGCACGCCGACCGGGTCCCGTACGCCGACCGGGTCCCGCACCCCGACCGGGCCTCGCACACAGACAGGGCCCCGCACACAGACAGGGCCCCGTACGCGGAACAGACCCCGCAGGCCGAACGGATCCCCCACTCCGGCCGGGCCGCGCACCCCGAACGGGCCCCGCACGCCGAACGGCAGCAGCACCGCGAACGGCGGGGCCTCGCCCACCCGGTGCGGCCGCGGTTCCGGTTCGCCGCCGGGTCGGTGCAGATCGGGCACGAGGACATCGAGCGGGCCCGCCGGGAGGCCGAGGCGCTCAAGGCGTCGTCCCGTTTCGGCCAGGCGGCCGACGCGCTGGCGGAGATGGTGGGCCCCGCGGCAGGGTCGTTCGGCCCGACCAGCTCCGAGGTCATCGGCCTGCGGATCGAGCTCGCCGAGCTCCTCTTCCTCGGCGGGGACTACCGCAGGGCGGCGCCGGAGTTCCGCAGGCTGGCCGCCGACGCCACCGCCGTGGAGGGGCCGGGCAGCAACCTCGCCCTGCGCTGCCGGCTGATGGAGGCGAACTGCCACGCGGCCGTGGGCGAGACCGACCTCGCGTTGTCCGATCTCCGCCGGCTCCTCGACGACGAGAGGCGGCTCGGCGCCGAGGAGGACCGCATCCTCGAACTCCGCTGCCAGATCGGCCTGGTGGAACTCGGCGCGGGCCGTACGGCGCGGGCCGGGCACACGCTCGGCCGCCTGCTGCCCGACCTGGAACGCAGGTACGGCCCGCACCACGCCAACGCCAGGAAGGTCCGCGCCATCCTCGCGAACCTCGGCGACCTCTGACACGGAGCCGATGAAGATCGGCGTTCCCGGAGCGGCTCGCCGCAACCCGACGTCCCGCTCACCCCGTCCGTCTTCCTTCTCCATCCCTTCGACCCGTCCCCTCGCCCCCCAGGGAATACTCGTGCGCCGCTTCCGCCCCGGTCACCGCGACCGTTCCGATGACGTCCCCTCCGCGGGCGTCGCCCCTCCCGGGGAGGCCGCCCCTCCCGGGGAGGCCGAAGTATCCGGGGACGCTGAAGCCTCCGAGGCCGCCGGACTCCCCGGCAGCCGGTACCGCTTCGGGCGGCTCGCCGCGCTCGCCGCCGCCGGCTACGCCGTCGCGGCCGTCGTCTCCGTCATCGTCGCCGTGATCACGGGCGAGGGCGGCGCCGCCTGGTGGCTGGTGACCCACGAGACCGTCACGGAGCCGCCCGCGTCCCCGGGATGGTTCTGGCTGCCGCTGCTCCTTCCCGGCGTGCTCCAGGGGTGGATGCTCTGGCAGATCCTCCGCGGCCGGCCGGCCGGGCCGTTCCGGGCGCCGGACGATGACGTCCGCCGGCTGCGGGCGGTCCTCTACGCGGACCTGGTCTGGTACCTGGTCGCGTGGCTGACGCCGCTCCCGTCCCCGTTGACGGGTGTGGTCCACGGGTTCATGGCGCTCGCCCTCGCGGTGCTGTTCCACCGGGTGCTGACCGGTGCCTCCCCGCTGCTTCGCCGTACCGCGCTCGTGGCCGGGCTGGTCGCCGGGATCTCCTCGATCGGCCAGGAGACGGCAGACCTGCTCGACCTCCTTGTCGTGGAGCGGCTCTTCGCCGTCGCCGGGCTGGGCGGGCTGCTCTCGTCGTTCTGGATGGTGCTGGTCCTGGCGGCCCAGGCCGGGGACGGCCGATGGGGCCGGGTCACCGTGTGGTCGGGGGCCGGCGTCCTGCTGCTGCCCCTCGCCCTCACGGCCCTGTTCTTCGGTGACGTCACCGGGGCTGGCGAGTTCATCGGGTTCGGCGACTCCACCCTGCCCGGCGACCCCGGCCTCCTGCTGCTCCACGGCGTCACCGCCGTCCTGCAACTCTGCGGTCCGGTGTGGCTGGCCCGGTCCGCCCACGACCTCGGCGACCCGTGCGCGCGGGCCGTGCCGTACAGGGAACGGCCGCGCCCGGTCCGGGCCCCGCTAGGACCGTGGCCGCTCGCGGCCGCCGCGGTCGCGCTGCCGGTGGTCCCCGTGGCCCTCGACCTCGCGTACGGCCTGCCGTTCTGGATCGGGCCGAGGGCGATGATCGAGTACGTCCTCCCGGTCCTCCCGGTGCGTCTCATGACCGTGAGCCCGTCCCCGCTCTGGCCGGGCCTCGACCTTCTCGCCGGGCCCGTCGGCCTCACCGCGGCGGCGCTGGTCGCGGTGGTGCGCAGGACCCGCGGTTGGGCGCGGTGGACGGCGGGCGCGTTGCTGCTCAACGCCGCGGTCGGGGTGATCGTCGCGTTCGGCGCCCCGGCGGGCCTGCCGGGAGACGCGATCCAGGGCACCGTCGGTGTGGCGGGTGAGGGGCCGGACTTCGTGTCCGAGGGCCTGCGGGTCTACCCCGACTGGACGTTCACCGCCGAGGCGGGCGCCGACGGGCCCTTCCCCGCCTTCTCACCACTGTGGGGCAGCGCCGCACTCACCGTCTCCGCGCTCATCCTGCTGCTCCGGTACGGCCGCCCCGCGCGCCCGCCGTACCGGACGGCGTAGACCGTTCAGCGGGCCGCCGTCGCCGCGAGCGCGTGGTCCCAGAGACGGTCCGCGGCGACCGGGTCCATCGACCAGTCCGCGACGCCCGCCGTCGCGCCCGCGCCGCCCGGCACCCGTTCGGCCTCCTGGTTGTCGGAGGAGAAGTACCGGCCCGTCACGCCGTCCAGCAGCGGGGACGCGGCGAGCAGCACCGAGGTGGCCGCGCCCTGCTCGGGGGACTTGTAGTAGTCGGGGGTCAGCAGGTTCCCCTCGTCGTCCATCGCGCCGAGCGCCCGCATGGCGTCCGCGTCGAGGTGCCGCTGCAGGTTGGTGTGGATGTAGCCGGGTTCGAGCGCGTTCGCGGTGATGCCGTCGGCGGCCCAGCGACGGGCGATGCCGACCGCGAGCAGCACGTCGGCCGTCTTGGACTGCGCGTACGCGACCCACGGGTCGTACGGACGGCGCTCGAAGTGCGGGTCGTCGAAGTCGAACGGCGCGCCCAGCTGGGCGCCCGAGCTCACCATGACCACCCGGGCGCCGGCGGCCCGCCGCAGGTTCTCGTGCAGGCCGGTGACCAACGCGAAGTGCCCGAGGAAGTTCGTCGCCAGCTGCAGTTCCCAGCCGTTGGCGGCGACCTGGCGCGTGGGCAGCGCCATGATTCCGGCGTTCGCCACGATCGCGTGAACCGGCCCGGTCCAGCCGGCCGTGAACGCGCGGACCGAGTCGAGGTCGCTCAGGTCCAGGGGCTGCCGCCCGTCGCCGGGATTTCGGGTCGCGACGGTGACCTCGGCCCCCGCGTCCCGCAGCGCCCGGACGGTTTCCAGGCCGATCCCGGAGGCGCCGCCGGTGACGATGATCCGCCGCCCGGTGAGGTCCACGCCGGCGAGGACCTCGGCGGCCGTGGTCCTGGCGTCGAAAGGGGTGGTGATGCGTGTCATGACCACCACGGTAGGAACCGGACGTTGGACGCGGAATGGTTCAGGGTCCACCATGGTTGTGTGAGCGTCCAGCAAGCCGATCCCCTCGAAGACGTCCTGGCCCTCGTCGGCACGACCAGCCGCCTGTCCGTCAGGCTGGTCGCGGGCGGCGAGTGGGCGCTGTCGTTCGAGCCGCCGCCGGCGGTCAAGTTCAACGCGGTGCGCCGCGGCCACTGCCTGCTCACCGTCGAGGGCGTTCCGGAGCCGTTCGAGCTGGCCGAGGGCGACTGCTTCCTGCTCACCCGGCCGCGTGCCTTCACCCTGGCGAGCGGTCCTGGGATACGGCCGGTCCCGGCGGGCCCGATCTTCGCGGCGGCCGACGGCGATGTCGCGCGGGTCGGCGCCGGCGAGGACGTGGTTCTCATCGGCGGCCGGTTCGACTTCGGGGAGCGAGCCAAGGAGCTGCTGCTCGACGTGCTGCCGCCGGTGATCCATGTTCCCGGGCACACCGCCGAGGCCGCGACCGTACGCTGGGCGCTGGAGCAGATCGACGTCGAGCTGCGTGCCCGGCCGCTCGCCTCGACCCTGGTCACCGGGCATCTCGCCCTGGTCATGCTGATCCACCTGCTGCGCCTGCACCTGGCCGGCGCCGGGGCGGACGCGGCGTCCGGCTGGATGGCAGGGCTCGCCGACCCGGTCGTGGCGGCCGCGCTGCGGGCCATGCACGCCCGGCCGGCCCACGCCTGGACGGTGGCCGAGCTGGCCGGGGTCGCGGCGGTGTCCCGGTCGACGCTGGCCGCCCGGTTCAAGCACGTCGTCGGGCAGGGGCCGCTCGAATACCTGACCGGCTGGCGGATGGAACTGGCCGCCGACCGCCTGCGCCGCGGCGACGACACGGTGGCGATGATCGCCCGTGAGGTCGGCTACGGCTCGGAGAGTGCGCTGAGCAGCGCGTTCAAGCGGGTCACCGGAGCGTCCCCGCGCGAGTTCCGCCGCCGGGACCTCCGCCTCCGGCACGGCGGACAGGAACCGGCGTCCCCGCGTGAGTCCCGCCGCCGGACCGGCCCGGCGGGTGACGGACGGTCGTGAGGCGGACGGCCGTGAGGCGGACGGTCGTGAGGCGGACGGTCGTGAGAGGGACGGCCGTGAGACGGCGAAAAACACTGGGTGGCCGTGAGATGGGCGGCCGTGGGACGGCGAAAACGCCAGGAAAAGGCGGACAAGCCGGTGTTATCGTTCCAGGGCCGGCCGCGGGACTTCGGTGCGACTTCCGGAAACGGCTGTGAAACGTTGGCTTGCAGTTCGTGCCTCCACACCCCGGCCGGCGCCGTACCGTCGCGACCACCGAGAACGGGGCGATCACCGTGGCCGCTGAGAGCACGGAGACCTTCGCGGACCTGGTCGCCGCCGAGGACGTCCTGCTGTTCGTGAACGCCGCGATCACCTCCACCGGGCAGAGCGAGTTCCACTCCGGCGCGGGCGAGCAGAGCCTGTCCCTGGTCTTCCTCCACGACTACATGCTCGGCAACTACCGCGACCTGTACGCGGCCACCCTCGCCCTGGACGTCAACCACCACAACGCCGCCCGGATCATCCGGAACCTGCTGGTCACGGCCGCCGAGGCGGACCCGGGACGACGCCGGGCCGAGGGACGCCTGATCGCCCGGCGGCTGGCCCTGCTGCCGCCGCCCCGGGTCTACCGGCTGTTCCACGAGCTGCGCCGCGCCAGGGTCAACAACCGCCGCACCAGGGCGATCATGCGGGACTGGCTGGCCGCCCGTCCCGACCTCGCGTTCGACGCCGTGAAGTACCGCGGAGCCGTCAAGACCGCCTTCCGTCACGCCCACCTGGCGCCGGGAGGGGAGCTGGGCACGTTCCTGTTCGCCCCGCACCGGAAGGCCGCCTACGCCACGCCGATCCTGGAGAGCTGGCGGCAGGCCCACCACCGCAAGGCGGCGATCTACGACCTGCCCTACACGGTGGCCGAAGGGTTCGCGGCGAAGCACGGCATCCCCCGCGCCGCCTTCCTGGAACGCATCGCGCCCCGGCTCACCCGGCTGGAACGGCTGCGCGTGCAGGAGTCGGCCCACACCCTCGGAGCGGAGGCGGCGCGCGCCGACCTCACCACGATGCCGCTGACCCGGCTGGCGTCCTACGTACTCGGTCTCCCGTTGGACGACCGGGTGCGCCGCCGTACCGAGCTGACGGAGGCGCTGCGCGCGGCGGCCCGCCGTACCGCGGGGGAGCAGGCCGGACGCTGGGGCCGGGTGGCCGCCGTGCTCGACGACAGCTTCTCGTCGTACGGCTCGGCGCAGAAGCGCCGCCGCCCGCTCGCCGTCGCGCTGGCCTGTGACTTCCTGCTGGAGGCGCTGGCCTCGCGGTACACGCCGCTGTGGCTGTCGGGCCGTACGGACGCGCTGCTCGTCCGCCCCCACGGCGCGACGCCGCTCGGCGAGCGCGTCCTCGACGCCCTGGAGGCCCGGCCCGAACGCCTCGTCATCGTCTCCGACGGCTGGGACAACGCGCCGCCGGGCCTGGCGGGAGAGGTGCTGCGGGTCTGGCGCACCCGGCTCGACCCGGACGGCGCGTGCGGCGTCGTGCACCTCAACCCGGTGTACGACGCCGCCGCCTTCGACGTGCGGCGGCTGGCGCCCGGCGTGCCGACCGCCGGGATCCGCGACGCCGAGGACCTCGTCGCCCTCGCGGAGCTGGCCCGGTTCGCCGAGGGCCGCACCGGGCTGCCGGAACTGCGCGCCCACCTGGCACGCCGCGTCGCGGCCTTCCTGGGCGCGGAGCCCCCGGGGACCGGGGAGCTTCCGAAGACGGCGGAGCTTCCGGGTGCGGCGGAGCCCCCGGAGACCTCGCAGTCCCCGGAGCCCTCAGAGACGGCGGACCCGGTGCCGGACGAGGGCGACCGGACGACCCGTACGACCGGGGAGGCAGGGGAGAATGCCCGGCGGACCCCGGGGGAGGACGCATGACGGAGGAGCTCACCCTCGCCGGGCTCACCACCCGCCCGGCGCAGACGTGGGGCGGCGTGCGGCTCGTGCCGCTGGTCCGCGACGAGCCGATCGAGGACCTGCGGCTCGACGCCCTCCTCCACGACGACCCCGGCCTCGACGAGGACGCCCGCCCCGACGCCTTCCGCGGCCTCGACGTCGTCGAGGTCAGGCCGCGCAGGCACTACGTCTCCTACATCCCGCACGCGTTCGTGGCGACCTGGACGTCCGACGGCACGCCCGCCGCGGCGTACGGGACCCAGCTCCGCGACCCGGCGAAGAACGGCGCGCCCGCGCCCCGCCGCATGCCGCTGCGCTTCCACCACCGCATGGTCCGCCGCGAGGCGCGGAACCGGCTGCGCTTCATGCCCCAGCACCTTGCGATGGAGGGTTACCTGGCACTGCACTTCGGCGGACCCGAGATCGCCTGGGAGGAGTGGTCGCGGCGTGCGATCGACCGCGGGCTCTCGCCCCGCGCCGAGGAGGCCTACACCGGCGTCCAGGTCCGGGGGCTGGCGGACGCGTTGCGCGTCTTCGAGATCCACCCCGGTCAGTGCGGCGTCGTCGTCTACGCGGCCGACGCCCTCGCCGCCGCGTTCGTGGTGCCGCACCCCGCCGACTACCGCGCCCTGCACGCCACCCTGGTCCACGACCTGTACGGCGAGCTGATCCACCACTACGCGACGCTCACCATGCCGGTGCCCGACTTCCGCGCCCGCGTCGTGGACGCCGAGGTGCGCTCGCTCGCCGACCTGCGTGCCGCGGCCGGCCGCCAGACGGAGGAGTGGGCCGCCTTCCACGACCGGACCATGGCGGCCGACCTGCTGGGCCCGGGATACACCCGCCGGAAGGTGTACACGATGGGCCGCTACCGGCTGTCCCGTTTCCTGCCACCCTTCGAGCCGCAGCGGGGGAACCACATCGGCGAGCTCATCACGGACGAGGACGGCCGGCTGGCGTACCTCAAGACGTTCCGGCTGTCGCAGAGCCAGGTACGGCGCGGCCGCCTGCTCAACGACCTGGCCGCGTACGAATGGAACCTGGCCGCCACCGCCGCCGCGCTCGGCGTGACCGAGCCCGAACTGGGCCTGCGCATCGAGGACGCGGGCTTCGGGCACCTCCTGCGCCAGGACGTCCTCGACCACTACCGCGCCCACGCCCGCCGCTCGGGCCGCGCCCGCTGACCTGGACCGCCTCCTCGGCGGGTGAGCGGACGGAACCGGATTCCGTGCCGTTTCCAGGAAAGATCGGCTTTTGCCGGGTCACGCTGGTATTGATGATCACCATGATGACCCCGACGAGGCGGGATCCACGGAGATGAGGACGGTCGTCTCCCGTCTGGTCTCCGGCCGCCGGTACCGCTTCGGGCGGCTCGCCGCGCTCGTCGCCGGCGGCCACGCGGCCCTGGTCGTCACCTTCGGCGCAGCCGCGGTGGTGAACGGCGACGCCAGGGGTCTCCGGCGCCTCATGATCGGCTGGGAGAGACCCGACCCGCCGCCGAACCTGGGATGGTACGTCCTGCCGCTGGTCCTGGCCGGGCTGGCGCAGAGCTGGGCACTGTGGCGGATCCTCCGCGGGCGGGTCATCGGCCTGCCCGCCCTCTCCGAGCCTTCCGGTTCCGCCGGATCCCCTGAACCCTCCGGGGCCGTCGCGTTCCCCGGGCCGATCCGCGCGCTGCGGGCGGTGCTCTACCTCGCCCTGGCCTTCTCCCTGCTCTTCCTGGTCTGGCCGCGGCCGCCGTGGTGGGTGAGCGGTCTCGACCAGGCCGGGCAACTCGCCCTCGTCATCCTGTTCCACCGGACGCTGACCGGCGCCTTCCGTGGGTTGCGGTGCACCGCGCTCGCGGCCGGGACACTCGCCGCGATCTCCGTGATCGGTTCCACGGTGAGCGAGGAGATCGGTTTGGAGGCGGCCGAGAGCGTCTTCAGCATCGCCGTGCTGGACGGGTTGCCCTGGCTGCTGTGGATGTCGCTGGTCCTCGTGGCCCAGTCCCAGGACGGTCGCTGGCGCCGGGGCACCGTGTGGGCTGGGATCTCCTACCTGGTGCTGGTGTTCATCGTCTCGCCCCTGATGTTCGACCTCGCTTTTCTCGGCGGCTTCGAGGACACGGTGTACGGCGCCGTCCAGGCGTTCTCCGGGAACACGATGCTCGTGGGCGCCGTCGAGGCGCTCAGCGTCACGTTGCCGGTGTAGCTGGCCGGATCCATCCATGACCTCGCCGTACCGCCGCCGGGAGCCGTACCGCAGGCCGGAACCGTGCAGCGGGTGGAAGCCGTGCCACGGGCTCCGCGCGGGCCGTGGCCGCTGCCGGTCGCCGCGGTCGCGCTGCCGTTGCTGCCCGTCGTCGTCAACCTCACGCACGGCGTGCCGTTCTGGGTCGGGCCGAGGGGCCCGATCCGGTGGCTCTTCGACGACCACGTGCTGGCCGGGAGACCGGCCACGCTGTGGCTGTGCTTCGACGCCGTCGTGGGATGCGGCGGCCTCGCGCTCCTGGTCCTGGCCGCGGTGCGGGGGAGGACCCGCCGTGTCGTGCGGGTGACGGCGGGGACGCTGCTCCTCACCGCCGCGATCGGAGCCGCCGCCGTGGCAGCGGAGGGGCTGGATCAGCGCCCCTTCGTGCGGAACATCACCGTGGTCATGGGTGGCGGGCCGTTGGACTACCCCGACCGGATGCTCCTCGCCGGGACGGGCGCGGGCATCCCCGGCGTCTCGCCGCTGTGGCACAGCGCCGCCCTCACCGTCTCCGCGATCCTCCTCCTGCTCGGGTACGGCGGCGGCCCGGCCAGGCGCTCGCCGTACCGGACGGCCGCGGCGGCGTCGACGTACCCGGCCTGACCCACACCATCCAGAAGATCTGCCCGAGCGCCGCCGCCGTCGTCAGGGCGGCGGCCGACGCCCAGGAACGGGAGATGCGGGAGTGGGAGGCGGAGTACCGGCGCATGTGCGACGCGATGCCCCGTCACCACCCGCGGATCAGGCCGGAGACGGCGTCGGCGCGCCGGGAACCCGTGTGGACCGACTACGGGGTTCTGGAGGCGTATGGGGACAGCGAGGACGCCGATCCCGCCGGCGACGGCCTGTACGAAACCCTGGAGAAGAACGGGCTGGTCGCGGCGCTTCCCGGACATCTGATGATCGACGTCTACTCCGACGAGGTCACCTGCCTGACGATCGAGACCTACGCGCGCCGCCCGCCGGTGGAGATCCGGGGGTGGGACCGTGTCATCGAGGTCGGCTACCGCAGCCCGACCGGCGAGATCCGCCTGATGGACTCGATGGGCGGTGACGAACTGCCCGACCTCGCCCTGCGCGGCCGGAAGGGCCACTATCGGATCCGGGCCCACTACGCCCGGCTTCCCTGGAAGGGCCGCGAGCGCGGCAGGCAGCGGTTGCTGATCATGGCGTATCCGGGGCGTGGTGACCAGGTCGTCGTCCACCGCGACCGGATCGGTCACTGAACCGGCCTTCGGACCGGCCCGTGGCCTTGCGCGATCCTGCGGACCGGGTCGTGAGCAGTCTTTCGGGCCGGTCGCGCGGGCCGCCCCCGAAGCCCGGCCACGAGCCCGCCCTTGACCTTGTCACCGGCGTCACGGTCTAGCATCGCGGTCCTTCGGACCCGAAGGGGTTCCCTCGGCGCCGAAGGGTTCTTTCGATACCGGAGGAACGGACACCATCGACGAACGGACACGACCGATGACCATCACCGCCACCCCCGGCGACCGCGCGTCCCTGCTGGACCACGACCGGCGTTTCTTCGACGCGCTGGTCGCCGCCGACACCGCCGAGCTGGGAGACCTGCTGGCCGGCGACTTCGTCATCGTCGCCGTCAACGACGGCGCCGTCGCCACCGCGGCCGACCTGCTCGGCGCGATGTCCTCCGGAGACCTCCGGTTCCCGGCCGTGCGGTCCTTCCCGGAGGAGGCCGTCGTCCGCCGCGTCGGGGACGTCGGCATCGTCGTCGGGCGGACCGAGATGAGCTTCACCGGCGACGACGGGACGGCCTTCACGGCCGGCAGCCGCTACACCCACGTCTTCGCCGCCGACCCGGCCGGGGGCTGGCGGCTGGTCTCCGCCCAGGGGACGGAGATCAAGCCGGCGCCGTAGGCGGGTCCTGCCGGAGCGGCCCGGCACACGCGAGCGGCGGCATGCCCCGGAACCGGCCGGCATCGGGGGACGACCGAGCGCCGGCCGGCATCCGGATATGACCGCTCACCGACCGGCGTCGGGCATGACCGCTCACCGGCCGGCGGCGGGGCATGCCCGAGCGCCGATTGGCCTCTGTGGACGCGTCGTGCTACTAATTGGACGAGTGACCAAGTCGTTCGACCAAGGCGATCGTCCGATGAGAGAGGCGGCACGAGGGTGAAGACGTCGGCGGAGCGCGGCCGGGAGGTGCGGCGGAAGCTGCTGGACGCCGCGGCCGAGCTCATCCCCGAGCGGGGGTGGGCCGCGGTCAGCACGCGGATCCTGGCCGAGCGGGCGGGCGTCGCACCCGGCCTGGTCCACTACCACTTCCCGTCCCTGCAAGCACTGCTGGGCGAGGCGGCCCTCGACGTCATCGGCCGCGTCGTCGCGGAGACCGGTCCGCTTCTGGAGCAGGCCGAGTCCCTGGACGACGGGCTGGCGGCGATGTTCGGCGCGCTCGACGCCTTCACCGGGAGCGACCCGGTGTCGGTGCTGTTCACCGAGACCTACCTCGCCGCCGCCCGGGATGAGGACCTGCGCCGCGAGTTCACCGCCCTGGTCACCCGGTTCCGGCGGGAACTGGCCTCCTGGCTCCGGGCCCGAGGCCAGGAGGAGCCGGAGGAGACCGCCTCGGTGCTTGCCGCCGCCCTCGACGGGATGATGCTGCACCGGCCGCTGAATTCGGAGCTGACGTCGTCGGCCGTCACGACCGTCCTGCGCCGCCTCCTCACCCACCCCGGAACCCACCTCGGAACCCGTCCCGGAACCCGTCCCGGAGGTGATGATCGCCGCGCCGGGCGATGAGGCGCCGACCGGGTCCCCGTACCGAAGAAGCCGGAAGGATCGAGATGAGAAGAGCAGTGATCTGCGGGGCCGGCATCGCCGGCCTGGCCGCCGCCCAGCGCCTGGACGCCCACGGCTGGGACGTCGTCGTGGTCGAGAAGGCGCCCGGCCCGCGCAGCCAGGGATACATGATCGACTTCTTCGGGCTCGGCTACGACGCGGCCCGCAAGATGGGGACGCTGCCCCGTCTGAAGGAGCTCGGCTACCGGCTCGACGAGGTGCGCTACCTCGACGAGGCGGGCCGTTTCCGCGCCCGCCTGGACTACGAGCGCTTCGACCGCGTGCTGGACGGCCGGCTGCTGAGCATCATGCGCCCCGACCTGGAGCTGGCGCTCCGCGAGCAGGTGGAGGACCGCGTCGACCTGCGCTACGGCAGCGGCGTCACCGGGGCCGAGAACCCCGGGGCCGCAGGGAACGGTGGACGCGGCGGGGCCGGCGGACGTGGCCGGGACGGTGGGGGCGATGGGGGTGGCGGGGCGGGCGTCCGGGTGACGCTCGGCGACGGCACGACGCTCGACGCCGACCTGCTGATCGGCGCCGACGGCGTCCACTCGGCCGTGCGGCGGCTGGTCTTCGGCGAGGAGGAGCGGTTCCTGCGGTATCTCGGCTTCCACACCGCCGCCTACGTGTTCGACGACCCCGAGATCTACAAGGCGGTGGACGGCCGCTTCTGCCTCACCGACACCGCGGGCCGGCAGATGGGCCTGTACGGCCTGCGTGACGGCCGGGTGGCGGTCTTCACCGTCCACCCCTCCGCCGACCCCGCCCTGCCGGAGGACGCGCGGGAAGCCGTACGGCGGGCGTGCTCGACCCTCGGCTGGCTCGTCCCCCGGGCGCTGGAACGCTGCCCCGAGCCGTCGGAGGTGTACTACGACCAGGTGGCCCAGATCGAGATGCCGCGGTGGAACAGCGGCCGGGTGACGCTGCTCGGCGACGCCTGCGGAGCGGTGTCGTTGCTGGCCGGTCAGGGCGCCTCGCTCGCCGTGGCCGGTGCGTACCTCCTCGGCGAGCGGCTCGCGACCGCCGACCCGTCGAGCCCCGCGGCCTCCCCGGACTCCGTGGAGTCGGCGCTGGCGGGCTACCAGGAGCAGTGGCGCCCGGTGGTCACCGAGAAGCAGAAGGTCGGGCGGAGCGGGGTGGAGTGGTTCCTGCCGTCGTCCCCGGCGCGGCTGCGGCTGCGCAGGATCGCCCTGAGGCTGATGAACCTCCCCGGCCTCGACAGGTACTTCGGCACGGCCCTGATCGGCAAGTCCGCCGCCTCCTTGGAATCCCTCAGCGGCTCCCGCTGACCGGTGACGTCCTGGAGTCGCACGCCCCGGACCGGGGTGAAAGAGGGGGGGAGATCCGGGGGCGGACGCCGCCGAGGATGTGAAGCCCGCTCTCGGGTGTGGAAGCGGACGCGCCAGGTCAGACGGAGTCCAGGGGGTGTGGATCAGGCTGCCGGGCTCCGGCTGACGTCTTCGTGCCCGGGAAGGTGACGGCGACCGCCACCGCGACGACGACGGCCAGCAGCGCGTCGAGCAGGAAGACGAAGTCGAACCGGAAGTGATCCGCGATGACGAGGCCGAGCACCGACCCCGTCATCAGACCCACCATGGCCGCCACCAGGGGCGCCACGGCCGCCGTCCACACCCGGGTGCCGGGGAAGGCGCCGGTCATGAACATGATGCCTGCCCGGATCACGAGCGCGGCGGCCAGGCCCTGCAGCACCCGGCCACCGATCAGCACGCCGACGTCGGTGGCGAAGGCGCACACCAGGGACGCGAGGAAGAAGGCCGCGAGCCCTGAGATGAGCAGGCTCTTGCGCGCCTTCAGCGGAAGAACGACCGCGACGAAAGCCAACAGATACGAGTAGGTGATGCCGAACTCTGAGGTGGGGGGAACCGCCAGGCCGTCTGCGAGCGCCGGTCCCAGCGCGTTCAGCACGGTCACATTGGTCGCGAAGAGAAGGACGGCGAGGGTGAATGAGGCGAGCATCCATCGGCGTCTGGTCATATCCCGAACTCTAGTGATCGGCTGGTGATCGTGGTGAGAAGTGACCGATGCCCGGAGCCGGCCCCTCCCGAAAGGCCCCGGCGCGGGTCCGGGCGGGTCTCCGGAAGAGGGGGCCCTCTCTCACTCACCGGCCCGGAAAAGGGCATCCCGCGGTCCACATCGGACAGGCGTCCTCATGGCCGATCGCTTTTCTACCGGTCGGAGATGTGCGCATGGTGATACGCCTCGACCACTCCTTCGGGAAGACGGCCGCGCTCGCCGACGGCGTATCCCTGGCTGCGCGCCCAGGAGCGTATCCGAGCCGTGGTCGATTCCGCGGATGAACCGGTCAGGGGGACACCCGTCAACGCGCCGGCCGTCAGCGTTCCCACATCGTCGAGCACATCGAGTCCGTCGAGCAGGTCGTCGAGCCGGTTCCAACCGTCCTCTCCCGGCAGAGCGAGCGCGTTCCACGACGAGGACGCGCCGCCACTCTCCTCGCCCGCGACCTCGCCCGGCCGGATGCCCCGCCGGTCGAGCTCGGACCAGAGGGGTTCCAGGGCGGCCTCGGGGTCGAAGTGGAACTCGCTTTCACGGACCCGCCAGAACCGCCAGCCCGCGCGCTTGAGCTCCCGCTCCCGGTCGAGGTCGGCCTCCCGCTGCTCGGGCGTGCCGTGCCAGAAGTCGCCGTCGCACTCGACCGCCAGACGTCCGCCCGCACCGCTCACCACGAGGTCGATCCGGCGGCCGTTGACCTCCACCTGGGGGACGACGTGGTAGCCGCGCTCACGGATGCGCAGGAAGACCCGCTGCTCGAAGAGCGAGTCGAACTCCGGATGGGAGACATCCGGGGTCACATCGTCCAGCGTGGCCGAGAGCAGCGCCGACGGGGGGTTCAGCAGGTAGGTCAGCAGCGATCTGCGCAGGCAGGCGGGAGAGAGCAGGTCAGGCGTGACGGAGTGGAACAGCCACATCTGGTCCTTGGCCCGTGATGCGGCCACGTTGAACCTGCGCTGCCATTCGGTGCTCGTCAGCGCGGACCGTCTCTCGGCGACCACCATGGACAGGAACACCACGTCACGCTCGTCGCCCTGGAAGTCGGGCGGCGTCCCGACGCGCAGCCTGCGCTTCTCCCACTCCTTGGTGTCCAGCCGGTCGAGCAGCATGCCGTGGATGAGCTGCGCCTGCGCTCCGCCCTGCAGCACGACGACGCCGAAGGTCCGCTCCCGGTAGGCCGGATCCTCCGTACAGGCGAGGATCCGCTCCACGATGGCCTCGGCCTCGGCGAGGTTGCGCAGCCGGGTCGTCGTCCCCTCGGTCACGGCGCCCGGCACGTACTCCGTCCGCAGCGGGGGCAGCCGGTCGGCGCCGAACTGCCGCAGTGGCACCAGCGGCTCGTCCGCGTAGAACTGCCGCGAGGAGAAGTCGATGATCTCCGGCATGCACCGGAAGTGCTCCTTGAGCCGCAGCACCGAGCCGAACCGCGTGGCCAGCAGGTCGAACAGGCTCGACTTGGGGGTGAACGCGTCCCGCAGGTACGCCGGGAGGTCCGGCAGATAGCTCGACAGCTTGGCGAAGATCGGTGCGAGCTCGCCGTGGCTCACGGTCGAGGGCGCGCACTGCTTGTCGTCCCCGACGACGATGACCCGGGGAGCGAGCCACAGCAGGAAGAGCGCCTCGATGCTCGCCTGGCTGGCCTCGTCGACGATGACCACGTCGAAGGAGTCCCGGACCGGCGGGATCGTCTCCAATACCTGCTGCAACGGCATGATCCAGGCAGGTACGGCGTCGCGGGCGTGCGACATCGCCTCCCGGGCGAGTGACTGGAACTTCGCGGCGTACCGGCCGGTGCCCTTGCCGAGCTTGCCCATGTGGTCCTGGTAGGAACGCAGCGCCGTGGTCTGCCGGGAGTTCATCCTGCTCAGCGCCGCCTGCCAGGACTGCTCGGCGGCGAGCTCCGCGGTCAGTCTCATCTCGCGGGCGGTCGCCGACTCCAGTTCGGCCTCCAGCCGCTGCTCCAGGCCGGGGCGGCGCTGCTCGGTGAAGAACGTCTGCGCCTTCGCCCACGCCCACGCCCTCTCCCACGTGGAGAACCCGGGCCGCCACGCCCCGGCCTCGGACAGCAGGTGGAGCAGCGCCGGATGGGCGGCGCGGACCCGGCCGGCGAGCTCGTCGCAGTGCCGCTGCTCGGCCTGCTCCCGGTGCGCCTCGGTGAGCGCGTGCAGGCACCGCCGGTAGGCGGCGTCGTCACGTACGGCCACCGCGTCCGCGGCCTCGACGAGCTCCGGGGCGGGGGTGCCTAGCCCTATCTCGCGCCGCAACGCCGCGTGCAGCTCACCCAGCGCTGAGGTGGCCCGCGCGGCCTCGGCCCGGAGCCGTACGGCACGCAGCGCCGCGGCATACGCGCTCCAGTCGGCGGGCGTGCCGAGTCTGACGTGCGCGCCCGCCATGGTGAGCAGCCGCGTGGTCTCCGCCACCGCCGACAGGACGTGGCGCACCTGGCCGAGCCGGTCGAAGGCGTCCCCGAGCTGAGCCACCGCCCGCTGGAGCGGCACGTCCTCGGGGAACTCCACCCCGACGAGCCACCAGCCGCGCCGCAGTTCGGCCGCGGCGGCCCGGCCATCGAACTCCGCGACGACCAGCGACAGCAGCTCGGCGTTGGACGGGGGGATCCCGTCGACCAGCGTCCCTTCCAGCCATGGCGCGGCCCGTTTCTGCACGGCGGGCCTGAAAGGGCCGCGCTTGAGCTGGTTGCCTGCGGCGAGGTGGTCGCGCAGCTCCCGCATCGCCTGAAGGTAGGCTCCGGTCGCGCCCGGCGTGTCCAGCGGCGGGTGGCTGATCGCCCGGAACCCGACCGTCCTGACGGCGTCCCTGGCAGCGGCGAGCCGATCGGCGTGTGCGGCGAGTTGTTCCCAGACCGTGACCTCGCGTCCGGCCAGGCCGTCCCGCAGCGCGCGGACCGTCCAGTCCTCGGAATCCCAGGCCGCCGCCTCCTCGGGCAGGTCGAGCCGGTGAAGACGCGCGGCGACGTCGGCCGCGATCCCCTCCAGCCGGGCGAGCAGGGCGGGGGTGAGGTGCTCGATGCGCCGGGAGACCTTCGTCTCGGCCTGCCGCGCCACGTCGTGCGCGGCGGACTCCGCCGCGATCAGGCCGTTCAGTCTCTCCACACCCGGCAGGGAGGCCACGTCGGGAAGGCGCTGGGAGAGCCGGGCCTTCCGCCGCGGCGTCTCCCCGGCCAGCAGGGTGATGAGTTCCGCCGCCTCACCGACGGTGATCGGGGCCGCAGGCGGCGCGGAGGCGGGCAGCGGTACCGGCATCCACGAGCACTCCGCCGCCTCCTGCCGCAGCCGTCGCGCGATGCCGGCGAGGGTGCCCGCGTAACCGGTCGCGACCTCGGGGTGGTGGTAGGTCTCCGACTCGCGCAGAGCCCGGATCCGCTCGGTCAGCTCCGCGGTGGCACGGCGGGCGCCTTCGAGCTGACTCCGCTTCTCGGCGATGCCCCGGGCCTGCCGAGCGGGGTCGAAGGAGGAGAAACGGCTGGACAGCGCCTTGACGCCGCCTTCGAGCTCCGCCGAGCCGCCGCGGCCGAGGTCGGTCATGGAGACGCACAACGCGGCGATCTCCGCCGGGAGCTTGTCCCGCAGGACCCGCAGCGCCTGCGCCTTCTGGCTGGTGACCAGCACCCGCTGCCCCTGGGCGAGCAGCGCCGACAGCAGGTTGGCGATGCTGTGGGTCTTCCCCGTCCCGGGCGGTCCCTGGACGACGACGCCGTTGTCCGCCCCCAGCCGGGTCATGATCGTGCGCTGCTCGGGGTTGGCGGGCAGTGGGAACAGCGGGTCCTGTCCGAGGACGTCTCCTGAGACGGCCTTCCTCTCCGGAAGCTCCCGGAGGAAGGCCATGCGCTCCTCCGGTTCGAGAGAGCCGACGAGCTGGGCCAGCCCGAGAGGCGTCTGGGCGTCCGGGCCGGTCAGCGCGGAGATCATCTCGTCGTAGTAGGAGATGAGGGAGCCGTGGTCTCGCTTGCGCAATACGAGCGCGGGCGCCGGCCGTACCTCGGTGGGACCACCGGACGCCTTCCCTGGCGCCCAGTCAGGAAGGAAGCGGGGCGTGGGCCTGACGTCGAGCCCGCGGTCGCACCATGCCTCCAGCAGACCGGTGACGCCGCTTTGCAACCCGGTGGCCTCCCCCTCCCGGACGCGCCGCCGCAGGGGGTCGGTCCGCTCAGGGGTGAACCCGTCGAGGTCGGCCAGAAGCTCGCGGTCCTGCAGGGCCGGCGCCGCCTCACCCAGCAGGACGTCGACCCGCTCGGTATCCGGATCCACCCGCAGGTGGAGGCGGGTCGCGATCAGGTGGTTGCGGATGCCGACGCCACCGGGGGCGGCCCAGGACAGCAGTCCGGTCGCCAGCACCAGCTCCCACTCGTCGTCGATCTGCCCCAGCTGGTTGGCGATCGAGTAGAGGTCGCGGTGCCAGCGCTGCTGCCGGACCCGCTCCCGCTCCCGGTCCGCCCACACCCGCCATAGGGGAAGCCACGTCTCGTACGCGGTGACCACGTCGGGCCGGTCGTCCTCGGTCTCCGGCCGGGACACCGGGCGACCGTCCTCTCCGGGCTCCTCGATGAGCCCCGGTCCGGTCTCCGACAGTTCGGGGGCGTCCAGCTCGGGGTCGATGAGCTCGTTCGGCCGCAGCCAGCCGTGGAGCTCATCTGGTGGGGACGGGTGGGGGACGCTCCGGACGTGGTCGACGGAGAGGAGGACCTCGCCGGGCCCCGCCTCCGGACGGGGCCGTACGGCGTCGGGCAGGTCGACCAGCCAGAGCACCTGGCCGTGTTGCCGGACGTCTCGAACCGGGGCGCGGCGCGCGGTCGCCAGGTCGCGGAGGAACTCCACCAGGCGCGTGGTGGAGTCGATCAGACGGGGGTCCCGGGCCCGGGACTGCTGCGCGCTCACGCGGCTTGTCTCCTTCACGTCGTACGGCTCGTGCTCGCCGCATGATGTCCGTGCGAACCCGGCCCCTCCCGCCCAGGTGATCGGGCGGGTGGCGTGATGCTAGTGGTCGGTGATCTCTGATTGTTGGAACGTTCCCGGAATGAGATCACATTGGTGGACTCATCACCGCAGCGCCACCTGCGTGCCGCCGGAGAAGAGCGAGTCGTGCAGTTCGATCGCCTTGATCTTGAAGTCGTCGGGGACGTCGAAGAGCAGGATGCCGCTGACGCCGTTGCCGGGATTGATGTTGTTGAGGAAGGCATGGGAGTTCTTCAGACCGAGCACGGCGGCCCCCGAGTCGGCGTCGTACTCGCGGCCGGCCGTGTCGATGAGCTTCTGCGCGGAGTCGAGGAACATCTGCGCCTCGTCGCCGATGTTCCTCACGGTGACGTGCACGAGGACGTACTGGCCTTGGGCGTCGGACCCGACGTACTGGTCGCCGACGCGCTCGACGCCCTTCTCCACCTTGGTCACGGTGAAGGAGAACTTGCCGTCCTTCACCGTGTCGCCGATGCCGGCCGCGGCCTGTTCTCCGGCTTTCCCGTCCTTCCGGTCCTTCTCGGCTTTCCCGGCGGGGGCGGAGACGCCGGCGTCCGATCCGGGGGAGTCGCCGCCCCCGCCGCTGAGGAGCACACCGACGCCCACCAGGACCAGCCCGGCCAGGAGGACCACGGCGACGACGAACGCCCGCAGGCAGCCACCCCTCTTCGGCGCGGCCACGAACCGGGGATGGACGGGCGGCGGACCGTACTGCTGCGGCGGGCCGTATCGCGGGGGCTGCCCCTGTGGCTGGGGACCGTGCGGGGGCTGCTCGTTTCCGTGCATGACGAGGGCTCGCTTTCGGGGGACGCGAGTGAATGGACTCTCGGGGGAACGCGAGTGGATGGACCGGGCGGCGCTCGCACGCCGCCCGGTCCTACGAGTTAACCACACTGTGAATTGAGTCAACAAGAACAAATCTGGTTTCCGGCGTATGGTGTGTATCGTCTTCCTCTGGTGGATCTCCCCTCCATCTGCTTCAATCTCCGCCCAAGCCGAATGAACCCCCACGGAGGCCGCGTGCTGTCGCTGCTGTCAGGTGATCCACGCGAGATCGGCCCGTACCGGCTGGTGGGACGTCTCGGCGCGGGCGGCATGGGGGTCGTCTACGCGGGCGTCGACGACACCGGCCGCCGGGTGGCGGTCAAACTCGTGCACGAGCCGCTCTCCGTCGACCTGGAGTTCCGCCGCCGCTTCAGCCGGGAGATCTCCGTGCTGGACGGGGTGGAGGGCGTCTGCCTGGCCCGGGTCCTCGGCTCCGATCCCGGTACCGAGCGCCCGTGGCTCGCCACCGAGTACATCCCCGGCCCCACGATCGAGCAGCACGTGCGCGCCGGGGGTCCGCTGTCCGGGGACGCCCTGTACGGCCTGGCCGCCGGGGTCGCCGAGGCGCTCGTGGCCATGCACGCGGCCGGCGTGGTCCACCGCGACCTCAAGCCGTCCAACGTGATCCTCGCCCCCGACGGGCCGCGGCTGATCGACTTCGGCATCGCCAAGGTGCTGGACGGCGGCACGGTGACGCACACCGGCACGCTCGTCGGCTCACCCGGCTGGATAAGTCCCGAGGAGTACGGCGAGGGCTCCGCGGGCACCCCGGCCGACGTGTACGGCTGGGCCCTGCTCGTGCTCTTCGCCGTCACCGGCGAGCCCCCGTACGGCGCCGGCCGACCCGAGGTGCTCGCCTACCGCGTCCGCGAGGAGACGCCGGACACCGGGGCCGTCCCCGCCGACCTGCGCGACCTCGTCGAACGGGCGCTGGCCAAGGACCCCGCTGAACGGCCGGCCACCGCCGAGGTCCTGGCCGGGGTCACCGACGCCTGGCGGAACCGGGCCGACGGCACGGCGGAGCCGGAGGCCGACGCCACGGCGATGATCCAGCGCACCTGGGTGCTGTCGCCCGGCGAGACGACGGAGTGGCCGGAGCCGCCCGCCGCGTCGCCGGCGACCGTGGCGACCGTGGCGGCCGCGCCGGTTCCGAAGGTTCCAGAGGTTCCGGCGGCTCCGGAGGTCAAGGCGCTTCCGGCTGGCGACTCCGCCGAGATCGCGCGCGGGCGTTCCGGGCCGTCGTGGGTGCACGCCTACATCGCCACGGCGGCGGCCGCTGCCCTGGTGGCGGTCACCGCGATCATCGCTGCCGCGGCGACCTCGTCCCCGGCGGAGCCCCTCCGGGAACGCTCCAATGAGACGACCGCCGGACCGAAGGCACTCGCCCAGTTCGCGGCCACGACTCCGCCCGCGCCGGTTTCAGGCTCCCCGACGCCGGCGACAGCACAGCAGGCCTCGACCGGGGCGACGGAGAAGGCCCGGACGGTCCCGCGCTCCGGCGGTGAGGCCGTCTCCTTCCGGGGAATCGCGATGACGTTGCCGAAAGGATGGCGGCTGCTGCGCGTCCGCAAGGACCTGGCCTGCATCGAGTCGCCTAACGCGCGGGGGAGTAGTGGCCCGTGGGAACTCGCCTGCCGCCCCGACGCCATGGTGCTCAAAACCGGTGCCGGGGCCGGAAGCTGGCCGGGGAGCGGCATCGATGACCCTCTCTCAGGCTGGGTGCTCGGCGACCCGATGCCGTGCCTGGCCGGCGGATCCGTGTGGCGCGATCCCAACGGCTCCTACGACGACGTCATCGGGGAGTTCGGCCTCTACGACGGCGTCTCCCCCGAAGGGGCGAGCCTGCTCCGCTCCAGCCTGGCGCGTATGGCGGGCGGCAGAAAAGCCGCTTATAGGGAATGGGTGATCCCTTGCACGACAAATGGACAATATACACAAAAGATCTGGTATTTACCCAAATCGAAGGTGGCCCTGTTCGTGTTGAGTGCCCGGCCCGAGGACGCCAAGGGGTATCGCCGGGTCGTCGCTTCGGTGGATCTCGCTGATTATCGATATGCGGCCCCATTGTGAACCAGATTCACTTGAAAAGTGTCATTGGTGATGGCTACTGTGTTCAAGCGCGCGTAAATAAAAGACCTCCTTCGCCGATTCCCCCATTCCGCCGTTCCTCATGAGCGGTCGAGCGGGGGAGTCGCCCGGCCGGAGGGCACGAGGCGACCGTGAGGCAGGTGCGGATGGAACCCCTGGACCGTTCCGATCCTCAGATCATCGGGGGCATCGCCCTGCGAGGCCGGCTCGGCTCGGGCGGCATGGGCCGGGTGTTCTACGGCCTGACGGCCGACGGTGAACCGGTCGCCGTCAAGGTCATCCGCGAGGAGATGGCCGACCGGGCCGAGGTGCGGGCGCGGTTCTCCAGGGAGGTCGACGCGCTGCGCACCGTCCAGGGACCGCACGTCGCCGGGCTCGTCGACGCGTCCGAGGAGGACGAAGAGCCGCCGTGGCTCGCCGTCGAGTACGTCCGGGGGCTGAGCCTGAAGGAGTTCGTCGAACTGCGCGGCCCGCTCGCGCCCGCCGACGCGGCGACCCTTGGCGTCCTGCTCGCCGCCGCGCTCAAGGACGTCCACCGGGCCGGGCTGCTCCACCGCGACCTCAAGCCGGGGAACATCCTCCTGGGCCGGGAGGGCCCCAAGGTCATCGATCTCGGGCTGGTGGCCTTCGCCGACGGACCGACGGACCTCACCACCTCGGGATCGACGCTGGGCACGCCCGCCTGCATGTCCCCCGAGCAGGCCAACACTCCCAAGAGCGTGACGGCCGCCACCGACGTGTACGCGCTGGGCGCGACGCTGCTGTTCGTCCTGACCGGCCACTATCCCTACCAGGGGACGAACCTCGCGGCGCTGCTGATGAACATCGTCAGCCCCGAGAAGGCCCCCGACCTCGCCGGGCTTCCCGAGGACTTCGTCCCCTTCGTCACCGCGATGCTCGCCCACGATCCCGCCGCCCGTCCCGGGCTCGCCCAGGTGACCGCCTGGCTGACCGGGCCGGCCACCGCCGGAGGGCTCTCCCTGCCGGTGGCCGCCCGGCGGCTGGCGGTGGCCACCTACGTCGAACGCGAGTCCGACCCCGCCGAGCCCGAGCCACCCCTGCCGAAGCGGCGCGACCTCACCGGCGTCGTCATCCCGGGCTCCGTCGTCTCCCTCCTCGCCGAACGGCTGCGCGGCGCCTACGCCGCCAACGCCCGCTTCTGAGGGCCACCGGGAACCGCCCGCGCCCCCCTCCGCGAGAAACCGACACCGCCGAGACCCCCGGGCGGCGCCCCCGAAGGCCGCCCACCCCCCGAAGCGCTCCCCGCCCAAGGAGAACCGTGCCCCAGACGCCGTACCCCCCCGGTGCCCGGATCGAGGTCCGCGACGCGGAGTGGATCGTCCGCACCTGCGGACCCGCGGAGCCCATAAGGCCCGGGAGACCGGGCGGGACCCGCATCACCGCGGTCGGCGCCTCGGAGTTCGTCCGCGACGAGGACGCGGTCTTCTTCACCGCGATCGAGCGCGTCACGCTGATGCGCCCCGAGGACACCGTCCTGGAGCACGACGACACCTCCCGGTTCGCCAAGAGCCGTCTCTTCCTCGAAGCGGTGCTGCGCAGGACGCCGCTGCCGCAGACGGAGAAGGGGCTCGCCCTGGCCGACCGCTTCCTGCTGGACCCGCTGCCCTACCAGCGGCGACCGGCCCGGCTGGCGCTCGACGGCCTGCGCCCGCGCATCCTGCTCGCCGATGTCGTCGGCCTGGGCAAAACGCTGGAGATCGGCCTCATCCTGGCCGAGCTGATCCGCCGGGGCCGCGGCGACCGGATCCTCGTGGTCGCCCCGCAGCAGGTGCTGGAGCAGTTCCAGCACGAGCTGTGGACCCGCTTCTCCATCCCGCTGGTCCGCCTCGACTCGGTCGGCATCGAACGGATCCAGCGGGAGATCCCGGCGGGCCGCAACCCGTTCACCTACTACAAGCGGGTGATCGTCTCGATCGACACCCTCAAGAACGTCGGCAAGTACGGCCAGCACCTGGAGAAGATCCACTGGGACGCGGTCGTCATCGACGAGTCGCACAATCTCATCGGCGAGAAAAGCTTCCGCAACCGCCTCGCCAGGCTGCTGGCCAGCAACACCGACGCGCTGCTGCTGGCCAGCGCCACCCCGCACAACGGTGAGAGCAAGTCCTTCGCCGAGCTGATCCGCATGCTCGACCCGGCCGCGATCGCCGACGACGACAAGTACTCGGCCGAGGACATCGCCCACCTCTACATCCGCCGCACGAAGATCAACCCCGAGGTCCGCGACCAGATGAGCGGCAAGTGGCCCGACCGCGGCCCCTCCGTCCCGCTGCACTGCGCCGCCGGCGAAGCCGAGGAGAGGATCTTCGAGGAGCTGACCCGGGTCTGGCTGGCCGGTGACGCCCGGGAGGGCGGACCGGTCGTCGACGCCAAGCACCGGCTCTTCCCCTACACCCTGCTCAAGTCGTTCCTCTCCTCGCACGCCGCCCTGGCCGCCACGGTCGGCAACAGATTGAAGAACGCCACGGAGAGCCGCGAGATCGAGGCCCTGAAGGTCCTCGCGGACCTGGCGGCGGGGGTCGGCGACGACGACTCCGCCAAGCTCCGCACCCTGGTCGCCCGGCTCGGGGAGATCGGCGTCGGCCCGCGCGGCGGCACCCGGGTCGTGGTGTTCTCCGAGAGCGTCCCCACCCTGAGGTGGCTGAAGCGGACCGTGCCCGCGCGGCTCGGGCTGTCCGAAGACGCCGTGGAGATCATGCACGGCGGGCTGTCCGACACCCAGCAGCAGGAGATCGTCGAGCGCTTCTCGCTCGCCGACAGCAAGATCCGGATCCTTTTCACCGGCGACGTCGCCTCGGAGGGCGTGAACCTGCACCGCCAGTGCCACCAGCTCATCCACTACGACGTGCCGTGGAGCCTGATCCGCATCGAGCAGCGCAACGGCCGCATCGACCGCTACGGCCAGCAACACGAGCCCCGGTTCACCGCGCTGATCCTCACCTCCGAGGTCGAGGGCGCCAAGGACGACCGTACGGTCGCCGAGAAGCTTCTGCTCAAGGAGGAGACGGCCCACCGGCACTTCGGCACCGCCGAGGCCGTCACCGGTGAGTACCGCGCCGAGCGTGAGGAGCGCCGCCTCGTGCAGGACCTCCTCGCCGGCAAGTCCGTGGAGGAGTCGCTCGAATCACCCATGGAGGACGCCCTCCTGGCCGCGCTACTCGGCGACTCCACCGGCGGCACGGGAGGTCACCAGGCCGCCGAGCCGCCGCGGGCGGACGTGCCGCGGCTCTTCGCCGACACCGAGGCGTTCGCCCGCGAGGCGATCGACACGCTGGGCCTCCTGCCCGGCCTGGAGGACGACGGCGGGATGTTCGCCTTCGACCCGCCCAAGGACCTCGTGCACCGCCTGTCGGCGCTGCCGTCCTCCTACCTGCGCACCCACGACGTCCGCAAGCGGATGAAGGTCACCTTCGACCGCGCCCTGGCCCGGCGCAAACTCGACGAGGCCCGCCGGACCAAGACCATGTGGCCGGACATCACCTACCTGTCCGACCTGCACCCCCTCGTCGAGTGGCTGACCGACAAGGTCCTCGTGCAGCTCGGCCGCCAGCGGGCTCCCATCGTCATCGGCGGGGTGACCGAGCCGACCTTCCTCATCCAGGGCATCTACTCCAACCGCCGCGGCCGGCCCACGGTCGTGGAGTGGATGGCGGTCAGCGGCCCGCCCGGGGCGCTCGCCGTACAGGACCGGAAGATGGTCGACGTCCTCGCGGCGGCCGGGGTCGGCCCCGGCATGGTCAACACCGGCCTGAAGCCGGACCTCGAACCGCTCCAGCGGATGGTACGGCCCGCCGTCGCCGTCGCCCGCGCCCACCTGGAGGAGCGCCGCGCCCACTACGACGCCGCGGTCACCGCGCCGCTGAAGGAGTACCGCGAGCGGCTGGCCGCCTGGGAGCAGCTCACCCTCGACGGCCTGCACGTCTCTCAGGTCGGCCGGAAGGAGGCCGGCGTGCGCGAGACCGCCGAAGAGCAGCGACGGCTCCTCGAATCCCTTGAGACCACCGGCGAGCCGCTGCTGCGGATCCTCGCCGTGCTGGTCCCCGCCACGCCGGACTCCGGCACGACCCAGCAGGACGGGCACCGGTGAGCTTCGACTCCATCGTCAACCGCGGCGACTACTTCTCGGCCCACTACCTGGCCGAGGTGCTGCCCAAGGACCTGAAGAGGTCCGGCGGCCTGCTCTCCCGCTGGAACGAGCGGGAGAAGGCCGGCGACGGCACCCCGCGCCGGGGCCTGCGGGCGCTGGGCAGGCCGTACTTCTCCGACCGGCCGCTCTTCGCCGGCTTCGACGCGCGGCTGCGCGCGGGCGAGCCCGCCGACCCCGACGAGCGCGCCGAGTGGCGCAAGAAGCTGACCGAGTTGCACGGCGAGACGCTGAAAGCACTCGGGTTCACCGAGACACCGCGCGAGCTGACCGTGGAACGGGCGGGCCGGGAGTACACCGTCCCGGTGGCACGCGCCGACCGGCACCTGGTCGCCGTCGAGTGCGGCTGGGCCGCCGACGCGGACGCCGCCCTCGACGAGGACCTGGCCGGGCGGCTGCTGGAGCCCGTCCGGCTCGACGGGAACGAGCGGATCATCTCCGGCGCCAAGCTGGCGTCCTGGCTGTTCGCGGGCGACGAGCCGCCGCGATACGTGCTGATCCTCGTCGGCGGCGTGATCATCCTGGCCGACCGGGCCACCTGGGGCGAAGGCCGCTACCTCGCGGTCAGCCTCGACATCGCGCTGGGCCGCAACAACCCCGCCGAGCTGGAGGTCGTCGCCGCGCTGTTCGGCGCCGACTCCCTGCTGCCCCCCGAGGAGGGCGGCTCCGAGCCGCTGGCCGAGCTGCTCACCAACTCCCGCAACCACGCGGTCGGCGTCTCCACCGAGCTCCGCAAGGGGCTGCAGCAGTCCGTCGAGCTCATCGCCAACGAGGTGCTCGACCGGATCCGCCAGGCCGAGATGCCGCTGGACGATGGCACGGTCCGCCAGGTCCGCCCCGAGGACGTCATGGAACCGGGCGCCCTCGCCAAGGAGCTGGGCCGCGAGGCGCTGCGCTACCTCTACCGCGTCCTGTTCCTGCTGTACGCCGAGGCCCGGCCGGAGCTGGGCATCCTGCCGACCGACGACGAGGACTACGGTCGGGGCTACAGCCTCGCCCGCCTCGGCGACCTCGTGGTGCGCGACCTGACCGGGGAGGAGTCGCGCGACGGCTTCCACCTGTACGAGTCGCTCGACCTGCTGTTCCGCCTGGTCAACGGCGGCGAGCTGGACACCGGCGACGACGGGGACACGGCGGAGGACGCGCCGGGCGCGTCGGAGGCCGCGGCTGGGAAGGAGGGCGACGGGTCGCGCGGCGAGGGGCTCCGGTTCGAGCCGTTGCGCGCCGACCTGTTCGACTCCCGGCACACCGGACTCATCGGCCGCGAGGCGATGGTCGTGCCCGGACACGACGAGGACGACCCGGACGCGCCGAGGATCGACACCCGGCTGCGCAACGCGACCCTGCACCGGGTGCTGCGGCTGCTCATGCTCACCCGGGGCCGGCGCAAGGAGCGCGGCGGCTTCATCTCCTATGCCCAGCTCGGCATCAACCAGCTCGGCGCGGTCTACGAGGGCCTGATGTCCTACACCGGGTTCATCGCCGCCGAGGAGCTGTATGAGGTCGCCAAGAACGGCGACCCCAAGGACGGCTCGTGGATGATCCCCGCCTCCAAGGTGGACGACTACCCCGAGAGCGTGTTCGTGCCCGCCGTCGACGAGGACGGCAACCGGACCGGCGAGTACGTCCGCTACCGACAGGGCGCGTTCGTCTACCGCCTCGCCGGCCGCGACCGGGAGACCAGCGCCTCCTACTACACGCCCGAGTCGCTGACGAAGGTCACCGTCCAGCTCGCCCTGCAGCACCGCCTCGACCAGGACGACACTGTCACCCCGGCGCGCGAGATCCTGGAGTGGAAGATCTGCGAGCCTGCCCTGGGGTCGGGCGCGTTCCTCAACGAGGCCGTCAACCAGGTGGCCGCCGAGTATCTCCGCCGCCGCCAGAAGGAGCTCGACGTCCGGATCGACCCGGACCGCTACGAGGACGAGCTGCAGAAGGTCAAGGCGTACGTCGCGCTGCACAACTCCTACGGCGTCGACCTCAACGAGACCGCCATCGAACTGGCCGAGGTCTCCGTCTGGCTCAACGTCATGTACCCCGGCCTGCGGGCCCCCTGGTTCGGCCTGCACCTGCGGCGCGGCAACTCGCTCATCGGCGCGGGCCGCCGGGTGTACGGCCCGGCCTCGCTGACCAAGGGCGCCTGGCTGAAGGAGGCCCCCGGGGACCTGCCGTTCTCGGCCGGCCCGCTGCCCACGGGGAAGGTCCACCACTTCCTGCTGCCCGCCGAGGGCTGGGGCGCGGTCGCCGGGGCCAAGGAGGCCCGCGAGCTGGCCCCGGCCGAGGCCAAGCGACTGGGCGACTGGCGCAGGCGGATGCGGGCCAAGGTCTCCGACAAGAAGTCCGGCGGCCGGAAGTCCTCCCAGCTCCAGCGGCTCCAGGCCCTCTCCGGGCGGGCCGAGTACCTGTGGGACCTCGTCGTCCAACGCCTGACCATCTCCGAGCGGGAGATCAGCCGCCGGATCGACGTCTGGGGGGCCGACTGGATCGACCAGCCCGCCGACGCCGTGCGGAAGGAGAAGGTCTACGGCGACCTGATCGCGCCGGGCACGCCGTACTGGCGGCTGAAGAAGGTCATGGACGCCTGGTGCGCGCTGTGGTTCTGGCCGCTCGACCGCGCCGGCCTGCTGGACGGCACCGCCGACGTCTACGCGCGCCGCGCCTCGGACACACCGTCTGATCACGCATCAGACGGTGTGTCTCCGGCCGCTCAGGCAGATGTACGGCCCGGCCCTTCGGCGGGGGAGCGGTCGGCGGCCGCGAGCGAGGGCGCGGACCGGCCGGCGACCGGAGCCTCGACCGGTGCTTCGTCCGCCGCTTCGGCCGGTGCTTCGGGCATTGCCTCGGGCACCGCTTCGGGCGCCGACGAGCCGACCGGTTTCGGGGGCGCCTACGTCACCGACTCCCTGTTCAGCCTCGGCGACAAGCAACTCGACCTCGCCGCCTACGCGCTCGACGCGAAGACCGCCAAGCCCGCCAGGACCGGAGGCCCGACGAAGCCGGTGGCCCGCAGGGCACGCCCCACCCTGGAGCCGCTGCGCCCGGTGATCCCCCTGGCCGACCTGGACGACTGGCTCGACTTCGCCGAGGCGATGCTCGGCCGCGCGGACATCCCGGAGGACTCCCTGGTCGCGAGCTTCGCATCCCTGGCGGACCTGGAGGTGTACGAGGACGAGCTGCAGGCGTGGATGGGCATGGACTCGCCGAACCGGCTGCCGGAGCGCTTTCCGTGGCTCCACCCGGCGGAGGACATCGCCGAGCAGCAGGGGTTCTTTCATTGGGAACTTCAGTTCGCCCAGGTCTTCAAGCGGGGTGGTTTCGACCTTCAGATGGGCAACCCACCATGGGTTAGGCCGACGTGGCAAGAGGACGCCGTGCTCGCTGAGCTGGAGCCGTGGTTTAAGCTCACGGAAAAGCCTAGTATCCCCGAATGGCGCAACCGTAAAACAAATGCATTGCTTCAGAGTGATTTCCGAATTTATTATATAAATAACCTATCGGCCAATATGGGTGTTGTCGAATTTATTGGATCTGGCATAGCTTACCCATTGCTGGCTGGCACTCAGCCGGATCTATATCGGGCTTTCATGTGTCGAGCCTGGGCAAACCTTGGACGTGTTGGCATAGCGGGCCTAATTCATCCTGGTACGCACTTTGGTGGCATAAAAGAAGGGAAGCTGCGGGCTGCTGCGTATAGCCATATCCGCTTCCATGCACACTTTGTTAATGGGGGGAACTGGGCCTTCCCGAGGCCTGTGGGGGATACTACAGAATTTGGATGCCATATATACGGAAGTACCCAGAAAGTAAACTTTTCAACGATTAACTGGCTCTACTCTGCTTCTGTGGTTTTCGGATCACTCGCTCATGATGGAACTGGCGAAACCCCTGGAATTAAGTATGAGGGAAAATGGGATCTGCGTCCTCATCGCGAGCGGATCATTAAGATTGATGAAGATGTCCTTTCCCGGTGGCAACGGCTTATCGCTACGCTCGACACTCCGGTGGAGCAAACTTCACTGCTGTACCCGGTTGCTGCTACCGAGGCTGATGCCATCGAAGCCTATGCATCTTACGTGAATAGACTAGGAGAATATAATCCTCGAATCAGTTCCGGTTACCATGAAAAAACCGCCAAAGACGACGGACTAATCTGCTGGAAGGCGGGTGCTTGCAAGTCTTTAGATGAGGTGGTCATCCAGGGGCCGCATTTTGGCATTGCGACGCTCTTTGCTAAGCAGCCAAAGGATCCGTGCCGTAGTACGAATGATTGGTACTCCTGGGATCTTGTGGACTTGCCCACGGCTGCTGGGCCAGTGACCAATTACAAGCGATCCTGTGACAGGGAGACATACATCGCCGCCCAGGACCACTGGGTGAACTACCGACTATTGAAACAGCGTCGCGAGTCAGGCATCTTCTCGGAGGATCTACGGGGCGCGAGTTACGAGGAGCTCGACCGGGACCTGCGGGCCGGGGCCACCAAGCCGTACACGAGCTTCTACCGCCTGGCCTGGCGGCGCATGATTCCCTTCAACACCGAGCGGTCACTCTTCGCCGCGCTCATCCCGCCCGGTCCGGCCCATGTGGACGCCGTGCACACGCTGGCTCTTCCCGACAACCGGGGCACGGCGCTGACGGCCGGGTTCTGGGCGTCGTTGCCGCTGGACTACCTGCTTCGGATCACCGGGCGGTCAGATCTCCGGAACGCCGAGGCGAACGCCATGCCCGCCGCCGACCCCCGGCATCCGCTGGCCCCCGCGCTGCTGATGAGGACGCTCCGGCTCAACTGTCTCACCGAGGCGTACGCCGAGATCTGGGGGGAGCTGTTCCACGACGGAAGGCTTGATGACGCGCGTCCTGGTGAGCCGGGCACCTGGGTCAAAGGTCTGTCCGATGAGGGATGGGCGATCGACTGGCCAGGGCTTGCCCCGCTCAATGCCGGCGTCGGGCCCGAATGGACCGCCGCCACGCCGCTGCGCACCGAAAGGGAGCGTAGGGCGGCGCTCGTCGAGATCGACGCGCTGGTAGCCGTCTGGCTCGGCATTTCGGCGGACCAACTGGCCGCCGTCTACCGCTCCCGGTTCCCCGTGCTCGCCGACCGGGAGAACGAGATCTGGTTCGACTCCCGAGGACGCAAGATCGCGGGCAATTACAACACCTTCGGTTACGGCCAGACCAAGCAGCACTTCGAGCAGCTCATGGCCCACCTCGACCCCGAGGCGGGCGGCCCCGTCCCCGACGGCTACACCGCCCCCTTCCACAAGGCCAACCGTGAGGCCGAGTACCGCCAGGCGCACGCCGTCTTCTCCGAGCGGCTCCGCCGCTCCGGCTGGCAGCCGCCGGCCGCCCCCGACGGGGGCGGCGCGTCGTGACGGGAACCGCCGCTGTCATTCCGTCCCGGGCGGCCAGGGAGCCGCGATCCGCTTGTGCGATCACTCCTGGTGGGGCGCGCTTGGGTGTGTCGCGCTCTCGGTGGGTGCCGGAAGCGAGGTCAGGGCCACCGATGGAATCGGGTGCCCGGCCTTCGCGCTGCTCCCGGCGAAGCGTCACCGTCGCATCGGTCACCATGAGTGAGTTGACAGACACGCGGGCGTGCCGGTTCGATGATGTCTGTTACCCCACGGGACACGTGCCGGTGGGAGCAGGCCCCGTCCGGTGGACGGGGCCTTCTCTTTCATCGCCGGGCCGATGCCGCTCCGTTGCCTCCATCCGGTCCTCCGATCTCTTCGGGGCCTCGACGGGCTTCCGCCATGGCCCCCGCCGAGAGTGGCGTGTGACGGAAACCGCTTGCGCGCTCACTCATGGTGAGGCAAACTTGGTGGTGCCGCGCCCCCGGTGGGCGTCGGAAGTGAGGCCGGGACTACCGATGGAATCGGGTGCCCGGCCTTCGCGTTTCTCTCCCTCAGTCGAGGCAGACCAGGCGGATTCGATCGGCCAGGAGCTTGAAGCCCTCCGGTTGCCCGTTCAGCCACCACGTTGTGGCTCCGGCGACGGCGTCGGCGCTCCAGAGGAGCGGCTCCTCGTCTGGCCGCCGCCATGCGACCTTGAGGTCCTTCGAGACGGCGCGTGCTCTGCGGATCCCCATGACCAGCAAGAGATCGAGATGGTCCAGCTTGGGGGAGCGGCTCTCGACGGTCACCGCCCTGACGTCCGCCTGATCAAGCTCGTACAGCAGTCTCTCAAGGCAGAGGCGTCGCGCTCTCTCGTAAGGGAGGCCTCTGCTGAAGATGTGGATGGTGACGATGCTCCGCACCGGCATGACGGCGATCGAACCGGCGATGACGAGCTGCCGGGCCGCGGATTCCTCCCGCCAGTGCAGGCGAGGACTCTTGCCGGTGCGGAGGGATTCCAGGGCCGCACGTATGTCGTCATGGTGGGCGGAGTCCATGACGACCGCCGCCATCGCGTAAACGCAGTGGTCGTCCGGGTGGCGGCGGAGACTCTCGTCGATGTATGCCGTAAGCACCGGGTAAATGTAGCGTCACGGCGAGTGAAATTCGTGCCGTTCGTGCATGGCTCTGGAACGAGGGCTCAGACCGGGACCGAGCGGTCACGGGTCTCACACTTTCGGAAGGGAGCGGTGTGAAGCCGACGCTGGCCGCCGATGAGTTGCGGCGGAGCCTGACGCAGTACCTCACGACCACCTTCGCCCTGGCGGAGCAACCCGTCCGCAAGGCCCTCAAGCGGTTCCTCGAACACCCCGAGCAGGGCATCTTCCGCGGCCCCTACCTGCGGATCCGGACGCCGTTCCGGGTGGCGGAGCCGGGGTGGCGCGACGTGCTGGAGTGGACGCCGCCCGGCGACTGGACGCCGTACCGGCACCAGGCGGCGGCCTTCCGGCGGCTCAGCACGCTGGGCAAGGCGGCCGAGCCGACGCTGATCACCACCGGCACCGGCTCCGGCAAGACCGAGTCGTTCCTCGTCCCGGTGCTCGACCACTGCCGCCGGGAGCGGGCGAACGGCCGGCACGGGGTGAAGGCCGTGCTGCTCTACCCGATGAACGCGCTGGCCACCGACCAGGCGCACCGGATCAACGAGTATCTGCTCCACCCGGACCTGCACGACGTGACCGCCGCCCTCTACATCGGCGACACCCCCGAGACCGGCTACCGGAAGGTGATGACGCAGCGGGCGGAGATCCGCCGCAACCCGCCGGACGTCCTCATCACCAACTACAAGATGCTCGACCTGCTGCTCCAGCGCGCCGACGACCTGCCGCTGTGGCGGGACGCGGCGCTGACGTACGTCGTGGTCGACGAGTTCCACACCTACGACGGCGCGCAGGGCACCGACGTGGCGATGCTGCTACGCCGCCTGGCCGCCGCGACGGGTCATGCCCGGCCGGGCAGCCCGCTCGGCGGCATCTGCCCGGTCGCGACCTCCGCCACCCTCGGCGAGAGCCGTGGGAAGGACGGCGGGGCCGCCGGCACCGGCACCGCCGCCGTCCGCCGGGTCGCCGAGCAGGTGTTCGGCACGCCGTTCGGCGAGGACGCCGTGGTCGGGGAGGACCGGCTCGCCGCCGAGGAGTTCGTCGGCGACATCGACGTGACGCTGCCGCTGCCCGACGTGCAGGACCTCTCCGGCCTCCCCGACCCGCTGCGCGACCCGGGCGCGATGGACCTGGTCGCCGCGGCGGTCACCGGACGAAACGGCCTCGACCCGCAGGCGCTGGGCGCGGTGCTGAAGGAGCACATCCTCACCCAGGCGGTGCTCGACCTGCTCGGCGACGGCCCGAGGACTCCGGCGGAGATGCTGGAGCTGCTGCCGCGCCGGGGCGCGTACGGCTGGGGCACCGCCATCCGCAACTCGCCCGAGCAGGCGGCCACCGCGCTGGCGAGGTTCGTGGCGCTGCTGTCGCACGCCCGCGACCCGGAGGACCCCCGCAGGCCGTTCCTGCACATCGAGACCCACGTCTGGGTGCGGGCCGTGTCCCGGCTGATGCGGCTGGCCGACCACACCCCGGCCTTCGCCTGGATCGGCGAGCTGCCCGTACTGGACACCGACTCGACGTTCAACGTGATGGGCAAGAGCCTGTTGCCCTCGGTGTACTGCCGCCACTGCGGGCGGTCCGGCTGGGCGGCGTTCTCCCCGGAACGCGACCCCGCGGAGCTGGTCACCAGCCCGGAGCGGATCTACCGCGCCGCCGTCGGGTCGGAGAAGAAGCGTGTCCGGCCGCTGATCCTGGCCACCCGGAGCGAGGCCGAGGGGCGGGTGCAGAACCTCGCGATCCTCGAATCCGACCGGGTCCGGCCGTTCGATCCCGCCAGGGACGAATACGGCCGGGAGGGCATCGTGTTCGTCCTGACCGACCTGGACACCAGACCCGAGGCGAACAACGCCGCCGAGCAGGACCGCTGCCCGGCCTGCCGGGTGGACCAGGGCATCCGCTTCCTGGGCTCCGGGCTCGCCTCGCTGGCGGCGGTGACCGTCACCCAGCTCTTCGCGGGCAACCAGCTCGAGGTGGAACAGCGCAAGACGCTGCTGTTCAACGACTCGGTGCAGGACGCCGCCCATCGGGCCGGGTTCGTGGCGAACCGGTCGTACGCGTTCTCGCTGCGCCGGCTGCTGGCGGGCCGGCTCGACCCCGAGACGCCGACGCTGCTCAACGACCTGATGGCCGACCTGGCCGCGGCGGCCAGTGAGGCGGACGTGCTGCCCGCCGTCGTCCCGCCCGACCTGCACGACCGGCCGGAGATCGACGCGATCCTGGCGCAGGAGACCACCGGTTCCAAGACGGCGTGGGACCTCATCGGGGAGCGGCTGGCCTTCGCGACCGTCATGGAGCTGGGCCTGCGCTCCCGGCAGGGCCGCACGCTGGAGCTGACCCGCACGGCCGCCGCCGAGGTCGTGCTGGCCGACCCGGAGAAGACCGCCGCCCTCGCCAGGGACGCGCACATCGCCATGGCCGGGATGATCGAGCCGGTCGCCGACGACCGCTACCTCGTTTATGTCCGGGGCCTGCTGGAGCGGCTGCGCCGCAGCGGAGCGATCAAGCACCTCTGGCTCGACCGGTGGATCGGCAACGCCGGGACCAGCAGGTACGGCGCGATCTGGGGCAGACGCCCGGAGGGGCTGCCCGCGTTCCCCAAGGGCCTGTCCGCGCCGACGTTCCTGCTCGACCGGCAGAAACGCAGGTCGGAGTTCGACCGGATCGACGCCGAGCAGGGCTGGTACCAGGACTGGACCACCCGCTGCCTCGGCCTCGGCAGGGGAGCGTCGGGGGAGTACCTCTCCCGGCTGCTGCCGCTGCTCGCCGGAGAGGGCGTGATCTCCGTACGGTCCGCCGAGGACGGCGCGACCCGGGTGTACGGCCTGCAGCCCGGCCACATCCAGGTCCGCCTCCTCGCCGACTCCCAGGTCAACGACGCCGGGATCGGCTGCGACACGTGCGCCTGGGTCCAGACCGTCCACCCGCTGCTCCTCGATGACTGGTACGGCCAGCCCTGCCCGCGCTACCGCTGTCACGGACGGCTGACCGACCGCGGCACCCAGGACCACCGGCTCGACTATTACCGCGAGCTGTACCTCGCCCGGGGCGGCCGGGGCGCGTTCCGGGTGGTCACCGCCGAGCACACCGGCGCGCTGACCCGCAGACAGCGTGAGCAGGTCGAGCAGCGCTTCCGCGAAGGCACCCGCTACAACGACCCGAACGCGCTGGCCTGCACACCCACCCTGGAGCTGGGCATCGACATCGGCGAGTTGTCGGCGGTGATCCTGGCGTCCCTGCCGCCCGGCCCGGCGAGTTACGTGCAGCGGGCAGGCCGCGCGGGCCGCCGCAGCGGCAACGCGTTCCTGGTCACCATGGTCGGCCGGTCCCCGCGCGACCTGTACTTCCTCAACGAGCCGCGCGACATGATCGCGGGGGAGATCGTCCCGCCGGGCAGTTACCTGTCGGCGGTGGAGATCCTGCGCCGCCAGTACGTCGCCCACCTCGTCGACCTCTGCGCCCGGGGCCGTCTCGGCGGCGTGCCGCCGCTGCCGCGGCTGGCGTCGGCGCTGTTCGGGGAGACGGGCTGGACGACCGGGTTCACCGCCGCCGCGCTCGCGGACGGCGCCGCCCTCGCCGAGGACTTCCTCGGCCTGTTCGGCGATTCGGTGAACCCCGAGGCCGCCGGAGACCTGCGGAGGTTCGCCGTCGAGGACCTGGCGCGGGTCGT
The DNA here is from genome assembly GCF_040653115.1 of Streptosporangium sp. NPDC048047. Taxonomy (NCBI): domain Bacteria; kingdom Bacillati; phylum Actinomycetota; class Actinomycetes; order Streptosporangiales; family Streptosporangiaceae; genus Streptosporangium; species Streptosporangium sp. NPDC048047. Next base: position 126,259 of record NZ_JBEZNH010000009.1, on the reverse strand, counting down.
GGACGAGGCGAGGCGGACGTGGGGGCAACGGCTGACGGACCTGCGGGAGCGACTCGACGCGATCGACGCCGCGATCGAGGCGCTGCTGGACTCCGACCCCGGGCAGCGCGCGCAGCGGCGGGCGCTGACCGCCGAACGGCGGGCCGTGGCCAGGCGCATCGGTGAGATAGGCCGGCAGAACGCCCAGGGCGCGCTCGTCGAGCTGGGCCTGCTGCCGAACTACTCCCTGATCGACTCCACCACCGCGCTGGAGGCGACGATCACCTGGGAGGAGGAGGTCGAGGGCGGCAAGCGCTACCACAGCGAGGTCAGGGAGTACCAGCGCCCGGCCCGGCTGGCCCTCACCGAGCTGGCCCCCGGCAACTCCTTCTACATGCGCGGCTACCAGCACTGCGTGACCGGCCTGGACATCGGGACCACGTCGCGGCAGGCGTGGGAGCAGTGGCGGGTCTGCCCCGACTGCGGCCACGTCCGGACCACCCTCGCGGAAAAGGACACCGCTCCGTGCCCGCGCTGCGGCGGTCAGGACATCGGGGAGCTGGACTCGCTGTACGGCGTGCTGCGCCCGACCCGGGTGACCGCGCACGACCGCCGCGACGACGCCCAGATCCGCGACGACCACGAGGACCGGCAGCGTCGCTACTACGAGACGGCCGTCGCGGTGGACATCGCGCCGGAGGACATCGCGCCCGGGTCGTGGCGGCACAGGAAGGCGGTCTTCGGCGTCGACTTCACCCGCAAGGCGGTCATCCGGCGCTTCAACCTCGGCACCACCCGCTACGACCGGCCGGCGACCGACAGGTTCGCCGGGGAGGACGTCCGGATCAACCCCTTCCACACCTGCCCCGCCTGCGGCGGCACGACGGTGGACGGGCCTCCGCAGTCCGCCGCCCAGGCCGCGCTGACGGCCACTTCCCTCGCCGATCCGGCGCGAAGGCACCACCGTCCCTGGTGCGTCCACCGGCGCTCCGCCCACGACGCCGAGCACGTCCGGTTGATCCTCGCGCACGAGCTGCACACCGAGGCGCTGCGCATCCTGCTGCCGGTCGCCACGCTGCTGATCGAGGAGCGGATGGCCTCGTTCGAGGCCGCGCTGATGGCCGGGGTCGCGGCGGAGTACGGCGGCGACCCCGCGCACCTCGCCGTCGTCACGGCCACCATGCCCGACCAGGAGACCGGGCGGCGGCGCCGCTTCCTCGTGCTGCACGACACGCTGCCGGGCGGCACCGGCTACCTCCACCGCCTCTCCACCGACGAGGGGTTCCGCCGGGTGCTGGAGGCCGCGCTGGAGATCGTGGCCGGGTGCTCCTGCGGGGAGGACACGGTCAAGGCGGCCTGCCACCGCTGCCTGCTCGCCCACGTGCCGGGCAGCAGGTACGACAAGGTCAGCCGGGCCGAGGCGCTCGTCATGCTGCGGGAGCTGCTCGACGACTGGGGCACCGCCACGGTCGCCACCACCGGCGCGATCTCCTTGTGGGACCAGGTGGAGAGCGAGCTGGAGGCCCGTTTCCTCGGAGGGCTCGACACCTGGGCGCGCCGGGCCGACACTCCCGGCACGCTCGGCCGGGGCGGTGTCGTCAACGGCAAGAAGACCGCCGACCTGCGCGTCGAGGCCGCCGACGGTTCGATCGTGCACTGGCAGATGATCCTGCAGAACACCATCAAGGGCACCCGCCCCGACGTGCTGTTCCGCCGGCTGGACGACGCGCCGCTGGAGGTCGCCGTCTACCTCGACGGCTACAACTACCACGCGTCGCCGCAGAAGAACCGGCTGGCGGGGGACGCGGGGAAGCGCGCCGTGCTGCGTGCGCACGGCCGTCCCGTGTTCCAGCTCACCTGGGACGACCTCGACGACTGGGAGAAGCGGGGGCACGCCCCCCTCGACAAGGGAGAGCCGGTCCGCGCGCCTTACCTGGGCAACGCCCAGGCCGTCGCGCGGCAGCTCTACCGGAGGTTCGACGGCGACCGTGACCCCGAGGAACTGGTCCGCACGGTGTGGGCCAACCCCGTCGACGCGCTGCTCGAATTCCTGCGGGAGCCGGACCTCGACCTGTGGCTGCACCGAGCCGGGGCCGCCGCCGGCGGGCTGCTCACGCAGGCGGAGAAGAGCACCTCCGGCCCGGACGGGGTGCCGGAACGGCTGACGGCCGCGCTACGCGGGGAGCCGATGCCCGCCGGGACCGGGGCTCAGGGCGGCATCACGACCGCGCGCGCCGTGGACCACTCCGGCTGCCCGGTCGCCGTGGTGGCCGACTCACGCGGCGGCCTCGCCTTCACGGCGTTCGCCGTAGTAGACGACACCGACGAGACGATCCGAGCCGACGAGGAGGGCCACCGGCGACGCTGGGCGGCCTGGCTCCACTGGGGCAACGTGCTGCAGTTCCTGGACGCCGGGGGCGGGGACGGCGGCCAGCTCGCGCTCAGCGACCTGGACGCCTTCGACCCCTCACTGCTCGCCGTGGCCGGGGGAGCGGGCGTCCGGTCGGTCCTCAGCCTCCTGCCTGCGGACGACCCGGCGGACGAGGCGGACGAGGCGGACGAGGCGGACGAGGCGGAGACGGTCCCGATGCGGGTCGTACGACCCGCGGTGGAGGACGACTCTGAGACGCGCGTCGTACCGAAGCCCGCCGTACCGGCATCGGACGCGCCGGAGGAGGGGGCGGCGGGGCCCGATCCGCGCTGGGAGAAGGTCTACGACCTGCTGGACCCGGAGGAGCCCGGACTGGCGGAGCTCGCCCGGGAGCTGGCGCGGCTCGGCGTGCCCGCCCCGGCCTCCGGCGACGTCGGGTTCGAGCTGGGCGAGCAGGCATGGCAGGCGGAACTGGCCTGGCCGGCGGTCAACGTCGCGGTCGTGCTGGCCGGTGACGACGACGAGACGCACAGGCGCAACGAGGCGTACGCCGCGGCCGGCTGGGACGCGCGGGAGGTGGGGGGCTGGGACCCCGGGGAGCTGGCCGCGCTCATCGGCGGACGCGGAGACGGGACGGAGTGACCATGCGGGGCGAGGGGCCGGCCGTGCTCATCGGCGGACGCGAAGACGAGACGGAGTGACCATGCAGGGTGAGGCGACGCTGCGGCTGCTCGACAAGGCGGACAGGGAGATCTTCAAGCTTCCCCGCGAGGTCAAGGGCGCCATCTACGACTTCCAGCACAAATTCCGCAGGGATCCGGCGAACCCGGGCCTGCGCTTCAAGCAGCTCAAGGGGCATCCGAGGCTGTACTCGGCGCGGGTCAACCAGGACTACCGCGCGCTGCTGCTGCACGCCGGCGACTCCGACTACATCCTGGTGGCGGTCAAGCACCGCAAGGACGTCTACGACAACCTCGACCGGTTCGCCTACCAGATCAACCCGGTCACCGGCGGCATCGAGTTCCTCGACCTGGTCTCCATCGAGGAGACGATCCACTCCGGCACCTCCCGGCCGGGTCCCGAGCCGGAACCCGCGCCCGCAACCGAGCCGGAGACGTTGTTCGCCGCCTTCACCGCCGACCAGCTCCTCTCGCTCGGCGTGGCCGAACCGCTGATCGGGCTGATCGCGAAGATCACCACCGAGGACGAGCTGCTCGGCCTGACCGAGTACGCGCCGCAGCTCACCACCGAGGTGCTGCTCGCCCTGCACGACGGCAGGACCTACGAGGAGGTCCTCGATCAGGTCACCACCCCCGTCGCCGCGGACGAACCGGTCGACGCCGAGGACTACCGGACCGCCCTGACCCGGCCCGCCACCCAAGTCACCACCGACGACACCGCCCTGCGCGAGGCGCTTGAGGAGGGCTTCGAGCGTTGGCGCGTCTTCCTGCACCCCACCCAGAGCAAGGCGGTGGAGCGGGAGTACAGCGGGCCCGCCAGGGTCAGCGGAGGGCCGGGCACCGGCAAGACCATCGTCGCGCTCCATCGGGTGAGGCACCTGGTCGACCGGCTCGGCCCCGGGGACGACACCCCCGTCCTGCTCACCACGTTCAACAAGAACCTCGCTGCGGACCTGCGCCAGCGCCTGCTGGTGCTCGCCGGGAACGAGACGGCCAGGCGGGTCGAGATCGTCAACATCGACAGGCTCGCCACGCAGATCGTCGCCGACGCCGAACCCGGCGGGCACCGCCGATGGATCGACGACACCAAGGCGCTGCAGGAGTGGGAGCACCTGCTCGACGAGCAGGGGGAGACCCGGTGGGACGCGGAGTTCCTGCACGCCGAGTGGTCCCACGTCATCCTCGGCCAGTCGATCAACTCGCGCGCCGACTACTTCCGCGCCCGCCGCGCGGGCCGGGGCCGCCCCATCAGCCGGGAGGACCGGGCGGCGATCTGGCAGCTCGTCGAGCGTTACGTCAAGCGGCTCGACGAGAAGGAGGTGTGGACCTACCGGCAGGTGGCCGAGCGCGCCGCCCGGCTGGAGATCGAACGGGCCCGGCGGCGGGCCTCCTACGAGGCCGACCAGATCAGCTCGGTCAAGGTGCAGCGCGAGTCGGGGATCTGGCACCGCCCCCGCTACCGGCACATCGTGGTGGACGAGGCGCAGGACCTCAGCGCCGCCCACTGGAAGATGCTCCGCGCCATGGTGCCCGAGGGCCCGAACGACATCTTCCTCGTCGGTGACACCCACCAGCGGATCTACGGCAACTACGTGTCGCTCGGCAGCCTCGGCGTCAACATCCGGGGACGGTCCTCCAAGCTCACTCTCAGCTACCGGATCACGCAGGAGAACCTCAAGGCCGCCCTCGGCATCCTCGGCGAGGAGGAATGGGACGACCTCGATGACAAGCGCGAGGACCTGTCCGGGTACCGGTCGGTCCTTTCCGGCCCGCGCCCCGTGCTGCGCCCGGCATCCACCTGGGCGGCGGAACTGGACGACCTCGTCGACCAGATCAGGGAGTGGGACCCCCCGGCGCTCTCGTCGATCGCCGTCTGCGTCCCTAAGCGTGACATGGTCGCGGAGGTCGAGAACCGGCTGGGCAGGGCCGGCATCAAGGCCGTGGCCATCGGGCCGGACGGGCCCAAGCTCTGGGACGCGGTCCACGTCGGGACGATGCACCGCTTCAAGGGTCTGGAGTACCAGCGGATGATCCTCGCCGGGGTCGCCGACGGGCTGGTCCCCTTCGGCCACGCCCTGCAGTACGAGCACACCGACCCGCTGCGCCACCGGCGTGAGCTGCGGCAGGCCCGGTCGCTGCTGTTCGTCGCCGCCACCCGGGCCAGGGACACCCTGGTGATCTCCTGGCACGGGCGGAAGAGCAGGTTCCTTGAATCCCAGGGATCGTCGGAGCCCCAGGAGTCCCCGGGCGTTCCGGAAGCTCCGGGAGTTCCGGGGTGAGGACGATCGCCGGGCGTTACAAGCTGGCCGGCCCCATCGCCCGCGGCGGCATGGGAACGGTCTGGCAGGGGTCCGACCTGCGGCTCAACCGTCCCGTGGCGGTCAAGCTCATCTGCGAGGAGGAGCTGGCGGCCAGGAAGGACGCGATCCGCCGCTTCTACCGGGAGGCGCGGATCACGGCCCGACTGCGCCACCCCGGCGTGCCGGTCGTCTACGACTTCGGCAGCGACGACGGCGAGCTGTTCATGGTCATGGAGTATCTCGACGGTCACATGGTGCAGGACGTGATCGCCGAGCATGCGCCGCTGCCGGTTGCGTGGGCGGCCCTCATCGGTGCGCAGGTCTGCGCCGTCCTGGCCGCCGCGCACGGAGCCGGGCTGATCCACCGGGACATCAAGCCCGGCAACCTCGTGGTCTGTGCGGACGCCACCGTCAAGGTGATCGACTTCGGGGTGGCCACCTCCTTCGGCCCCACGGAGTTCTCACAGATCACCGCGGCCGGACAGGTACCCGGAACGGCCCGCTACATGGCCCCGGAACTCCTGGGCGGCGCGGAGGCGAGCCGCTCCAGTGACCTCTACACGGTCGGATGCCTGCTGTACGAACTGCTCACCGGCTCGCGCCCGTTCGCCTCCAAGGATCTGCTGACGGAGATCGACCGAAGTCGGCGCGAGGACCCGTCCCCGATGAGGCGGCCGGACGTCCCCCGCGAGTTGAAGGAACTGACGTTCCGGCTGCTCGCCAAATCTCCGGAGGGGCGCCCCGACGACGTGGCCCGCGTGTTCGAGATACTGGCACCCCTGGTGAGGACGGTGCCGCCGCTGCCGGGGCTGGTGAACAGCGATCTGTCCACCGACCCCGTGCACATGTACGCGGCGGCCGTCCAGCGCGTCGGTACGTAGGTTGGGGTTCCCATGGGTGACAGCGCCACGGTCGCGGCCGCGGACATCGCGCGGCTGGCCGGGGTCGGCCGGGCCGCCGTCAGCAACTGGCGCAGGCGCTTCGAGGACTTCCCCGCCCCGGTCGGCGGGACGTCGAGCAGCCCGCTGTTCTCCCTGACCGAGGTGGAGGAGTGGCTGCGCCGTCAGGGCAAGCTGGCCGAGGTCCCCCTCGGCGAGCGCGTCTGGCAGGAGCTGCGGGCCGGCGTCGAGGATCTGCGCCTCGCCGAGGCCGTCGGCCGGGTCGGCGCGTTCCTCCTCTTCCTCGACCGGTCCCCGAAGACGTGGGCGAAGCTCGCGAAGAAGAACGACGACGCGCTGTCCACCGCGCTCGCCGCCGAACTCGCCATGGACGACCTCCCGGAGCCGGCGGGCGCCCCTCCCGGCAGGCCGCTCGCCGCCGGGTCCGCTACGGCCGGCGGCCTGGAGCGGGACGAGTCCGCCGGGTCCGCTACGGGCGACCGCCCGGAGCGGGGCGAGGCCGCCGGGCCTTCCACGGTGTCCGTCCCGCTGCTGCGCTCCGTCGCCGAGCTGGCCGCCGGGCAGGGCGCCGCCTCGACCTTCGACTTCCTCTACGAGCGCTACCTCGACGCCCACTCCCGGCGCGTCGTGACGCTGTCACCCGACGTCGCGGACCTCATGACGAGCCTGTCCGCCGCCGGGGACGGCACGGTCCTCGACCCGATGTGCGGGCTCGGCACGCTCCTGCTGTCGGCCGCCGCCTCGGGTGCGACCGCCCTCGCCGGTCAGGAACGGGACGAGCACGCCGCCCGCATCGCCGCCGTACGGCTCCTGCTGCACGGCCACCCCGCGACGGTCCGCATCGGCGACGCCCTGCGCGACGACCGGTTCGCCTCCCTCCAGGCCGACGCCGTCGTCTGCGGCCCGCCCTTCGCCGAACGCGCCTGGGGCTACGAGGAGCTCGCCGGGGACGTCCGCTGGCAGTACGGCCTGCCTCCGCGCGGTGAGCCGGAGCTGCCCTGGGTCCAGCACTCGCTGTTCCACCTCAAACCCGGTGGCCACGCCGTGGTCCTGATGCCCTCGGCCGCCGCCGACCGCCGCTCCGGCCGTCGCATCCGCGCCCAGCTCCTGCGCGCGGGCGCGCTGCGCGCCGTGGTCGCCCTGCCCGCCGGGACCGCCCCGAACGCCCTCGGCTCACCCCACCTGTGGATCCTGCGCCGACCCGAACCCGGCGACCCGATCCCGTCCCACGTTCTGATGATCGACGCCGCCGACCTGCCGTGGCCCCGGGTGCGGGAGACCGTCCTGGACGGCTGGCGCGCCTTCACCGCCGCCCCCGGGGGAGTGACGGACGGACCAGGGGGAGCGGGTCCCCGGGGTGCCGCGGAAACACAGGTGGGCGCGGAAACACAGGTGGGCATGGACACGCCCGGGGCCGTACCGCTCATCGATCTCCTGGACGAGGACGTCGACCTGACCCCCGCCCGCCACGCCACCGGACGCTCGGCCGCGAGCACCGGCCAGGAGTTCACCGCCGCGCTCGACGCGTTGGCCGCCTCCGCCGCCGCCCTCCAGCGGGCCGCCGAGGAGCTGCGTGCGCTCACCGCGTCGGCGGACGAGCTGCCCAGGACCACGGTCGCGGAGCAGGTCAGGGCGGGCGCCATCGTCGTCTGCCAGGCGCCCCGCGGCGAGCCCGGCACAGGCGTGGTCCCCGTTCACCAGGCGCCTCCCGATGAGCCGGGCACGGGCACGGCTCGGGTGCTGACCGTGGACGACGTGATCGCCGGAGGCCCGCCCACCGGCCGCGCGGCCCCCGCACCCGGCTCCGTCGTGTCCGCCTCCGGCTCCCCGGCCACGTCCGCCCCCGGCGCTGTCGTCCTCGAACCCGGCGACGTCGTCGTCCCGGCCGGAAGCCGGGTCCTCACCGTCCGCGTCGTCACCGAGGGCGGTGCGCTCCTCGGGCCCGGTCTGCACCTGCTGCGCCCTGACCCCGAACGGATCGACCCCGACTGCCTCGCAGGCTTCCTCCGGATCGCCGGCTCCCAAGGCCCTCGGCGCGGCCAGACCGGCAGCTCCCGCTCCGACGTCCGCCGCGTGGAGCTGCCCCGCCTGCCCCTGGCCGAGCAGCGCCGCCTCGGCGACGCCTTCCGGCGGCTGGCCGCCGTGGAGACCGCGGCGTCCGGCCTGGCGGAGCAGGGCTCGGCCCTGGTACGGCTGGGCCTCCAGGGCCTCGGCGACGGCAACCTCCGCGGCTGACCGTCTCCCGGCCCCCGCCGGCCCGTGACGCCCGGCTTCCCGGCCGTCCCGATCCGCGGTCTCAGACTTGGCCGCCGTCCTCGTGCTCGCCCCAGCCGTGCCGCGGCCCGTCCTCTGTGATCCCGGTCGGCGGCGCCGGCGCACTAGCTCGGAGGAAGCACGGTGACGGCCACGACGACGCTGTTGACGACCGTGGCCGTCACGGTGCGGTTCACGGCCTCCGCCGCGGCGTGGGCGCCCCAGTCGCCCCGCTCGAGTTCCTCGGCCCGCCCGATCACGGCCGATGTCCAGGGGATCTCGGGGTGGAACCGCGGAAGCGTCCTGCTCGCCGAGAGCAGCGCCGCGAGCGCGGCCACGCGGGCCGACGGCTCCGTGCCGTCCACGAGGACCCGCCGGACGTCGGCGAGGAGACGGGCTCGTCGCCCGGTCCCGCCCTCCCGGAGGGCCGTCGTACGGAACAGGCCGAGCAGCCTGTGCGGTTCCCGGTCGATGTCGCCTCGAGCGACGAGCCTCTCCAGCACCGGTTCGCGCAGGGTGGGGCCGATCGCCGCGAGCGCCGCCTGCACCCCCTGCGGCTTCTCGGACAGGTGGTCCCACGCCGGGCGGAGGAGATCATCCGAGGGTGGGTGACCCTCCGTGCCCCTGACCCGGTCGCGGGCCCCCACGGTCAGGTGGCCGCCGAGGGCGAGGTCGGCGAGCACGGCTCCGCCGAGGACGTAGAAGAGCGTGTTCTCACCCGCGATGGTCCCGGACCCGGGCTGGAACAGCAGGAGCAGGAGGTCTTCCACCAGGGCCGGGACGTCCGGCGGGGATTCGGCGGTCATCGGCGGGGCTCCCAGCGGAAGAGGCGGGTGGCGAGGACGACGGCGACGACGACCCAGCCCAGGGTGGGTGCGAGCAGGAGCAGGGAGTCGGTCACGGCGACGCCGCCGTTCCAGGCGTTCATGGTCAGTTCGGTGGCCGCGCCGCCGGGCAGCAGTCGTTTGAGCCAGGTGAGCTCCGCGGTGCCGCTGATGCCCACCCAGCTCGCCACGGCGATCACGCCGAGGGTGACCGGCAGGGTGGTGACCTGGGCGTGTTCGGGGGAGTTGGTCAGCCCGGCGGTGGCCAGGGCCAGACCGGTCATCATGGCCAGGGTCGCGAGCGTCGCCGCCACGAGCAGGGCGACGTCGGCCGGTCCACCGGCGACCACGGCCAGGGCGATCAGGATCGCGGTCACCTGGATCACGGCCAGCACGGCGACGGGCAGCAGCAGGCCGGTGAGGATGCCGGCGTCGCCGGCGGCGGTGGAGCGCAGCCGCTTGAGGAAGAGGTTCTGGCGCCGGGAGGCCAGGGTGGTGACGGCGGTGGTGTAGAGCCCGAACGCGGTCACGGTGAACAGCACGATCGCCGCGATGTAGCCGAGGCTGCCGATGGCGGCGAAGGTCTCGTGCTGACGGACGAAGAGCACGCAGACGGCCACCGGGATGATGAGGCTGGTGATCAGCACGAGCCGGTTCCGGAAGATCTGGACCAGTTCGCTGGAGGCGATGGACAACACGGTGAGGCTCCTTCCCGAAGGACGAATCAGTGGTCGATGGCCCGGAACACGTCGTCGAGCCGGGTCGGCCCGGCCTCCAAATCCCGCAGCTCCACCGCGTGCTCCTCCGCCCACCCCAGCAGAAGGTGCAGGTCCTTCTGCAGTTCGAAGGTCTCGACCACGACCCTCCCGTCCGCGTCGGCGACGGCCCGCACCGGCGGCGGCGTCGGCGTCGACGGGGAAGGGAGGGAGAAGCGGATGACGGCCGGCAGGGTGCGGGTCAGCTCGGAGACGGTTCCCTCCCGGTGGAAGGTCCCCCCGTGCATCAGCCCGATCCGGTCGGCGCGCTGCTGCGCCTCCTCCAGATAGTGGGTGGTGAGCACGATGGTCGCGCCGTTCTCACGCAGCCGGTCCACCGTCGCCCACACCGCGTCGCGGGAGGAGATGTCCAGGCCGGTGGTCGGCTCGTCCAGGAAGATCAGCTCCGGGGTGCCGTAGACGGCGGTGGCGAAGTCCAGCCGTCGTTTCTCCCCACCGGACAGCTGGGACACGCGCCGGCCGGCCCGGCCGGTGAGGTCGACCAGGTCGAGCACCCGGTCGACGTCGTCGGCGCGCCGGGTGAGCCGTCCGATCAGCCGGACGGACTCACGGACGGTGAGGTCAGGGGAGAAACCGCTCTCCTGGAGCATGACGCCCATCCGTGAACGAACCGCTCGCCGGTCACCGGGGTCGTGCCCGAAGACGCGTACGGTGCCCGAGGTCGGCGCGCGGTGCCCCTCGACGGTTTCCAGCGTCGAGGTCTTCCCGGCCCCGTTGGTGCCCAGCAGAGCGTAGAGCTCCCCGGGCCGCACCTCGAAGGACAGATCCTTCACTGCGTGGAAGTCACCGTAGGTCACGTTCAGCCGGTCGACCTCGATGACGGGCGTGGTAGACATGTACCCATGACAGCGGGTACGCACGCGACGCGTCAGTGGCGCGGTGTCACGACCGCATGTGACGTGGTGTCACTGGTCACGGCCGGTGGGGGCCGGACACTGGGGTCGTGACCGAACGACCACCGCGTTTCACCGAGTCGACGCAGGGACGACTGCGCCGGCTCAACCTGGCGACGTCCCTGCCGCCGGTCGTGCTCGCCGCCGTCATCCTGCTCTACCTCGACACGCGTGCCTGGTGGCATCTCGTCATCCTGGTGCCGGGTGCCGTGGCGGTCGTGGTGGCCTTCGAACGATGGACGGCCGGTGACCTGGCGCGGGTGGCGCTTCCCTGCGTGATCGTCGCGGGAGCGGTATGGCCGCTGGGGGCGCTGGTGACCGGCAGCCCCAACGCGTACTGGGGGCTGTGCGGCGTAGGCTCCCTCGTCCTGCGCGAGGCCCGGCACCGGGGTCCGGCGGCGGCCGCCCTGTTCGCCTACGTCGCCGCCGTCGGCGCCGCGCGGCTGCTGGTGCAGCGCGACGACGTCCGTGAAGTCATGGTCACCTACGTTCTCGTCCCGACCGTGCTCACCGTGCTGGTGACGGTCATGACGGCGTTGGGCGAACGGATATACGACCTCATCCGAGAGCTCGAACAGACCCGGGAGCGCGAGGCGGAGCTGGCCGTGGTCCGGGAACGCTTCCGGTTCGCCAGCGACCTGCACGACATCCAGGGCCACACCCTGCACGTGGCCAAACTGAAGATCGCCCTGGCCCGGAGACTGCTGCCCCACGACGCCGCACGGGCGGACAAGGAACTGCGGGAGACGTACGCGCTGGTCAGCGAGACCATCGCGCAGACCAAGGAACTCGCGCACGCCCAACGGAGGCTCAACCTCACCGCGGAGATCGAGAACGCGAAGAACCTGTTCGAGGCCGCCGGCATCCGGGTCCGGGTGACCCGGGAGGCCGAAACCGACTCCCGCGCCGGCGAGCTGCTCGGCCAGGTGCTGCGGGAGACGACCACCAACATCCTGCGCCACGCGCAGGCCACCCAGGTGCACATCACGCTCACCGAGTCGGGCATCACCATCGTCAACGACGGCGCGACCGCCACGGCGCCCCCCGAGCTCAGGGGGCTGGCGGTGCTGCGGCGACGGGTGGCGGGCGACGGAGGCGAGCTGACCGTGGAACAGACCGGCGAGCGGTTCCTGACGGCGGCGGTCTTCCCGCCCGTCCGTGCCGGCGTGGCGCCGGAGGTCTCAGCGGCCCCGGCGGCCCCGGGGGAGAACGGCCGATGACCACCATCGTGCTCGCCGACGACGAGGCGCTGCTGCGCACGGCCCTGGCCACGCTGCTGCCGATGGAGGGCGACATCACCGTCCTCGCCGAGGCGCAGGACGGCCGGACGGCGATCGACGCCACCCTGCGGCACCGGCCTGACGTGCTGGTCATCGACCTGGAGATGCCGGGCGTGGACGGCCTCGGCGCGGTCGCCGAGATCCGCCGCGCCCACCCGGAACAGGTGGTCCTCATGCTGACCCGGCACGCCCGCCCCGGCGTGCTGCGCAAGGCGTTGAGGCTCGGCGTCCAGGGCTTCGTCAGCAAGTCCGCGGAACCGGCCCACATCGTCTCGGTCATCGCCACCCTGCACGCGGGCAGACGCTGGATCGACTCGGACGTGTCCGCGCTCGCCGTCACCGACGACTGCCCCCTGACCGACCGTGAAGCCGACGTGCTGCGGGTCACCGGCGAGGGCTACTCGGTGGTCGACATCGCCGCCCGGCTCCACCTCGCGCCGGGCACCGTACGCAACTACCTCTCCAACGCCATGCGTAAGACCCAGACCCGGACCCGCCACGACGCGGCCCGCTACGCCCGCGAACACGACTGGCTGTGACGGGCGATCCCGCGGGTATCCGCCGTGGGACCGTACGACACCGATCGATGGACTGAGAACATGACCACCACCTGGATCACCACGCCGATCAGCACGGACATCCTGCGCGGCGCGCTCGACCTGCAGCGCACCGCCCGCGGCCTGCTGCCGCACCGGCTGCCCGCGTGGGCCCGCGCCCAGTACACCGACGGGCAGCTCGCCATGGTGGAGGCCCAGCCCGCCGGTGTACGGCTGGCCTTCCGCACCCGGGCCACCGCGGTCGAACTCGACACGCTGCCCACCCGGCACACCTACACCGGCCTGCCGCCCCGCCCGGACGGCGTCTACGACCTGCTCGTCGACGGCCATCTGGCCGGTCAGGCCGGGGTGACCGGCGGCGACACGGTGACCATCGACATGGCCGCCGGGACCGCCGACCACCGGTCCGGCCCACCCGGCACCGTCCGCTTCACCGGCCTGCCCGACCGGGTGAAGGACCTCGAGATCTGGCTGCCGCACAACGAGACCACCGAACTCGTCGCCCTGCGCACCGACGCCCCGGTCGAACCCGTACCGGAACGGGGCCGCAGGGTCTGGCTGCACCACGGCAGCTCCATCAGCCAGGGTTCCAACGCGATCAGCCCCACCGCCACCTGGCCGGCCGTGGCCGCCTCCCTCGGCGGTGTCGAGCTGGTCAACCTCGGCTTCGGCGGCAGCGCGCTGCTCGACCCGTTCACCGCCCGCACCATGCGGGACACCCCGGCCGACCTCATCAGCGTGAAGATCGGCATCAACCTGGTCAACGCCGACCTGATGCGGCTCCGCGCCTTCACCCCGGCCGTGCACGGCTTCCTCGACACCATCCGCGACGGCCACCCCACCACACCGCTGCTGGTCGTCTCACCCATCCACTGCCCCATCCACGAGGACACCCCGGGGCCCGGCGCGTTCGACCCCGCCGCCTTCAGCGCCGGGCAGGTGCGCTTCATGGCCACCGGCGACCCGGCGGAGCGGGCGAGCGGGAAGCTGACCCTCGGCGTCATCCGCGACGAACTGGCACGGATCACCGCCCAGCGGGCGGCCGGCGACCCGAACCTGCATCACCTCGACGGCCTCGACCTCTACGGCGAGGCCGACTTCGCCGAACTGCCGTTGCCCGACCGGCTCCACCCGGACACCGCCGCCCACCGGCGCATCGGCGAACGCTTCGCCGAGCGGGCGTTCACCGCCGGCGGCCCTTTCGCGGGGCACGGCTCCTGACCGGCTCACGGCCCGTCGTGTCCGCCGCGGAATGTCACGGCGAGGTGGTGACGTGGTGACACTGCCCGGAGGGACGCGGTGAGCGCTGCAATGGAGGGCATGTTCACCCCGCGGGTCAGCGACCTCGCGATCCGGGTGTGAGCACCGATGTGCCCGCCTGCATGAACGTCATGGTCACCGGCGGCGGCGCGCTCCCGCGTGCGCTCACCCGGCATGGCGTTTCGCCTGCGGGCTCACCTGCCGGCGCAAGCCCGAGAGGAATCCTCCGATGCACGCACCACGACCCGACGGACCCGGGGACGCGACGGGCCACCCGAGCCCTTCCGACGCGGGACGTTCGCGCCTCCTGACGCCGGAGCGTTCCCAGCCGGCCGTCGACGGCTCCCGGCCGTTCGGCGCCCATCTCCGCATGAGCCGGTGGAAGCCGCTCGTGGTCGTCATCGGGTCGCCGCTGCTGCTGCTGGTCCTGCAGGTGCTGCTCTACCAGGTCGTAGGCGTCCTCGAGGGCAGCGACGACCCGATGGCGCCCGCCTTCACGCCGCTGAAGTTCCTGGCCGTCAACCTGAGCACGGGCGTGACGGGCGTGCTGACGATCCTGCTCCTGGCGTGGCTGGCCAAGGTGCCGTGGCGCAGCCTGATCAGTTTCCCGCGGGCCTTCGACACACGCCGCCTGACGTACTACCTGATCGGCGCGGTGCCGCTGGTGGGCGCGGTGATCGGCGTCGTGGCGCTGATCGCCCCCGACTCGCCGGGCTGGACCGCCTTCGGCGTCACCGGCACGACGATCGTCATGCTGGTGATCGTGGTGCTGAGCACCCCGATGCAGACCGCCGGCGAGGAGCTGATGTTCCGGGGCGCCATGCTGCCCGCCGCCGCGTCCTGGGTGCGTGCGGTGCGTCCGGCCATGGCCGTCGGACTCGTGGTCTCCAGCCTGGTCTTCGCGGCGAGCCACGGGTCGGCCGACCCCTGGCTGGCCGGTTACTACGCCGTGTTCGCCGCCGGCGCCGGCCTGATGGCGATCATCAGCCGGGGCCTCGAAGCGTCCATCGCCTTCCACACCGCCAACAACGTCCTGTGGACGGCCGTCAACACGCTGATGGCGGACGGCGAGGCCTTCGCGATCGACCGGTCCGCCGGCAGCGGCGGCCCGTCCGTGCTGATCCTCGCCGCCGCGAACATCGGCATGGTGGCGTTCGTCTGGCGGCGTGAGCGGCGGCTTCGGAGGGAAGCCGCCTGACTCCTCCGGGGCGGGCCGTCCGTCCGCGGGCGGCCGTCAGGCCTGGCTGCTGTCCTTGTGCTCACCCCAGCCGTGCCAGCGGTCGACCTCGATCCAGGCGCTGACCCGCTTGCGGTCCCGTCGCGGGTACGGGTTGCCCCCGTAGTGCGTCGACAGCCGGTCGATGTCCTTCAGGCCCTCGTCATCGCGCATCTCGGCGACGTGCCCGATGATGCTGACGTGGGTGTACCAGTTGCCCTCGTCGAGCACGGTGAGCGTCACCCGGGGGTCGTTGCGCAGGTGGTCCAGCCGCTTGCGGCCCTCGTCCATGTTGACCAGGATGCGGCCGTCGTCCTCCCAGAGGTACCAGGTGGCCGTGGACACAGGCTGACCGTCGGACCGCAGCGTCGCGATGACGGCGGGGTTCGGCTTCTTCAGCATCTCGACGACGCCCTCGGGAAGCGGCGGGTTCGACATGGGCTCTCCTCATTCGGTTCGGCGTCCCCGGTGTTACGGGTGACACGGGTGTGATTCATGAGAAGTATGTCCACGGCATCACCCTCGAATACCATCCGAGCTTGTTCCGCTTCGACGGACACCTGACGATCTCCGCCTTGAACTCACGCGTGAACGAGCGGCGAGGGCGCGATTTCCGCTTCTCCGGGTGCTCCATCACGGACATCCTTCCGGGGACGATCCCCTGATCTCGGATGCCCGTCAAACCGGATCAAGCCCGGCCCGGAGAGGCTCCGTCCGTCAGTCGAGGTTGTTCTGCTGGCGGACGAGGTTGGCGATCGCCAGGATCTTCGGCCGGCCGGTGGCCTTGAAGGAAAGACCGTGGCGGAAGATCTCGGGGATCCAGTACTGGTCCTCCTCACGGAAGACGACTCCGTTGGCCGCGAGGAGCTTCAGGCTCTCGTTGGACAGCCCGACCGTCTCGGGGCTGAAGGGGATCCTCTTCTTCTCCGAGGTGAGACCGTCGAGGTGTTTGAGCAGCCTGCCCACCTTGGGGCTCTCCTCGGTGATGGCGCGGATCTTCACCAGGCTGCACTGGACGAGCGCCTTCCGCATCGCCGCCGGGACGAGCAGGCGGGTCGGCCAGCGGCTGTCCTCGACCGAGAAGGCGGCCGACTCCTTGATGAAGATCACGATGTCGCGTGCCTGGATCTGCTCGGTGAAGTCGGAGAGCGCCGCCAGGAACCAGCCGTCCGAGCGGGCCTCGCGGGACTTGGGGGAGCCCATCTTCTCTCCCCAGAGTGGGTGGAGCATCGCGCTGAGACGCTGCGGCTTCGCCGCGGCCACCTCTTCGGGGGTGATGCCCTGGAGGGCCCCGGAACGCTGCGCCACCCACAGGGCCAGCCGAAGCGCCTCGGAATGGTTCCACTTCAGTTCGTAGTCCCTGTACCGGGCGAAGAAGTGCTCGTAGTTCTGCCGGATGGCCGACTGGACGAGGTCTCGCCGTACGAAGATCACCAGGCCGAGCGGCCTGCCCCGGAGGCTGCGCAGCCAGTCGAGACAGTCGATGAGCAGGACCCGGAGCGCCTGCCGCTGGACGTCGCTGTCGAGGAGGTCTTGAAGGAGGTCCTCAAGCCCGTCGAACAGGAAGATCCTGGTGTTCGCCGAGCCGAAGTCGACCAGCTTCTCCTCGACGTCCTCGGGGGAGGCGTCGATCCCAACGGCCCGCGCCATGCAGGTGAGCCAAATCCGCCGCCACTGCACGTTGGTCAGCTCCGAACGCAGCGCGCCGTCGATCAGATCGAGCAGTTCGAGCTGCGTCGCGGGCTCGGCCTCCGGGGAGACCGCGGCGTCCCGCTGGATCTTGCTGATCCGCTCACGCGCGGAGTCGCTGAGGTTCTTGGAGACCAGCACCGGCGTGAGGAGCGCGTCCAGGGTGACGCTCTCGACGCCGACGTCCCTGGCGTACTCACGCCAGGTCTTGCGGAAGCACATCTGGAGCTGGGTGAAGGTCTTCCCCGACCCCTTCGCCCCGGTGACCGCGCACAGCGGCGGTTCGGTCCGGTGGGAGACGAGCATGTTCCGCAGGGACTCGGTCGGCAGGAAGTCCGTGTCGTCCGCCGTCTCGGCGTACGCCAGCCGGCCCGCGAAATCGCTCAGGACCAGACGCCGGTGGACGAGGTCGTCAGGGTCCTCCCTCCGGGGCACCGCGGCCGTCATGGGCGCCGCCTCGGTGAAGACCGTCTCCTCCCGCTCCTCCGGGGAGGTCAGCCCCTCGACGAGCGGGGCGAGCGTCTGCGCGAGCTGCTGGCGGCGGACCACGTCGACCACGGCCTCCCAGGGCGCGGGCAGCGCCAGCAGCCGATCCTGGAACACGCTGAAGATGGGCTCCAGCGTGACGTCCCGGTCGACGGTCCGGTCCTCCCCGTCCTCCTCCGGGACGGTCTGTTCGAGCGTCCCGGAGATCGCGTCGCGGAGCATGGTCGCGGCCGAGGCCGCCAGCTCACGATGGCCCTCCTGCCGGAACTGGGTGATCACGGTCACGCTCGCCGGGTCATCGGCCCGTGTCGGCGCGCGCCGTCCCAGCTCCTGGATGGTGCGTACGGTGCCGTACAACGCCTGGTCGCTGACGGTGGTGACGAAGATCCGCTGGACGCGCGGGTCGAGCAGCACGGGAGCCGCCAGCTCGCTGCTCCCCGCCCGCAGGTCGATGAGGACCGTACGGGCGCCGAGCCGGTCGGCGAGCTCTGCGAGGGACTCGGTCAGGTAGTAGATCGAACGGTCCGGCGTCAGCAGGTCGGTGGGTTCGAGCCGGGGTGGCGCGATGTCCCGCAGCGAGCGCCGGGTGGGCATGACGACCACATCGCCGATCATCTGGTTCGGCAGGTAGGCCGCGCCCAGCGTCACCGCGTCGCCGGGACGGCCGTCCTCGGAGGAGTGCAACAGCGCCAGGAAGTCCTCGTAGCCGAAGTCGACACGCCTGCCGTGCGCGCCGAACATCCAGGTGATCCCCGGGGCCTCCAGATCGGCGTCGACCAGCAGCACCCGATCGCCGCGCTGGGCGACCGCGTCGGCGAGGGCCACCCCGTGGAGGGTCCGCCCCACCCCGCCCTTGAAGGAGTGCAGCGCCGCGATCCGCACGTTGCCGGGGAACGGGGCCTCCGGCCGGGGAAGCGGCTCGCCGAGGCCGCGAACGATGCGCCGCTCCCGCCACCGGGGCTCCCGCCGGGGCGTCTCGAACTCCCGCTGACGCACCGAGATCGGAAGCAGCCTGGCGGAGGGATGGCCGGGCACGTCGTCGAGCCGGAGAACGGTCTCGCCCTCGTGCGACGTCGTCGAGCCGACCCCGAACACCTCACCCAGCCATGACAGGGCCTCCTGCGGCAGCGCGTGCGGAGCGATCGTCACGTCGAGGCCGTCCCAGAAGGCGTCGCACTCGTGGAGCCAGTCGGGCCACCGGCCGTTGGCCGCCAGGGCCGCGAGATGGGCGTCCACATCGACCCAGGTGTAGATGTGCTCGGGAGTCCTGATCTCCTGCTCCGGCATGATCACGCTCTCAATTCTTGCTGACACCAGCTCAGAAGCTCGCGCAACACGGCCACGGCTCGCTCCTCGCTCTTCTTCTCCAGGGCCCGGCCGTACCTCCAGGCCTGGTGCAGGTCTCCGAAGTCCACGCGTTCCCCCGGACCTCTCCGGCCGGCGCAGTCGACCATCTGCTCACAGAGCGACCGGGGGAGGAGAAGCACCTTGGCGAGAACGCGGAGGTTGTGGCTTTTGAGATCCTTCTGCAGTTCCGAGGTGGACCGCAGGTTCCTCTGATCGAGGAGCACCGCCTTCAGCCCGCACTCGACGCTGTAGAAGAGGAGCAGCGCCGCGGAGGCGCCCTCCTCCTCCAGAGCCTGTGAGGCGTCCCGGTGGGCGGCGAAACTCGCGCGGAGCTGCTTCTTGCCAACGTCTACGGACACGGTGTGTAACCGTAGCGAAGCTTTCCGTTGTTTGCCGTGCCTTTGACGAGCGCGATCCGCGAAGCCCGCCACCGGAGTGAGCGGCCTGGGCTCTCGACGGCCCCGATCCCGACTCTGGCATCGGCGCCTGAGGGCTGAGGTCGGGGGTCAGGGGTTGGCGATAAGGGCCGCTTCCGTGCGGGAGGGGCCTGCCTTTTCCCGAGAACGTGCTTCCTGGCCAGGGCGGGGTGTTCTTGATCACGGTTTGGTGTCATGCGATCTGCTGATCTTGACGGAATGGAACCCGTAAGACGTTATTAGAACGTATGTTCCCATCCGTGCAGGAGGTCTTCGTGCGCCACCCACTGGTTCGCCGACTAGCCGCTCGCTGCGGCGCCGCCGGTCTGATCACCGGCCTGCTCGCCGGCCTGCTCACCGTCGCGGCCCCCGCCGCCTCGGCGGCCGACACCACGACCGACCTCGGGGTGACCTTCGACTCCTACACCGCCGACCTGGCCGTCGGCGGCGGCCGGGTGTTCGTCTCCGCCACCGACCGGATCATCGTGGCCGACACCGACGGAAACCTCACCGGCGACGTCGTCACCGGCCTGTCCGGTGTCCGCGAGCTGGCCATGAACGCGGACGCCACCCGCCTGTACGCGGCGCTCACCGGCTCGAACGAGGTGGCCGAGATCGACACCGCGAGCCTCGCCGTCACCCGGCGGATCGACCTTTCGGCTCACCCGTGCCCGTCCACCCTGGCCCTGCTGGGCGAGCGACTGTGGGTGGGGCACGGATGCGACGACCCCGGCGGCGTCGTCGGCCTGGACCTGAGCGCGGCCGTACCGACACCGACGGCGGTCGGGGGCGAGCACCTGAGCGCTCCCGTGCTCGCGGCCGCCGGCGACACGCTCGTGGTCGGCCGGACCGGCCTGCACCACGCCGACATGCTCGTCTATGACATCGGCGGCGGCACCCCGGAACTGCGCGGCACGATCGACGGCACGAAGTGGCGCATGGACTACCTGCGCGACCTCGCCCTGACCTCCGACGGCGCCACCCTGTACTCCGCGGCCGACGGCCCCGGCCGCTTCAACAGGTACGACACCCGGACCCTGGCGGTGACCGGCACCTACGGCGACGGCTGGGACGGCTACCCCTCGGCCGTGGCGCTCGGCTCGGGCGGTGCCTACGTCGCCGCGGGACGCCAGTACGGCAGCGCCGACCTCACGCTCTACGACGCCGCGACCGGCGCGAAGCTGTTCGCGGCCGACAAGCCGGACGCCGAACTGCTCCCGGACGGCGTCGCGTTCTCCGGCTCGGACGTCTTCGCGCTGCTGCGCAGTTCCGCGGACCGGCTGCTGCTGTGGCGGGTGACGGGCGTCGCGCTGCCTGCGTCCAAGTTGACGGTGAAGGCCCCGGCGCGCGCGTTCATCGGCTCGCCGGTCACCGTCGAGGGGTGGCTCACCCGCGCCGACGGCAAGGCGCTCGGGCTCAGGCCGCTTACGGTGACCCGGCGCTCGGTCGAGGGGAGGAAGGATCCGATCGCCGGCGTGACGACGCGGAAGGACGGCACGTTCACCTTCCAGGACACGCCGCCGGAGGTCAGTGAGGTGACCTACCAGGTGTTCTGGGACGGCGACGACAGCTACCGCCGGAGCGACGCCTCCGTCACCGTGATGATCAGGCATGTGTCCACCCTCACCATGGACGGGCCGCAGTCGGGTGTCGCCGGCACGCCCGTCACACTGACCGGCGTGCTGACGGCGGGTGACCATCCGCCCGTGAGGGCCACGCTCACCGTGCAACGCAGCGTGTACGTCGACGGCGTCAGCGGTAAAAGCGTCACGCCGCCGCCGGTGAGCGTGAACGACGACGGCACGTACACGTTCACCGACACGCCCGCCGTCGCCGGCAGGTACGACTACCTCGCGATGTGGTCGGGGGAGGCCACAGCCGGACCGGCCAAGGCCACCCACCGGATCATGGTCGAGTGATCTGAAGGCCGTGCCCGGCCATCGGGCCGGGCACGGCCGTGGTCACGTTCCCGGTGAAAGCCGGTGCGCGGCCTCGGCTACGGCGTCATGCCCGAGCCGCCTTCCGGAAGGCGCATGCCGCGACGCGACGGCGCGCCTCCCGGAAGGCGGCTGCGGCGTTGGACCGGATCTGCCGGTCAGGAGGGACCGTCGAAGCCACCGGTCTTGATGCCGCCGATGAAGGTCGCCCAGGTGTCGTGGCGGAAGAGGAGGGTACCGCCGTCGCGGTCCTTGGTGTCGCGGACGGCGACGGCATCGTTGACGAACGCCACCTCAACGCAGCTCGGGCCGTCGGCGCTGAGGCTGCTCTTGCGCCAGCGCGCACCGGAGAGGTCGGGCTGCTGCATCCTGCTTCCTTCCCCTAGCGATCTTCACGCAGGGACGCGATGAGAGCGGCCGTGTCGGCGGGGCTGAGGGCTATCGCGCGAAGATGCTGGCATGTGTCGTTGTATTGCCGGATATCCGCCTCTTTCTCAAGAAACAGACCGCCGGCCATGCTGTCAATGTGAATCACGTCGGGGCCGTCATCGTCGAACTTGAGCACGATGAAGCTCCCCGGCATGCCGGGATGGGCTCCGGCTGAGAACGGAATGACCTGGACGGTGATGTGTGGGCGCTGGGCCTGCTGAGCGAGGTGCGTGAGCTGGTCACGCATGATGGCGTCATCACCGACCGTCCGCGACAGCGCGGCCTGATCCAGGATCGCCCATAGCCGCAGAGGCGTTTCGCTCTCCAGAAGCGCTTGGCGGTGCAGCCGGGCGGCGATCCGCGTCTCGATCTCGTCGTCGGTGATGGTGGGCCGCACGCCGCGCATCACCGCCCGCGCGTAGTCCTCGGTCTGGAGCAGTCCCGGGATGAACAGCGACTCGTAGTTGATGGCCTCGCGGGCCTCCACTTCCAGGCCGATGTACGCGCTGTATTTGTCGGGAAGGTCTACCTCGAACCCGTGGATCCAGCCGCGTTGCTTGGCCTCCTTCTGCAAGGCCACCAGTCCGGTGCGGCGGTCGCCGGTCACGCCATAGGCGTCGAGCAGAGCGTTGAGGGTCCGGAGCTGCGGTTTCGCCTTGGCTGTCTCGATCCGGTGGAGTGTCGCGAGGTTGACGTCGGTCTTCTCGGCCACCTCGGTCTGGGAGAGTCCGGTCTCCTCCCGGAGGCGACGTAGCTCGGAGGCCAGTCGGCGCAGGCGAACCGTGGGCGGCTGGCGTCTGGTTCGTTTCAGGGGTGCCACTATGCCCAAACCGGGCTTCTCCTGCATCTTTACCGCCTCTCTGGATTATGCGGGCAGTGTGAACGCCTATATTGCGTTCACCCATTGTGATGGTGCATGCTCTCAGCGTAAAGCCTGCCGGGTTGGTTCCTCTCCGGAAGGCGAAACATCTGAT
The DNA here is from genome assembly GCF_040653115.1 of Streptosporangium sp. NPDC048047. Taxonomy (NCBI): domain Bacteria; kingdom Bacillati; phylum Actinomycetota; class Actinomycetes; order Streptosporangiales; family Streptosporangiaceae; genus Streptosporangium; species Streptosporangium sp. NPDC048047. Next base: position 103,693 of record NZ_JBEZNH010000009.1, on the reverse strand, counting down.
TTCCCTGGATAGCCGGGCGGATGATCTTCCCTCCCGAAACGGCCCACCCCGTTCGGGGTCCGTCCGGCCCAAGCGGCATGACCCGCGGCAGCCCCCTGCCGCGTCCCAGGTCGTGCCCTCATGCGACCGGCGCCGTGCTCCCATCCCCCGTGGGGAGAGCAGCCGCCCCCGTCTGCGAACGGCGCCGGTCCCATGCCCTGCCGCCTGTCATGCCGACCAGGAACGGGTAGCCGATGACCGACTTCAGCGCCGGAAAGCACCACCTGGAACTCTCCCTCTTCCCGACCTCGCCCTACTACGCCCGCGTCCACGTCCAGCGCGTACTGGAGGGCTGGGGCTGGGACGACCTGGTCGATACGGCCCAGCTCATCGTCTCCGAGCTGGTCTCCAACGCCATCAAGGCCCACCTCGCCCCCGTCCCCGGCGCGGACCTGGAGACGGCGACGCCTCCGCCCCCCGACCACATCTGGCTCGACCTCTACCGCCCCGGCGACCCCGAGCATGCCGAAACCCCTGAAAGCACCGGAAGTGATGGGGCTACCGGAGCCGTCCGGGACACCGAGGCTGCCGAAGAGTCCGGAAGCCCCGGAAGTCCCGGGAACGCCGAGAGTGCTCAGGACGCCCAACGGTCCGGTGACCTGGTCGTGCTGCGTGTCTGGGACGCCGCCGGCCGTACCCCGCCGGTCCTCCGTGACCCCGGCCCGGACGACGAGGGCGGTCGTGGCCTCTGCCTCGTCGACCTCCTCGCCCGAAGCTGGGGCCACTACCGCCTCGCCACCGGCGGCAAAGTCGTCTGGTGCACCCTGACCGCCCCGCCGATGCTTTCCGGCGGCTCGCCCGGTCCCGATGACCCATACGTCCCGCCAGCGGGATCAAAGGTCGCGAGAGGATCGCATAATGCCTGATCAACAGCGGGATATTTGCGATGATGGCCGGACGGGAACGAGATTCGCAGCACGCGGAAGGGGTGGGACGGTGGCGTACGATCCGAAGCTCACTGCGGCGCTCTCAGGCGCCACTCTCCGCCAGCTCGCCCACTGGCGCAAGACCGGAGCGAGCCGGGGCGCGGTGCTGGTGCCGGAGATCTCCGGCACCCGGCCCGTCCTCTACTCCTTCCGTGACGTGGTGGCGCTGCGGACCTGTGTCAGGCTGCGTAACGACGCCTCCCTGCAGAAGATCAGGCGGGCGCTCGACACCCTCCGCGAGGACCTGAAGGAGCGCGACCACCTGTCGTCCTACACGCTGGTCGCCGACGGCAGCAGCATCTACCTCGCCGCTCCCGACCAGGCGGTCGATCTGGTGCGGACGAAGGGCAACGTGGTCATCCACGAGATGGTGGACGTGCTGCGGCCGTTCTACCGCGACGGCAGGCACATCCCTGACCTGTTGCAGCCCCGCGAGCACGTGGCGGTGGACCCGGCGATCCGCGGTGGGGTTCCGGTGATCGAGGGCACCCGCGTCCCCTACGACGAGGTCGCCGCGCTGCTTCGGGACGGTATCCCGCCGGAGCGGATCTCCGACTACTACCCGAGCGTCACGGCTTCGGCGGCTCGCGACGCCGCCGACTTCGCCGACTACGTCGACAGCTACGATCCCCCCAAGGAACCACGTGAGGCTGCTGCTGGATGAGAACGTGTCCAAGCCGCTCCACCAGGCCATCGGCGCGTTCGTCGTCGGACACGAGATCGTCCACCTGCTCGACCTCGATTGCTGGTCGGGCATGCGGGACGAACGCCTCTACCCCCGGGCGGCGGCCGAGGGGTTCCATGTCATCCTGACCAACGACGCCCGCCAGATGCAGCGGCCCCGAAAGGTCGAGGCGATCGCCGCCTCCGGACTGCACCGGATCGAGTATCCGCACAAGCACCCCGGCCTGATCGGCCTCGGTCTCGCGATCGCCACGGTCGCGGCCGGGCTGCCCGCCGTCTTGGCGCTGCTCGCCGAAGCACATGGTCAGCGCCTGGTGACGCTGCGCGGCATCGACCCGGCGCCGGCCAGCCGTCTGCGCGTGGTCGACCCTGCCGTCGCACCGCCGAAGTACTGGCCGGACCTGGCGTGATATCTCGATCACCATGCCGCGAAGCGTCGCAGGTGTGACCGGGGAAAACGCGAACGCCGGGCTCCCGATTCCATTGGGGGTTCTCGGCTTTGCTTCCGCGCCCCAGGGAACGCGGCGTCCTCGGTATCTCTCGCGAAGGAGTAACGATGGGTGGATTTCGTGACTCGCCCACCCCTCTGGCGCGCGCCGTACTGGCGGTGCTGAAAGTGGCTCGCGAGCCGCACGTGGAGATCACCAGGACGAAGCTCGCGCCACTTCTCTATCTGGCCGACCTGGACGCCATCGAGTTGGGGCGCACCCGGTTCAGTGGTGCTGCCTGGCGCTGGGACGGCCACGGCCCCTACGACCACGCACTCATCCGCGCCGAGGAGTGGGCCGTGGAGAGCGGGCTTGCGGAGCGCCGCGACTCACCGCCCGCCGAGTACAGCTCGCATATTCTCTCCCTGACCGTCGACATCGATGATCCGCTCAGCCCAGCCGACATGGACTGTGTGCGAGCCGTGATCCACCTTCACGGTGGCCGGAGCGAGGCCGACCTGAGCGATCTCTCCCGTGAGACCGCGCCGATCGCGGAGGCGTACGCGGCCGGTGAGCGGGGAGTCCTGCTCGACCTCAACCGGGCGCGTCGCCATAGACAAGCGGACGCGCTCCGCGAGCGATTCCGGGCGCGACGCGAGGCCCGGCCCCCGCAGCACGACGACCCCGGTGTCGGCGACACGCTCAGGGCAGAGTTCCTGGAGACGAGAGACAGTCTGCGCCGGGCCAATGCGAAGACCCTGGGTGACCGGTGAAGGGGGCCATTCACAAGGGTGACGTCTATCCGGTGTCCGGTAGATCAGCACGCGAGAACTGGTTGGAGGTCTACCGGCTTCCGGTTTACGCGCACGATCTCAATCAGCGAAAGTCTCTGAGACCACCTCATTGTTCCTGCGCCGCCATCCAGAATTGCAAGACGAACAAGTCGACCCGGTAGATATCACGAGGGAAACGAGGTTCACGGTCGTTTTCCAGCAGTCGCCAGCGCACGCAGAGGGACCAGACGGTGTCACGTCGACCCAAGTCGAATACGGCGTTTCGTGTGCTGGCAGCGGGCGTTGAGCTGATTGCGCTGATCCTGCCGGTCGTGAACAAGACCTCACCGGTCCAGGATTCTTGCCAGAAGTCATCCTCGGGTAGGGCACCGTCCCAGACCTCGTAGCGGACATATGTTTGTGCTTCCCAGCTGCTCTTCAGTGTTATTGCATTGGGGCCAACGTTTATATGTTTTCCTGTTTTGGGTTCTAATGTATCCCATGGTTCGGGTGCGTCCCATAATTCTTCATCATGAACGCCGATGTCGAAGATGCCGAACGCATCCTTGACGGCCTTCTCATCGACAAATGATGAGATGATTTTAGCGATTAGATATCATCCTTCAATAGTATGGTTTCTTAATGGCTTGCTGGAGGCCGAGCCGTACCGGCACGTGGTGCGCGGCGCGGGCATCCAAATCGTCCGGCACGCCCTGGACCTGGTCTTGCCGCCGGCCGGGCTGCTCTCGGCCGTCGAACGGCTCGCGGGGTCGATCGCCCACGAAGCCCCGGCCGGCTTTGATCTCCGGGCAGAGGTCTCACCGAGGCGGACGTGGCGGCCGAGTCAGAAGTAGGCGCCAGGTATGGCGGCGCCGAGAACGGGGCGGCGAAGGTGTTGCGGACCGATGATGACGCCGGTGATCCGGCCGGCGAGTGCCAGGGCTGCCGGGACGGGGTTGTCGAGGTGGTCGTCGGCGGCCGGGTCGATGCCCAGTTCGCGGAGGTGACGGTTGAGCCGGTCGGGGTCCGCGCCCTGTCTGTCGATGGGGAACGCCGGGTTGACGGCGGTGATGAGCCGGCCGTCGGCGGCATGGGCGATGAGGTGCTGGGCGAAGTCGTGCCGCTGCACCGCCACGGCCTCTCCGCCGTCGCGCGACAGGGCGCCCAGGACTTTCCATTCCACGCCGCGCCAGCCGCAGTCCTCGATCGCGACGGTCCAGTCTCCGATTCGCCTCACGGTGATGATCTCAGGTCCCTCCGGCTGGGAGTGGTCCTCATCCTCGATCAGCCGGATGTCCTCGTCTTCGGCGCCGAGCCGGCGCAGCACCTCGCGCTCGCCGAGCCCGCGAACGAAAACGATCGTGTAGATGTCCCCGAGCCGGTCGTCCCCCTGCCACTCGTAGTCCTCCGGTGACGCGCCGGGGGTTCTCGCGGTGGCGTGGACCATCTCGAACTTCTCCGCCTGCTCGTGGACCTCGGGATGGGCGGTGAAGAAGGCATCCATGATCTCCGGCGCGAGGCGGCCACGCTCGCTGACGGGGTGGCCCTTCTGCTGCGCCCACGCGCGGATGCGGTGGAGGGTGTCGAGCCCGAGCGTCCGGTAGGTGACGCGGAGGGGGGTGAAGTCGGCATCAGACATGAGCGGAAACTACCAACACGTCGGTGCCCTGTCCGCTGGCCCGCTCCGGGTCGAGTGGAGTCGCGTTTCCGGAGTGTCAGCTGCTCGACGCGCTTGCGGTTTCTCCGCGAGCCGTACTGGGCCGAGCCGTACGGGATCAGCGGGCGGGGCGGTCGGGAGGGTCGACGATGGTGGCGGGACCGATGTCGTCGGCGGCTCAGTTCTCCTCGATGCGTTCCTCGCTGTCCCCGCGCCGGCGGAGCACTCGCTCGGTGATCCCGCCGGAGAGCCTGCCCGTCACCGATCTCGCCCGGTCGAGGGTCTCGTTGCCGAGTCTGCCCGTCACCGATCTGGCGCGGTCGAAGGTCTCGTTGCCGAGGCGCCTGGCGGCGTTGACGCCCTCCGCTCCCGTCTCCAGCACCTGGTCCCTCACCTCCACGGCCGCGTCCACCCACCGTTTCGCGTCCAATGAGTGCCGGCCCTGCTCGATCCCGAGCCGCTCGTGGAAGTCGACGACGGCGACCGCGACATGGTTGCTCGAACGCACCACCGCCGGGGACGTGGTCGGGTGCAGCAGCACCTTCATGTTGGCAGTGCCGACGACCGCGACGATGCGTTCCATCAGACGCTCGGTGCTCTGTGAGATGAGTTCCATCCGGTTCCGCCGGGCGGTCCGAAGTGCGAGGCGATGCCGGTCCAGCTCGTCCGGAGACGCATCCAGCACGCGGTCGAGTTCGAGTACGGCGATCGCATCCTGCAGTTGGAGACAGCGAGCCAGAACGGCGAGCCATTCCTGAACCGTGGACTCCGCGTCCTTGGACGCCTTGGCGAGGTCACTGATCCTGGCTTTGCGCTCCAGCTTCTCGGCGAGCGCGTCGAGCCGGCGCAACGCGTACGCCTGGGTCCGCGCGATCGTCATCGCCGTGGCCTGCACCTTCGACCATGTGACCTCGGAGACCCCGCCCACCTGCTCCCGGACGGTCATGGCCTCCTCGATGACGAAGCCCGCTCCGATCATGTCCGCCAGCACCGCGTCCTTCTGGGAGCGGAGCACATCGTCGATTTTCCGGTCGATCACGGCGAGATAGTCGGTGACCTCGTCCATGGCCTGCCGCATCGCGAGCTGTGCCATGAGCCCCGCGACGCCGGACAGAGCCGCCGGGTTGGTCAGACGCGCTCCGGGCGTCTTCACCAGTTCGAGGAGCCCCTTGATCTTGCCGTTCTCCATCAACACGGCACGACTGAAATCAGGATTCGACCCCTTCATCAGCTTGTGGTCCTTGAGAGCCCGCGCGGACTGCTCGGTCAGCTTCACCCAGCGGCCCGATTCGGCGGCGATCCCGGAACCCGCCTGCGCGGCTTCGGCCGCGGCACCGAGGACGGATCGGAGCCTCGGCAGTCCGAGGTCCTTCGACGGCAGCCCCACGGAGGCGAGGAAACGTTCGACGGCCGTCGGGCTTCCGATGACCGCCACGCCGTCATCGTCGCTGAGCAGTTGAATGTCGTCATCCATCATCGGCTCCTGAAGTGGCTCTTCGTAGTCGGAGGCGCGAGCGGTGCGCGCGGCGGTGACCCGGTAGGGGCCGAGGTCTCCCGATGGCGGAAGTTCTCAACACTCCATCCGGAAGCCCTCAAGGTGCCTGACGTTACCTTCGCCCGCCCTGGCCTGACCACGTTTTGACATTTCGATCGAGTCGGCCTCGTGCCGGCGAGGAAAGAAGAGAACCGCGCCCGCGACGCTGAGCGAAATTGGCGATATCGGATTAATCCTGTCTAAGCTGGCCGCGCGGGCCCTCACCGAACGCCTCGGTCGTTTGGCCTCGGGAGACCGCAGCCCCACAGAAGGCCCCGATCAGCTTTTGACTTTCCGTATACAAGAAACAACCGATTATGCAAGGATTGTTGATCTTTTGTGGTTGCGGCATTCCGGAAGGGGTCGGTGTGAAGGCCAACGAGACGACGCTGCGGAAGCTCATCGACGGTGAACAGGAGTTGCTGGTGCCGCTCTACCAGCGCCCCTACTCCTGGGAGCGCGAGCAACTCACCGCGCTGTGGAGGGACATCGAACTGCAGGCCGAGCAGCTCGAACGGCGGAGAGACAACAGCCACTTCCTCGGTTCGGTCGTGCTCGCCCCCGGCCCGGACAACGTTCCCGACAGGTCGCAGTGGCTGGTGGTCGACGGTCAGCAGCGCCTGACCACGCTCATGGTGGCCCTGTGCGCCCTTCGTGACTACCAGTCGGCCGAGGACCCCCAGCATCGGGCCCGGATCAACGAGACCTACCTGATCAACAAGTTCCGTAAGGGCGACCGGAGATATCGGTTGCTACCCACTCAGGTGGACCGGCAGGCGTTCATCGACTGCGTCGAGGGGCAGCCGTTCGGTGACACCGAGAGCCGGATCGCGAACGCCTACCAGTTCTTTCGTAGCAAGTTGGTCGCGGTCGACGATCCGGCGGACCCCCACGACATCGAGCGCATCGAAAGCGTCGTGCTCAACCGGCTGAACCTCGTGCAGATCGTCGTCGAGGGCGACGACAACGCCTTCCGGATCTTCGAGTCCATCAACAACACCGGGATGCGGCTCAGCCAGGTCGACCTGATCCGCAACTACGTCTTCATGCACCTGCCTACCCGGGGGCAGTATGTCTACGACATCCACTGGCTGCCGATGCAGAAGTTGCTCGGGGCGAAGGGGATGGATCAGCTGATGTATCTCGCCCTGATCCTCGACCGGGGCGACGAGGCGCAGTACAACGACACCTACCGCGGTCACCAGGAACTGCTCCGGGCCGTGACCCTGAACAACCGGGACGTCGAGGTCCGGGTCGAGAGCTACGTCAAGGACCTCGCCCGCCGTGCTCGTTATCTGCACCGAATCCTTGACCCCACCGGTACGTCGGCGATCGACGCCCGCCTGCGCTTCCTCAATGAATGGAAGGGCAATACCGCTTACCCGGTCATCATGCGCCTGCTGGAGCTGTACGACAGCGGAGAGGCCACCGAGGACGAGGTGGTGGAGGCGCAGCGCTACATCGAGAGCTTCCTGGTCCGTCGGCTCATCGGGGGAGTCGCCACCGGGAGCCTCAACAGGATCTTCATGCGCCTGACCCGGGAGCTGACCGGCGAGAGGCCCGCCGACGCCGTACGCGCCGGTCTCTCGCCCGCCCGGCTGTACTGGTCGTCCGACGAGCAGTTCCGCGCCGACATCCGGAACCGCGCCTTTTACTGGCAGGGCCGTACCGGGCAGCAGAAGCTCGTGCTCCGCCGCCTGGAGGAGAGTCATGGGGCCAAAGAGGCCGTGGACCTCTCCGACAAGAAGATCACCATCGAGCATGTGCTCCCGCAGAGCCCGACGGCCGACTGGCTCGAACAGCTCAGCGCCGAGGGAGACGCCGCGCGCGTCCACCGGGAGCTGGTGCACACCCTCGGCAACCTCACGCTCAGCGGCTACAACTCCGAGCTCGGCAACATGTCGTTCGCCAAAAAGCGCGACTTCCTCGGCCGCAGCGGACTTGCCATGAACCAGGAGATCGCCCGGCATGAGCGGTGGGGAAAGGGGGAGATCCAGGCCCGTGCCGACCGGCTCGCCGAGCAGGCCATCGAGATCTGGCCGAGCCCGATCGATGTCGGCCCGGTCGGCCCCTCCCGGGACTGGACACTGCTGCATGAGGCCCTCGCGGCGCTGCCCGCGGGCAGCTGGACGACCTACGGTGACCTGGCCGAGCTGATCGGATCGCACGCCGTACCGGTCGGCGTCCACCTGTCGAAGTCCCGGGTGCTCAACGCGCACCGGGTGCTCACCGTGTCGGGCCAAGTCTCCAAGGGGTTCCGGTGGGCGGACGACGACGATGACCGGGACGTCCACGACGTCCTGCGCGCCGAAGGCGTCAAGCTTGACGAGGCGAACCGCGCCGACCTCGCGCAGCGGATGACGGCGCGGGAGCTGGCCGAGCTGCTCGATCTCCCTGGCGCGCTGAACCTCAGCGAGGCGGAGCTGACCGCGGATGACGGCCACGCCGACGTCGGTGAGCACGAGGAGCGGTTCTTCCAACAGCTGGGCGACGAGCGCGGCCCGCATACCTCCGGCGCGGTCTCCCGGCTGCTGGACTGGTGGCGCGACCGAGGCGGTGAGGTGCAGTTCGGCCGGTCGGCGAGCGCCTCCTGCGCGCCCATCGTCAAACGTGGCGCCGAGATCCTGCCGATCGTCCGCTTCTACACGAAGACGGTGGAGGTGCCATTCGGGACACTCAAGCAGCGCGTTCCGTTCAACGACCCCATCCTTCGCGACGAACTGCGCAGGATGCTCAACCAGGCCCCGGGCGTGGAGCTGCCCATGGCCAAGCTGGAGCTCTATCCCTCCTTCGACGTCGACCTGATGGCCGACGAGGCCGTCTGGGACGTGGTCGTCGCCTGCCTCGACTGGTTCACCGCCCGCGTCGCCGCCCATACCGAAGCGGCCGGCGGCTGACCGGCCGAGGCGGCTCAGATCGGCGCGCCCGGTCTCACCCGACGGGTGCGCCGAACCACTTGGACAGCCGGTCGGACAGCTCCTCCTGGTCCTCGCCTACCCACGCCACGTGCCCGTCCGGTCGCAGCAGCGCCGCGGGCACGTCCGGCTCCTCACCGTCGTCGGTGACGTGGTCGACCCGGTCCGCCCACCCGGCGACCGAGAGCCGGCCGGTCCGGTCGAGCAGCAGCCCGCGGCCGCCGCGCATCAGCTCGTAGAGACGCCCCTGCTTCAGCTCCACGTCCCGCAGCCGGCGGCCGAGCAGCTCGTGCCCTTCGCCGAAGTCGTAGCGGACCCCGATCGCGGTGATCTTCTCGATCAGACGCCGGTTCACCTCCTCGAAGTCCATCAGCTCCGACAGCAGCCGGCGCAGTGCCTGCGGTCCCGGCTCGGTGGACATCAGTACGGCCTGCGCGCGGGTGTTCTCCAGCACGTCGGCGGCCACCGGGTGGCGCTCGTCGTGATAGCTGTCCAGCAGGTCCTCCGGTGCCCAGCCGTTGACCTCGGCGGCCAGTTTCCAGCCGAGGTTGAACGCGTCCTGGATGCCGAGGTTGAGCCCCTGCCCGCCCATCGGTGGGTGGACGTGCGCCGCGTCGCCGGCCAGCAGCACCCGGCCGACCCGGTAGCGCTCGGCCAGCCGGGTGGCGTCGCCGAACCGGGAGAGCCAACGCGGCGAGTGCGCGCCGAAGTCGGTGCCGGCGAAGGCCCGCAGCTGCTGCCTGAACTCCTCCAGCGTCGGCGGGACCGTACGGTCCTCGGCCACGTTCTCGGCGGGCACGACGACGCGGTACACCCCCGTGTCCCCGAGGGGGCCGGCGCCGAACCGCAGCTGCGTCTTGCGGACCTCCGCCGTGACGGCGGCGATGGTCTCCGGATCCTCGGTCAGCTCCATCTCGCCCAACAGCGTCTCGTTCTCGGAGGGCTCGCCGGGGAAGCCGACGCCGAGCAGTCTGCGCACCGTGCTGCGGCCGCCATCGCAGCCGACGAGGTAACGCGAGCGCAGCCGCGTGCCGTCGGCCAGCTCGGCGGTCACCCCGTCCTCGTCCTGGCTCAGCCCGGCCAGCTCGCAGCCGCGCCGGATCTCGACGCCGGACTCGGTGGCGTGCTCGGTCAGCAGGCGCTCGGTGACGGGCTGCGGGATGCCGAGGATGTACGAGTGCGCGGTGTCCAGCCCATCCGGCCACGCTTTGGTGATCCCGGCGAAGTAGCCGCCGATCCTGAACTGCTTGCCGTGCGCGAGGAACCGCTCCAGCAGGCCGCGCTGGTCCATCACCTCGATGCTGCGCACATGGAGACCGAGCGCGCGGACGTACTTCGCCGGTTCCGGCTCCTTCTCCACCACGACCACGCGTACGCCGTGCAGCCGCAACTCGGCGGCCAGCATCAGACCGGTCGGTCCACCGCCGGCGATGATCACATCGATCATGAAATCCCCCATTCGAAGTCGCATCTCAGCCAGTCGCTCCGCACGGTCCGGAGGTGCGTGCACTGGAGCCCCGCGACCGCGGCGTCGGTTCCACCGCCGGTTCGGCATGCCGCGTGACCCGGAGGCCGGCAGGAGCACACGTACTCGGTGGGCCCTGTTTCCGCGGGTCATGGCTTCGGACGGAGATTCTGCGGCATGACCCGGGTCTTGCCGCAAGCCCCCCGCTGGGCTATAACTTGAAAGTGGAAGGGAGTGTTCGACCTCCCTTCCTTTTTCGTTCTCGGTGACGGACGGCCCTCCTCCTTCGACGGAGCCGGTCTCGGCCCGTTCCGCTCCGCGTGCCGCAGAGGTGGGCCGTCACGCAGGGTAGAAATGGTCTTATGATCACCTGTGTCGTCGAGTACGTCATCGACCCCCGGAAGATCGACGCGTTCGAGCGTTTCGGTCGCCGCTGGATCGAGCTGGTCAACCTGCACGGCGGCACGCACCACGGCTACTTCCTGCCGTCGGAGGGCGCCAGCGACAAGGCCCTCGCCCTGTTCAGCTTCCCCAGCCTCGCCGCGTACGAGGAGTACCGGGGTCTCTTCGGCGTCCACCCCGACTTCGTCGAGGCGGACCGAATCAGGGACGAGAGCGGGTGCGTGCTCCGCTATGAACGCACCTTCATGCGACCGCTGCTCCCCGAGTGAGCTCCTGCGGCCGGGGCCGTCTCCGTCCGGAACGGCCGGTCAGTGCCTCATCCAGATCCACCCGGCGCTGTCCTCGTCGAAGGAGGAGTTCCCGCCGACCGCGGTCAACCGGCCGCTCCCGGGGACCCGGGCCATGTCGATGACCTCAGGGTCGTTGTTCTCCCAGGGCGCCTTCTCGTACATCCACGACGGGCCGTCGAAGTGGAGCAGGATGCGATGCCGTCTCGGCCGGGCCATTACAGCCATCTTCCGGTGAGATCAGACGAGCGGCGGGGCTTTCCTGATCGGCCCTCGCGAGAAACAGCCGCCTGCCAGGAGTGAAGCCGAGTACGATCCCCTGGCAAGCCTCGTTCGCGACCCACACGGGGCCGTGGATCCGCGGCGGCCGGACGGCGAGTGTCCTTCCACCTCCCTCTCGTCTCCACGTGTCCCATGGCGAGGCGCCCTGTCCGATGATGGGCCGATCGGCGATGATGACAACAGGCACAGTGATGAGAGGAGGCGCGCGACATGGACGACGTCAGGACTCGAACAGGCCTGCTGAACCAGAGCGACGCCGCTCGCTTCCTCGACATTCGGCAACGGACCTTCAACCGCTGGGCCCGAGGTTACGAGCGAGGGCGTCCGCTTCTGCACATTCTTCCTTCCGGGGGCTCGCGGCAGGCGACGGTGCCGTTCGTCGCCATGGCCGAGGCGTATGTGCTGGATGCCCTCAAACGGGCCGGCGTGAAGCCGAACAGGATCAGGCCCGCGCTTCAGCGACTTCAGCGGGAGTTCGGTCACGAGTACGTCCTGCTCGCCCCCGAGCTGGCGACGGATGGCATCGACGTGCTGTGGGACTTCTCGCGTACGAAGGCCGGTGCGGGGCTCATCGAGGCTCGGACGGGTCAGCACGTCATCAGGGAGATCGTCACCGACTACCTGGACTATGTGGTCCGCGCGGAGGACGGGTTCCCGGCGAGCCTGCGGCTGCGGAGCTGTCTTCCGTCGAACGTGGTGATCGATCCGCTCCGGGCGTTCGGGCAGCCGATGTTCGCGGAGACGCGCACGCGGGTCTCCGAGGTGGCGGCGATGATGAAGGCCGGAGAGGAGCCAGAGGTGATCGCCGATGAGCTCGGAGTCACCCTCGACGACGTCAGGACCGCCACCCGCATCCTCCTGGGCCACGCCGCCTGAGTTCTACCTCGACGAGAACAGCGTCAGTCGCAGCGTCCGTAAGCTGCTGGCCGGGCTGGGCTATCCGGTTCACACTCCCGCGGAACTGTTCGGCTCGCGTGATGAGGCGCTCGGTGCTCCCGATGAGCGCTGGTTGCCTCTGGTCGGGCAGCGAGGCTGGTTGGTGATCGCGTGTGACATCCGTATCTTTGAGCGCCCGCACGAATACGAGGCGTATCTCAGGGCCAGGGTCGCGGTATTCCTTCTGCCCGGCGAGTCGAGGATCGAGGAGCGTAAGGAGTTGATCGCCCGCAATCTGTCAGGAATGTGTAGTGAAGCCAGCCAGCGGCGCTCCGGCGTATGGCGGCTGACCGTGAATGGGCTGGTCCCTTACGCGGCTCCAGCCGCGAAGAGGAAGCGAGCGCAGCGCTCGAAGAACATCGGATGCGCTCCATACAGCGACATGATCGTCATGGCGGTCGAAAAGGTTCAGCCGCCGGAACGCTGCTCTTCCTCGCCGCACACCGGGGGACTCCGGTCTGACGGGTCGTCAGTGCCGCAGAGCTGAGGGCGGGACCTTCTCCGGGACGGAACGGAGCTCGTCCTCGAGCGCTTCGAGGAGCGCCCTGGCCGCCTGGCGGAGCCGTACCCGGCGGGCGGTGAGGTCCTCGGCGAACCGCCGGGCCGCCGGCCCCACCCACACGGGCTGCCCGGTGAACTGACCGTGCGCCGGATCGAGCGCCGCCTCCAGGATGGCGACCCGCGCCCTGACCTCGGTCAGCGCCTGCTCCAGCACCTGGCGCCGCGGGTTGGGCACCAGATCCCCGGTTTGAGGATTCATACATCCCCTTTGTGGATCGTGGACACGGCGGCGGCCTCATTGGACATTATTGGATCTACGGCACATCGGCCAGCCCCGGAGGAATCAATGGCGTTTTCTGTACGGCGCGGCGTCGTGGTGTGCGCGGTGACGGTGCTGGTGACGGTTTCGGGGTGCGGGGAGAGCGGGCCTACGGCGGCGGAGGCGGGGGAGACGCTCAAGGAGCACATCACGGAACTGATGCAGAAGGGTCAGGTTCTGGATGTCCGTATAACCGACGCCGGTGGGCGCGATATCCCCTGTGGCGAAGGGAAAGCGAAGCGAACTTTCGCTGTCGCAGGAAGGGATCCCGCGTCCGAACGCAAGCCGGATAGCCTCAACACCATGTTGGTGGGGGCACTTTCGGGAGTCGCGTCGTATCGCATCGTCGATGACCGTGGGAACGCCCCCATTCGGCTCGCCAATGACGAGTACAAGACCGTAATAATCCTGGAGTCGCCGTCCAACGGGAAGTACGCGGTCAAAGGAGAGACGGAGTGTCTGCCGACCTCATGAGCTAGCTGTCGAACATCAGGCCGCGTTCTCGTCCCCGCTTGTTACCGCCATCAAACGAATTCGCCATGTTGCCGGACAACCTCCCAACAGCAGTCCTGTCCTCGCTGCCCATCCCGTTGACAACGGCCCACTTCTCGAACGCCTCCAGCCCCTTGTTCCCCTGCTTCATCAGGTCCTCGAACGGTCTCAGTTCCCCGTCCCTGTCCGCGATCGCCACCCCCGGCGGGCACTGCGCCTGGTACTCGCCCGGTGTCACCTTCGGTGTGAAGCCGTTCGCCATCAGGATCTGCGCGTAGGTGTGCTGGCGGCCGAGGGTGTCGATGGCGTCCTGCTTGTCGGCCTTCTCGACCCGGGTCTCGTCGTCGCCGCCGAAGGCGCCGTCGGCGGCGAACGTGGTGCTCAGGGCCAGCCAGGCGAAGTCGGCGGTCAGGGTGGGCGCGGCGAAGATGCTCGTCGTCCCGATGGCGGTGTCGCGGATGAACCCCACCAGGTCGTCCCGCTGCTTGTCGATCGTGTCGAGGTCGCCCTGGACCTTCTCGACGGCCGCCAGTTCGAAGCCGCGCACGTTGCCCAGGGCGGTGAACACCCGGTCCAGATGCTCGACGTCCCCGGTCTTCCGGGTCTTCGCCGAGGCGTCGGCGATCACCTTCTGGGAGAACCGTCCCATGCCCTCGTCGAACGGTTTGAGGTTCTCCGGGGAGTCGGCGAAGAGCTTGAGGAAGCGGTAGGTGTCCTTCGGGCTCAGTGTGAAGGCGGACTTCAGGCCGAAGGCCGAGGTCGAGGGCTTCAGCGCGCTGGGCTCCGCCATGTTCGCGTCGCCGATGTTCGCGCCCTCGGTGATCTCGGTGGGGTACGCGCCGGCGATCTCGGCCAGGTGGACGCGGGCTCCGTCACCGAGCTTGAGATCGTCGAGCATCGTCATCACGGTGTAGGCGAACGCCGCCGACTCCTGGCTGTGCCTGCCGTCCTCCTCGTCGTAGGCGCCCGAGGCGGCGGCCAGCATGCGTCCGAAGGCGTCGGCTCTGTCCTCTCCACCGGCGTACAGGCCGCCGGCGCGCTCGTTCAGCGACTTCAGGAACGTCTTGAGCTTCGTCTGATCCTTTCCGTACGGCCCGGTCACCGCCGCGACGGCCTGCCGCGCCGCGGCCGGGTTGTTGCCCAGGGCGTAGAGGAACCCGGTGTTGATCTTCTTGGGGTCGGCGAAGCCGTGGTTCAGCACCACGTCCCGGAGCCACTCGGCGGGAAACTTCCCCGCGCTCAGTATCAGGCCCGCTCCGGCTCCGGCGGCGGTGCTGCGGATCTCCTCTTTGATCTTCGCGAAGCCCGGGACGCGTGATCCTCCGGTGACCGCGGTGCCGAACGCCTGGCTCACCGCCCGGAGCACCTCGTCGTCGGGGCGGGGAGGGCCGGCGGACGCCTGGAAGTCGGCGGTGTCCAGGTTCTGCCGCAGCAGGGCGGGCAGCCGTACGGTGCCCTCCGTGCCGAGAGCGGCGAAGAACGCGGCGGTGTAGTCGGCGTCGTCCTTGTGGTCGGCCAGTTCCTTGACGGCCTTCATGTACGCGTCGGAGGAGGGGTTGCCGAACGAGAAGAAGCTTCGCGGCTCGATGGCCAGGAAGCGCTTGCCCAGCGCCGCGCCCTGCTTCTGTGCCTCCGCGGGGGAGAGGATCCTCCCCTCGTCGTAGCCGACCAGTTTGGAGCCGGGCGTCCGCGCGCCGGGCAGCCAGGGGGCGAAGGCGTCGCTCGCCTTGATGGTCTCGTTGCGCTTGCGCAGCTTCGGCAGTTCGTCGTCGATCCAGCCGCCGATCTCCCGGATCGGCTGGAGGCCGGCGGCGGGTACCTGCGCCGTGGCGAGGAGCTGGCGGATCCGTTCGGACTGCTCGCCGATGACGTCCCGGCCGCGTTCCAGCGCGGTGACAAAGCCCCCCATCAGCTCGGGGTCGATTCCGGTGAAGTCCGGTGACAGGGGCCCCGTTCCGGACGCCATCGGCCCTCCTGCTCATCCCTTTATTTCGGATTTTTCACCTTAACTCGATAAAGGTGGGCTGAGGGTGAATGATGCAAACTCACCGCCCGCCGGGCGGCTTCCTTTCCCGAATCGCCCCGTCGCGAGTCGCGAGAGAGCACCCTGGGGAGCGGGGTCGAACACCATCCGTGAATGATGACCATGGGGATCGGACATGAGGTTCCGTCGCTACAGACGACCGTCGGTGCTCGTATCGTCGCCGGGGCGTTCCCCCGCGCGGTGGATCGTGGTCCTGCTCGGTCTGGGGGTGGTCGTGGCGGCGCTCGCCGCGGCCGGCGGGCCGTACCGGCAGACCCGGGCGTTCCGCGAGGTCGTGGCGTGCGAGGAGAGGGGCGGCGCCTGTTTCGCCAGGGAGCCGGTCTCCATCGTCGGCCGGCGCACCTACACCACGACGACGACGCACACCAACGGCGACGGCACCACGAGCACGGACACGACCACCCACTTCGAGGTCACCTGGCAGCGGGCCGGAGGCTCCCGGCAGAGCCGCGACGTGTCGCCGGGCCTCTACGAGAAGGCGAAGGAGGGACAGCCGGCCACGCTGCGTCTCTGGCGCGGGGAGGTCGTCGGCGTGGACGCGTCGGGCGAGACGGCGCGGTTCGCGCCGGAGGCGAGCGGAACGCTCGGCAACTGGCTGATCCTGGCCTTCCTCGGTCTCGGGATCCTGCTGTGGGGGCTGCTGTTCGGCTGGTGGGACGGGTTCTTCATGCTCTTCTGGCGCGCCTTCGTCTGGACGTTCATGAGCATCGTGCCGGTGCAGATGGCGACGGGCGTCCTGGCCTACGGCATGGACACCGGCGCCGCCTTGGTCGTCGACATCGTGGTGTGCGCCCTCTTCGTCGGCATTCCCGCCTGGATGCTGCTCGGTTCCTTTGACAGATGGTGATACGTCGATGCACGGCGGCAGGACGCAACAAAGCGTCGCGAGGTCACAACATTCGCCCGTGACGGCGGGCACGGCCGCCGCGCGAGTCTGGCCGTATGTTCACCGAGATACCTCTTCGACGGCTGGTCGCCCTGATCGCGAGCGGCTGTCTCACCGCCACGACGTGCGCCACGCAAACCGCCACCGCACAGGCCGCCATCGCACAAACCGCTACCGCACAGGCCGCCACCCGGGTCGCCGGCACCCAGGTCGGCACCGTACAGGCCCGTGCCGTGCGGACCGGACGGCGGTCGTCGGTCGTCCGGCTGGACTCGGGCCGGATCAGAGGCCTGGACGACGGCACGGTCAGGACGTACGCGGGAATCCCGTTCGCGCGGCCGCCCGTGGGCGCGCTGCGCTGGAAGGACCCGGTGCGCGTCGCCCCCTGGAAGGGCGTCGCCGACGCGACCAGGCCCGGCGCGCAGTGCCCGCAGACGGCGTCGGGAAAACGGACCGGCGCCGAGGACTGCCTCTACCTCAATGTCACCGTGCCCTCCCGGCCCTCGCGCGGACCGAGGCCGGTGATGGTGTGGCTGCACGGCGGCGGCTACATCACCGGCGGCGGTGACCTGTACGGCGCCCGCCGTCTGGCGGACCGGGGCGACGTCATCGTCGTGACGCCCAACTACCGGCTCGGCGCGTTCGGCTACCTGTCGCTGCCGAAGCTGGCCGGGTCGGGAACGTTCGGGCTGGCCGACCAGGTCGAGGCCCTGCGCTGGGTGCGTCGCAACGCCGCCGCCTTCGGCGGCGACCGGGACGACGTGACGCTGTCCGGGCAGTCGGCCGGCGGGATGAGCACGTGCGCGCTGCTCACCTCGCCCGCCCTGCATGGACTGGCCGGCAAGGCGATCATCCAGTCGGGGTCGTGCATGCTGGACTGGGTGAGCGGCACCTACGTGCCGATCCCCGGCATTCCGCCGATCCGGCCGTACAGCTCGCTGAAGGACAGCGAGGGCACCGGGCTGGCCGCGGCCGAGCAGCTCGGCTGTCCCGAGGGGAAGGAGCTGGCGTGCCTGCGGGCCAAGCCGGTCTCCGAGCTGATGAAGGTCAACGACAGCTTCGCCAGCAACCTCGCGTACGGCACGCCGCTGCTGCCCCTCGACCCGGCCAGGGCGCTGCGCGAGGGCCGGTTCGCCCGGATCCCGGTGATGTCCGGTGGCAACCGGAACGAGGCGAGCGGTTTCGTCGCCGGCGTCGCGCGGGCCGGATACCCGGTGACGGCCGAGAGCTACCCGAAGCTGATCGAGGAGGCGTTCGGGGAGCACGCGGACGCCGTCGCGCGCGAGTACCCGCTGTCGGAGTACGCTTCGCCCGGTCAGGCGTGGGCGGCGCTCAGCACCGACCGTGCCTGGTCCTGCCCGACTCTGGCGGGCGACCGGGCGATGGCCGCGGGGACCACCGTGTACGCCTACGAGTTCGCCGACGAGCACGCGCCCGACATCGGTGGCGCGACGGCGGACTTCCCGTTGGGAGCCCAGCACGCGAGTGAGCTGCCGTACCTGTTCGACCTGGGCGGGCGGCCGTGGAGCAGCCTGACGGCCGAGCAGTGGCGGCTGGCGGAGCGGATGATCGACTACTGGACGTCGTTCGCCCGTACCGGCAGACCGCGGGCCGTGGGGGCGCCCGCCTGGCCGGCCTTCACCGGGCGCGGCGGGTCCGTCCTGAGCCTGAGGCCGGACAGCCAGGGCGGCATCGGGCCCGCCCGCTACAGCGAGGAGCACCGCTGCGGCTTCTGGGACGGTCTGGGCGGCTGAGCAGGCGGGCTGTGCCAGACTATGCAGGCGTGATCAGGGTGCTGCTCGCCGACGACGATCCGATGGTCCGCCGCCATCTGCGCACGATCCTGGGCTCCGGTACGGAGATCGAGGTCGTGGGCGAGGCTCGCGACGGGGCGGAGGCGGTCGAGGAGGTCCTGCGTAACCGGCCGGACGTCGTGCTGATGGACCTGCGGATGCCGGGTGTGGACGGCATCGCCGCCACGAGGGAGATCGCGACCCTGGCCGCGCCGCCCGCGGTCATCGTGCTCACCACGTTCGACTCCGACGAGCACGTGCTCGGCGCGCTGGAGGCGGGGGCCGCGGGCTTCCTGGTGAAGACCACCCCCGCCGAGGACCTGCTCAGCCTGGTCAGGGTCGCCGCCGACGGGCACGTGGTGATGTCGCCGAGCGCGGCGCGCCGGCTGCTCGCCCAGTCCTCCCGGGGCGACACGCGGCGCGAGGCGGCGAAGGCGCGGGTCGCGAAACTGGCCGAGCGCGAGCGCGAGGTACTCGCCTGCCTCGGGGAAGGGCTCACCAACCCCGAGATCGCGCGGCGGCTCTTCCTGTCGGAGGCGACCGTGCGCAGCTACGTCTCCCGCCTGCTGGTCAAGCTCGACCTGACCCACCGTACGCAGGCCGCCCTGCTCGCCCACCAGGCCGGGCTCCTCGACGGACCCGGCGGACCCTGAGGTTCCGACGTGCGACTCCCCGGTTTCCCGCGTTTCCCGTCCTCCGAGAGGGCGGAGCTGGACGGCCGCGATCGGCGGGTGACGCTGCTGACCGCCGCGGGCGTGGCCGTCTCGTGCGCCGCGGTCCAGGTCATCGTGTTCGTCAACGGCGGCTCGCTCCCGGAGCTGGCCCTGAACCTGCTGCTCGACGCCTGCCTGCCGCTGGTCGTCCGTTTCCCGCGCGGCGTCGGGGCGCTGGCGGTGGCGGTCACGGCGGTGCTCGTGCCGGCCACCGGCTCGGCGGCGCCGGTGGCCGCCCCGCTCGTGGTGTCGTTCCTGGTCTACGTGCTGCCCTGGCGGCAGGCGTTCGCCTTCGCCGCCGTCCTGGCGATCCCCGCGATCCCCGTCTGGGCGCCCACCTGGTCCCGCCTGTACGTCGCGCTGTCGGCCACCGCCCTGCCCGCCCTCGTCGCCCTGTACCTGCGGGCCAGAGGCGAGCTGCTGCGTGCGTTGCGCCGCCGCGCCGAGCTGGCCGACGCCGAGCGCCGCCTGCTCGCCGAACGCGCCGAGACCGCCGAGCGCCGGCGGCTGGCCGCCGAGCTGCACGACATCGTCACCCACCACGTCACCGAGATCGTCCTGCACGCCGACGCCCTGCGCGTCACCACCCGGGACGCCGACGTCCGCGATGCCGCCGAGCACATCCGGCGGGCCGGCACGCGTACCCTCACCGAGCTGCGTGACCTCATGCGCGTGGTCACGACGGGGGTGAGGCCCGTGCCGGTCGCGCGTCCCGACGACGACACCGGCGGTGACCTGGCGGCTCTGGCGGCGGCCGACGGGGCGGAGCTGAAGGTGCGGGGCGACCCCGGGACGGTGCCGGCGGTGGTGGCGCGCGCGGTGTACCGGGTCGTGCAGGAGTCGCTCACCAACGCCCGCAAGCACGCCCCCGGCGCGCCGGTCACCGTCGCCGTGACCTACCAGGGCGGGTGGGTCGAGGTCGAGGTGCGCAACGCCCGCTCCCCGCACGGCCCCGACCCCGCGCTGGCCGGGTCGGGCTCGGGGATGGGGCTGATCGGACTCGAACGCCGGGTGACCCTGCTCGGCGGCGCCTTCGGCGCCGGACCGGACGACGCGGGCGGCTTCACGGTCACCGCAGCCATCCCCGGCACCCCTCGGCACGCCACTCCTCAGAGCGGCACCCCCCGCGGCGACGGCACCCCCGGCGTTCCCGGCGCCTCCTCCTGACCGCGGCCGGAGACGGATCCGCCGCCGGTCCGCGACCACGTGCCATACCTGGAAACGAGACGCACGAAAGAGCGAAGGTCTCCCGATCACCGCTTGGCGGACGCCAGGGCGCGATCTTGATCGCTGTCGGCGCAACCTCTTCAATTGGGGAGGACGTACGGCCGTGTTCCACCGGAGGGGGAGACGATGCTGAGATTCCAGGTTCTCGGTTCGTTGCGGGTGCTCGCCGGTCAGAAGGTGATCCCCGTCAACGCGCCCAAGCAGCGCACGCTGCTCGCTCTCCTGCTCAGCAGGTCGAACCAGGTGGTCTCGGCCGACCGGCTGATCGACGAGTTGTGGGGCGAAAGGCCGCCGGCCTCCGCCCGGCAGACCCTGCAGTCGCTCGTCTCGCGGCTCAGATGTTCGCTGGCCGAGCCGAGAGCGCTGGTGGGCCGGCCGGCCGGATACGAGCTGAGGCTGGCCGACCCCGCGGCGCTCGACATGCGGGTCTTCGACGACGCGGTGACCCGCGTCCGCGCGGGGACCGGCGAGGACCTCGCGGAGCGGGTGGAACGGGCGCTGGGTCTGTGGCGCGGCCCCGCATTCGACGACGTCCCGGCGACGCCGATCATCTCGGCGGAGGCCACCCGGCTGGAGGAGGCACGACTGCAACTGCGGGAGCTACGCGCCGATCTCCGGCTCGCCGCCGGCGCCTACGAGGAGGTCGTCACCGGCCACCGTGCCCTGCTGGCCGAGCAGCCGCTGCGTGAGCGCCTGTGGGAGCAGCTCATGCTCGCCCTGTACCGCGGCGGACGCCGTAGTGAGGCGTTGAAGGCGTACGCGCAGATCAGCGGCCTGCTGGACGTCGAGATCGGCGTCGGGCCCGGCGTCGGGCTGCGACGGCTGCACGCTCACATCCTGACCGGCGACGCGCCGGGGCAGGAGGGGGACCTGGAGCCCGAGGCAGTCCGCGGACCCGTACCCGAGGCCGTTCGAGAGCCCGTACCCGAGGCCGTCCGCGGACCCGTGCCTGAGGCCGTCCGTGAGGCCGTCCGTGAGCCCGTCGCCGTCCTGCCCGGCCAGTTGCCGCCGGACCCGGTCTGCTTCGTGGGCAGGCAGGAACGGCTCGCGGCGGCGCACGAGGCGCTGCGGTTGTCCGGGAGCCGTGACAGAACCGCGACGGTCGTCGTCTCCGGCATGGCGGGGATCGGGAAGACGGCCTTCGCGCTGCGCCTGGCACACAGCCTGCGCCGCGGCTTTCCCGACGGGCAGCTCTTCGTGGACCTGCACGCCGCCGGGTCCGCGCCCCTCGAACCGGAGGAGGTGCTGTTACGTTTCCTGCGCTCGGTGGGCGTCTCCGAGCAGGACATCCCGGCCGGGGCCGAGGAACGCGCGGCGATGTACCGCAGTGTGCTGGCAGGACGCCGCATGCTGGTGGTGCTCGACAACGCCGCCGCCGAGCCGCAGGTGGAGCCGCTGTTGCCGGGCGGCCACGCCTGCGCGGTGCTGGTGACCAGCCGCAGAAGGCTGTCGGGGCTGGTGGGCGCGCACCACGTTGAGCTGGGCCTGCTCACCGAGGAGGAGTCGGTCGAGTTGCTGACCTCCGCCGTCGAGCTGGAACGTACGGCTGAGACATGGCGGGCCGTACGCCGGCTCGCCGCCTTGTGCGGCCACCATCCGCTGTCGCTGCGCATCTGCGCGACCCGGTTGTCGGCCAAGCCCCACTGGACCGCCGCCACCCTGGCCGACCGGCTGGCCGACGAGCGCAACAGGCTCGCCGAGCTGGAGTACCGTTCCACCGACGTGCGCGCCAGCTTCAACCTGAGCTACCAGGCGCTTCCGCCGGGTACCCGCCGGCTGTTCCGCCTGCTGGGGCTGTTGCGGATGTCCGACTTCGCCGCCTGGCTGGCCGCTCCGTTGCTGGACGTGCCCGTGCGCGAGGCCGAGGAGCACGTCGAACTGCTCGTGGAGAACCAGCTTCTGCAGGTCGCGGGCCGCGACAGGATGGGCGCCCTGCGCTACCGCTTCCACGACCTGATCCACCTCTACAGCAGGGAGCTGGCCGCCTCCCAGATCGCGCCGGGGGAGCGTGCGGCGGCCCTGTCGCGGGTGCTGGGCGCGTGGCTGGCGTTGGCCGACCGCGCCCACGAGGCCGCCTACGGGGCGAACTTCCTGCTCAACCACGGTGAGTTCCCCCGCCGGCCGTTGGAGCCCGCCTACTGCGATCGGCTGCTGGCCGACCCCTGGGCCTGGTGGGGGGCCGAGCGCGGCAACCTCGTCGCCGTCATCACACAGGCGGCGGACGAGGGTTTCCACGAGGCGTGCTGGGATCTGGCCGTCACCGGGACGACGCTGTTCGGCACCTACGGCCACCTGGACGACTGGCAGCTCACCCACGAGGCCGCCCTGGCGGCCACGAGGGACGGGGGGAACCGCCGCGGCGCGGCCATCGTGCTCAGCCACCTGGGCGCGTTGCGCATCTACCAGCGGCGTTACGAGGACGCGCTCTCCTGCCTGTCGGAGGCCATGGCGGAGCTGACCGAGCTGGGAGACGGGCGGGCGCAGGCGCTGTGCCGTATCGGCATGGGCATCGCGGAACGCGGGCGCGGAGACCTTCCCACGACGCTGCGGCACTTCCGTGCCGCCTGTGACCTGATCAGCGGCACCGGTGACCATCTGGCGGAGGCGCACGTGCTGCTGCAGACCGGGCAGACCCAGCTCATGCTGGGCGCGACGGCCCAGGCGGCCAAGGTCCTGCGGTGGGCCCTGGACATCGCCGGCCGGGTCGGCAGCGGGCCGGTCGAGGGCTACGTGCACTACTGGCTGGGCATGGCGCAGCTGCACGCGTGCGACCACGCGGCGGCCACCTGGTCGCTCTCCGCCTCGGCCGGTCTGCTGGCGCCCACCGGGGACGTGCGCGCCGAGGTGTCGGCGCTGCAGGGGCTGGCCCGCGGCCACCTGATGGTGGGCGAGCGGGACAAGGCGCGTCACGCGCTGCGCCGGGCCGCCGCCAGGGCGCGGGAGATACCCCACAGCGGCCGGGCCGCCCGCACCCTCGCGGAGATCGCCGCGCAGCTGTCCGCGCACGGCGACCACGGCCACGCCGCCGAGGTGGCGCGCTGGGCGGTCGACCGGCGCCGGGCCGTCGGCGACGGCGCGCCGGAGACGGGCCTCCCGGCGCGCCACGCCGGTGATTCGGACGGTCATTCGCACAGGTGGGCACTCCCCGGGTTGGCGCCCGCGCCGGCGGGCGCCGACAGGCCCCAGGGGTTGCCGACCTGACCGGAGCCGGTGCAGTCGCCGTACGGGCTGTCCAGCAGGCCGCCGGTGCGCGGCAGCCGGCTGAACATCCTGAAGTCCCCCCGCATGACCGGCGAGCGGCTCCCCGACCGGTTTCCGTCCAGGTCGATGGCCTGGCCGTTGTGGTAGAGGTACTGGTCGGGCATGAAGCTGGAGCGCAGCACCGGGGCGCCGCCGTTCCGCCGCACGCTGCCGTCCGCGCAGACCTTGAAATCGAGCTGCTGCCAGATCGGCGGTGCGTTGTTGAAGATCGACCCGTCCAGCCTGGTGACCCCGCCGTCGGCGAAGAAGGCGTTGTTGATCTCGATGACCACCTGGGCGACCTCACCCGGGAGACGCGTGTCGGTGGACACCCTGACCTGCCAGGTGGCGGCTTCGAGGGAGGGGTTCGACATGCCCAGCATCGGGCGGTAGCCGATCATGCCGCCCGAGACCGACTCGGCCGCCACGCAGGTGCCGCCGTCCACGAGCGTGGCCGCCTTGCGCACGGGTAGCAGGGCCCGTCCCGGCAGGACGCCGGTGGCGTTGGGGCGGGCGGTCCTGATCCTTCCGTCGTGCTCGTTGAGGTCCGCGGTGCTGTAGGCCAGGTCGGGAGGGCTGATCCCGTAGTCGTCCTCCAACGCCCGGATGGTGTTCATCACGAACCGCGGCAGGACCGTGTTACCGGTGCGGTCGTCGTAGTCGGCGTACTGGCTGCCGTCCACGATCAGGCCGTCGCCGGTCCTGACGAAGGAGACGGTGGCCTTCGCCCTGGTCTTGTAGCTGTCGTCCTCCGTGTCGAACCAGGACGGCTTGGACGGACCGGTGGGCCGGTCGTCGTAGGGGTTGGAGAAGTGGATCCAGTTCGTGATGCCCTTGCCCGGCGGATGCTGGTCCGGGGACGTACCCGCCTCTCTGACCTGCTGGTTCCACTCCTGCATGGCCGCCTTGATCTTCGGCATGGCGCAGCCGCGCTCGGGTCCCGAGGTGCAGGTGGGCAGCGCCGCCACGTCGCCCGAGATCTTCAGCCCCCAGTCGTGGAGCGCGTCGCGGTTCTTGAGCGGCGTGTTCATCATCCAGGTGCTGAGGGTGTCGCTGTCGATGTCCTGGTCCTCGTCGAACAACGCGACGGCCTCGACGGTGTGCTCGGCGTAGGTGCCCTGGACGGGCCGGACGGCGACGGCGTCGAAGACGACGGTCTCGTCCCCGCTCGCGTCGTCGACCTTCGTGCTCAGCCTGATCCTGGGCACGCCGTCGAACATGAACGCGCCGAGCGATTTCCACTGGTTGCCGCCCACGCGCTGGGAGACGGTGCGTTTTCGCACGCCCTGCGCGGTCTCGATCTCGTACGTGGCCTCATGGGTGTAGCCGTAGTGGTCCGGCAGGTGGACGAGGATCTGCGCGGGCTGGCTGATCGACCTGCCGAGCGTCCAGGTGCCCTCGACCGCCATCGACGGGCGTCCCGGGTCCCGGGTGTGGCCGAAGTAGTAGTGGCCCGCGTAACCGCCGTCGATCTGGTGCAGGTCGATCTTCGACGGGTACATGCCCCGGCCGTCCTGGGCGAAGGTGAGGCCGAACGTGCCCTGGCTTCCTCCCGTGGTGCCGCAGCGGGGCGTCGGTGTGCCGCCGGGCAGGTCGTCGATCACCAGGGAGCCGGGCGGCAGCCCGCCCGTGCCGCACGCGGGCGGGTAGGCGGCGCCGTTGCCCTGGTAGGGATAGCCGGGGTCGAAGCGCAGAACCTCGTTTCCGCAGCTGTAGCCGCAGTCGCTCTTCCAGGTCGCGGGCTGGTGGAACCAGCAGCGCAGGTCGCCCCGGCCGCACGGTCCGGCGGGCTCGCCGAGGTCGTTGGGGAACCTCTCGCCCGGGTGGCACTCGTTGGAGTCGTTGCAGAACAGCGTGAGCGGCGGCTTGACGTTGCGCCGGTTCACGATGGAGCCGGTGTCGGTGCCGTTCCACCAGGCGGGCCGGAAACCCACCACGTACGTGCCGGGTGACTCCAGCGCTTCGAGGGGGTGGCCGGCCCAGCCCAGCACCTTCTCGGGGTAGGGCCACTGCTGCGGCACCTTGGCGTCGGAGTAACCGGACTCCAGGAAGGGCGCGCGGTCGGCGGGATAGCGGGGGTTGATCGGGTTGTTGGCCCAGCCGACGCCCCAGAAGCCGCCGCCCGTGTCGGGGTAGAAACCGCTGTTGTAGGCCCACAGGGCGAAGAACCAGTTCTCCAGCTTCGCCGGATCACCGTTGTTGATCTTCATGCCGTTGTTCATGGTGGCGTTCCACTTGTCCTCCAGGATGCGAACGCCCGCGGCGATGTTGACGTTGAAGTCCAGCGCGACCGCCCGCTGCACGCGGTACGGCAGCGCCGTCTCGTGCTCCTTCTCCCGGCCGGCCAGGCGCATCCCGTCGGTCACCTGCGTGACGCCGTAACCGCAGTCCGCCTCGCTCCACCACACGTCCCAGTCGTCGGAGGGGGTGGCGTTGTAGATCTGCAGCCCGTAGAAGTTGCCGATGAGCGGGTTGCCGCTCTCCCCGGGCACCACCAGGCGGCTGGCCTGCCACATGTTGGACTCCTGCGCGGTCACGCCCAGCATCACCTGGGCCGGGATGAAACCGCCGGTGACCAGCCCGTGCCTGGGGAACAGCGTCTGCGGCGAGCCCATGCCGTGGTCGTCCAGCAGCGCGCCGCGCACGGCCTGGTCGACGGCCCATTCGACCTGGCGCGGCTTGGGCTGCAACGCCTGGCTGGCCGGGTCGTTGCGGGGCACCGAGCAGCTCCGCTCGGCCTCCACCGGATCGTGGGGAGACCCGGCGGCGTCCGCCGTGAGCGATGTGCCGGTGTCCGGCGCGAGGGCGGGACTGAGCGCGCGGCCCGAGCCGGCCTCGGCGCTCATCGCGCGATCGGTGGCGGCGGTGAGGTCCAGGTTCCGGCCGGTGGCGGTGACCCGCATCGAGACGTTCACCGGGCGGGCCGCCGCCGGCGCGGCCACGGGGGCGCGGGGATCGGCGGCGCCCGCCCAGTCCACGGCGGTCAGCGCGGCCCTGCCGTACGTGCTGGGCTGCGCGTTCGCGGGTACGGCGAGCCTGGTCACCGTGGGGGGCAGGGGAGCGGCGCCGGTGAGCTCTCCGGTCAGGAACACCCGGCCGCCGGCGCCGGAGGCGATGCCGACGGAGCCCAACCGGCCCCTGCCCAGGTCCTTCACCTCCGACGCCCTGAGCGGGCGCGGCCGGCTCGGGATCGCGGCGTGGCGGACGACGGCCTCGTCCGCGGTGTGGTCCATGAACACCACGCCGCCGCCGGCGTCGGCCCGGAGCCGCATGGGCACGTCGCGCGTCCGCAGCAGCGGCACCCGTTCGCCGCCGTCGCGTACCAGGACCAGCCGCCTGCCGTCGGCCGCCACCACCCCGCCCTCGACCGGGACGGGCGAGGTCACCTGGCCCTTCAGTTCGATCGCCGCGCCGACACGGCCGGCGGCGGCGTCGACGCGCAGCAGCCGGGTCCTGCCGCGGGTGGCCGTCTGCTCCTCCACGCCCTCCTGGGCGAGCACGGCGCTCTCCCCGGCTCCGCAGCCGGGATTGAAGTAGGCCAGCGAGGCCCGCACGGCCAGCTTGCGGACCGCCCCGGTCTCCAGGTCGACCACGGCGGTGAAGCCGCCGCGCGCCGACAGGCCCTCCTTGTTGGTGAACGTCCTGGGCGCGTAGACCACGACGATCCTGCGCCCCGATCCGGTCAGGCAGGCGTTGCCGATCCACTGATCGGCCTCGAAGCCCGGTTCCGATAGCGTGGCCACGGTTCGCCAGGCGTAGCCCTCCCTCTCCCCGGCGACCAGGACGTGGAGGCCGTCACCGTCGCCGGAGGTCGTCCAGGCCAGGTCCGCCGACCGCCGCCAGCCGCCGCCCAGCAGCGCGTCCCGCCGGTCCTCCGCCAGCGCGGCCGGCCGGTCCGCGGGACGTGCGGGCGCGGCCAGGTCCTGCTGGGCGGCCGGCGGCGCGGGCTGAGGAGCGGCCTTCGCCGGAGGGATCGCAGACAACGACATGACCAATCCCGCGGCCAGCGCGAAAGCGCTAGCGCGACGCCGTGAAATCAACAACCCACTCCTCCGGGAATGCATTTGACGGGTTTTTCGTGGAATGCACCAGGGTGAAGACTAGACCCCCTCCTTGCGCGCGGCTTGCGTGAGGCTTGCGCCGCGCATGCGCGCGTTTTCGGACGGATTCCCGACGGCTTCGAAAGGGCAGCCGTCTGCGATGACGGTCCGAATGAAGACCCGCTGTCACCGATGCGCTACGGATCCGGCATTGTGGCGCCCGTTCGCGCTCGTTTACGCTCCGCCCGACTCCCGAGGCCGACCAGGCGAAGGGTGGATCACGTCCACGCCGGCCCGAAAAGAAATCGCCGGCCGAATCCCTTGCACCGCCCACTCAGAAAGGAGGACGCACAGGATGGGACACTCTCGTCCTGCCGTCCGCACGGCCACGCGGGGCGCGACGGTGCTCGTCGCCGCGGCCCTGGCCGCAGGGCTCTTCCCAGGCGTCGCGCACGCGGACGGCACGTACCGGTGGCAGAACCAGTTCACCCGCCAATACCTGGACGTCTACAAGAAGTCGAAGGCCAACGGCGGCATCGTGGTCTCCTGGCCGTCCACCGGTTCCAAGAGCCAGCTGTGGAAGGAGACCAAGAGCAGCGCCGGTTACTACCGGGTGCGCAACGTGAACAGCGGAAAGTCGATGGACCGCTGGAACCGGCGTTTCTCCCCCAGCTACAACGGCGCCGCATGCGACGTGACGCAGTGGAGCTGGTGGGGAGGAAACCAGCAGCACTGGAAGAGACGCAGCGTCTGGAGTAAAGGATACAATCGCCGCTTCTTCATCTGGTACAACTGGCAGGGCTGCCTGAACGACAGGTGGCACGACACCCTGGGCGTTCTCAACCCCTTCAAATACTCCAACATCATCCTCTACAGCCGGAGCTACTGCACCGAGGGCAAATGGATAGGCAAGGGTGAATGCTACTGGAGGAAGAACGGAAAATGAGAAAGCACACTCCCGCCCTGCTGGCCGCCGGGGCCGTTCTCGCCGTCACCGCGGGCGTCGCCGCCGCAGTCAACGTCACGCCGGCCGCGCAGAGCGCCATGGCCGACGCCTCCCCGGCTCCCACCCCCGGCCTGACCCTCGATCCCGACCCCCTTCCCACCACGGGCGACGTCCTGCCGACCCCCATGCCCACGGGGTCGCTCGGACCGGAGCCGTCCCCGATCCCGGAGCCCGCTCTCACCGCCGCCCCCTCGGATCCGGACCTTCCCATGCCACTCGATCCGTTCATGACGTCCATGGACGACATCCACACCATCGACCTGGCGAAGGACGCCGCGGCGGCGCGGTGCATGCGCTCGCTCGGGTTCTCCGCCTGGACCGACGGGGTCGTGCGGAACTGGAACCCCGAGGACTACATCGAGGCGGACCTGATCGAGCCCCTCGACGCGACCGCGACGGCCCGGACCGGGTACCCGCGCACCGGACCCGACCCCGCGGTGGCCGCGCAGGCGGAGCAGCCCCAGGACCAGCGCGCCGCCACGGCGGAGGAGATGGAGGCCTACGACGGCACCCTGGACAGGACCGCCTCGGGCGCGGACATCCCCGAGGGCGGCTGCGAGGCGAGCGGCGCGACCGAGGTGCTCGACGGGGACCCGGCGCTGGCCGCCGACCCGCGCCTGATGGCCGACGACGCGAGCTTCCTGGCCCTTGAGCACAGCGCCGTCAAGCAGGCCCTGGCCGGATGGACGACGTGCATGACCGGCAAGGGCTACGGCTACGACAGCCCGATGAGCGCGCGCAACGACATCCGGTGGGCCGAACGGGCGGCCGACGTGCCCGCCACGGCGACGGAGAAGCAGGTGGCCGCCGCCGACGCCGCCTGCGCCCAGAGCACCGGCCTGCTCACGACCTACCGGGCGGCCAAACGGGCCTACGAAGAGATCATGGTGGCCGATCAGAGGCCGGCGCTGACCGAATCGATGCAGGTCTTCGACGGCTGGGTGCGGCGCGCCGAGGCGGTACTGGCGACACGGTGACGCGGTGACCCGTGGTCACGGCCCTGTCCGGCCCCCGCGTTCCCGGCGCGGGGGCCGGACAGCGCACGTCCACGGCCGAAGTGGCAAGGAGTCGAAGCCGATGCGGAGGTATTCATGAAGCACCGTCTGGTGCGCCGCCTCGTCGCCGTGGCCGCGCTGGTGACGGCGCCGCTGACGGCGCCGGGCACGGCGGACGCCGCCTGGGCGGGCACGGCGGACGTCGCCCGGGCGAACCCGGAGCCGCCACAGAAGGTGGACGCCGGGCTGGCACACAGGCTCGCCGCGAGCGGCGGCGACGACCTGGTGAGGGTGAACGTGGTGACGCGGGACCGCACGGCCCTGGCGAGCGCGGCCTCCGCCGTCGACGCCGCGCAGGTCGTCCAGAAGCTGTCCCGGTTGCCGGTGGTCACGTTGAGGGCCGACGAGGCGGCCGTGGAACGGCTGGCGCGGCAGCCCGGCGTGCTCAGCGTGTCCGAGGACGTCCCCGTCGCCCCGGCGCTCGCCCAGAGCGTGCCGCTGATCGGCGGCGACCGCACCCGGGAGGCCGGGCTGACCGGCGAGGGGAGCGTGGTCGCCGTCCTGGACTCCGGGGTCGCGGTCCACCACCCCTTCCTCGGAGGCCGGGTCGTCGCCGAGGCATGCTTCTCTCCCAGCGATCCCGGCTACGCGGCCACCAGCCTGTGCCCCGACGGCACGGATCGGCAGGAGGGGCCGGGGGCCGCCGACTCGGAGAGCGGCCCGTGCGCGAACCTGGACTGCGCCCACGGCACCCACGTGGCGGGGATCGTGGCGGGCGACGGCGAGGGCCTGAGCGACGCCGACGGCAGCGGCGTCGCTCCCGGCGCCGCCCTGGCCGCCGTCCAGGTCTACAGCAGGTTCGACTCCGTCGCCTACTGCGGAGCCGCGGGGACGCCCTGCCTGCTGAGCTTCGTCAGCGCCCAGATCGCCGGGATGGAGAAGGTGCTGGAGCTGGCGGAAGGGGGCCTTCCCGTGGCCGCGGTCAACCTCAGCCTGGGCTCCGGCCGCTACACCACGGCCTGCGACAACGACCCGCGCAAGGTGGCCGTCGACAGGCTGCTGGCCGCGGGCGTGGCCACCGTCGTGGCCGCGGGCAACCAGGGTTACCCCGACGCGGTCAGCGCTCCCGCCTGCGTCTCCTCCGCCATCGCCGTGGGCAGCACCACCGACCAGGACGAGGTGTCCGGCTTCAGCAACGCGGGGCCGCTGCTCGACGTGTTCGCGCCGGGTTCCGACATCGTCTCCTCGGTGCCCGGCGGGCAGTGGGCGTCCAAGAGCGGCACCTCCATGGCCGCCCCGCACGTCGCCGGCGCGCTGGCGGTGCTGCGCCAGGCGTTCCCCGGCGCCACCCCGGCCGAGCTGGAAGCGAAGATCAAGGCCACCGGCAAGGACATCATCCACGAGGGCGTCACGATCCCGCGCCTGCAACTGGACGACGCGGCCCTGGGCGCCGCTCCGAGACCGGGACCCGACCAGCTCTTCCAGACCCGGGCCCGCCTCCTGGACAACGTCATGATCAGCGGCAGTTCCACCCTGACCGTCAAGGTCACCGGCGCCGCCGGGCTGCCCGGGCGGGGCGTCGCCGCCGTCGCGCTCAACGTGGCCGCCAAGGGCGACCTGTTCAACACCGGCTCGCTGGCGGTGCACCCCTCGGGGAGCGCCGGGCCGAACGGCGGAGCGGTCTTCTACGACGCCACCCGTTACGCCTCCACGATGATCCTGGCCAAGGTCGGGGCCGACGGCGCGATCAAGGTGGAGAATCGCAGCGGCCAGCCCGTCCGCGTCTACCTCGACGTCCACGGCTACACCCTCGACCACGCCGCGGACACCGTCGCAGGCACCTACCTGCCGATCACCCCGGTGCGGATCGCCGACAGGGTCCCGGTCCCGGCCATGGGCGAACTGCGGCTTCCGACGTCCGCCATCCCCGAGATCCCGCCGGCGGAACTGCAGAGCCTCGCACTGACGGTGCTGGTCAAGAGCCCCTCCACCGGCACGATGCGCGTCTACGCGGCCGGCGACCCCTTCCCACCCGACGCCAACGTCGACTACCCGGCCAACACGCCCACCCAGTTCTTCACCATCGTCAAGCCCGGCACCGATGGCAAGATCAACGTGCACAACCTGGGCGCCGGTGCGGCGGAGGTGTCGATCGAAGTGAGCGGCTACTACACCACCGCCCGGCGCGGCTCGGTGACCAGGGCGACCGACCCGCTCCCGCTGGCCACCGGGGTGACGATCGCGGCCGGCGGCACGCACGTCCTGCGGCCCGGTGACGTGGAGGGCGTCCCCGCCTCCCGTGTCCGGGCACTCGGCCTCGCCGTCACCGCGCACGGCGCCGCGGGCGGCACCGTCGAGATCGTCCCGGCCGGCGGCGGGGCCACCGTACGGACGGTGGCCTACACGGCGGGCAAGGACACGGCAGGCTTCGCGATCGCGGCGCTCCGCCCGGACGGGACGATCGTGCTGAGGAACCAGAGCACCTCGCCGGTGACCGTCTCCGTCGACGCTTACGCCTCCTTCATCGGGTGAATGGACGAGCGGGGCGACTCGCCGTCCGTCACTACCTCTCGTCCATCTCGGTAGATAGGGCTTAACCTGCGGAAACAGGATCAAGCACAGATCGGCAGGACGTGACCACGCCCCAGGACGGCTCTTGGAGCATTCCGGCGGTTGTCCGGTGAACGAGCGAGGAAAGGGCCTGACATGTCCAACCACTTCACCGGACTCAGCCTCGGGCCGCCGCTCGGAGACCAGCGCCTCGACCTGTGCGACCTGTACGCCTTCGCGGCACCCGGGGATCCGAGCAGGACCGTTCTCATCCTCAACGCCAATCCCAACGCCGACGCGCTGCACCCCGACGCGATATACCGCCTGAACATCGACAACGACGGCGACTACCTGACCGACGTCGCCTTCAGCTGGGTCTTCAGCCCACCGGCCTCCGACGGCTCCCAGACCTACAGCGTGTTCATGGCCACCGGTGCGCAGGCGCGCGAGCCCGGGGCGGTCGGCACCGAGATCGTGTCGGATGCCGCCGTCTCCTTCGGTCCGCAGGCCAACGTGGTCCGCAGCGGCGACTACCAGGTGGCCGCCGGCAGCCGCAGCGACGCCTTCTTCTTCGACTTCGACGGCATCAAGAACCTGTTCGACACCGGCGGCAATCGGAACTTCACCGCCCCGCACCTGGGCGGGCGGTCCCCCTGGACCGGCGTCGACTCCAACCTCACGGCCAACGTCTTCTCCATGGCCATCGAACTGCCGACCGCGGAGCTGGCACCCGACCCCGAACTGCACATCTGGGGCCGGTGCAGCGTCATGCGCGACGGCCGACTCGTCCACGCCGACCGGGCCGGACACCCGTCCATGAGCAGCTTCTTCAACACCGACGACACCAAAGAGGACTACAACGCCGGCGAGCCGGTCGACGACCGCGACAGATGGACGGATCAGTTCGTTCACCTGCTGGGCCACACCGGTGGCTACTCGCGCGAGGAGGCCATCGCCGCGATCGACGAGCACGGCCTCCTGCCGGACGTGCTGAGCTTCGACCCGTCCAAGCCGGCCTCCTACCCCAACGGCCGGACCTTCGCCGAAGACGTCATCGACATCCGCGTCGCGTTCCTCACCAAGAACGAGGCCCCGCCCACCGGGCTGAGGCCGCACACCGACACCCTGGACCGATTCCCGTACCTCGGCGACCCGCATCCGGCGGCCGCCTCCTGACGGATCCCGGAGGGACGCACCGCAGGCTCCGCCGGCCGAACCGACTCACCGCCGACGACCTGGCCGGACGGCGCCGGAACGGGCCGGTAACAGGTCTGGAACAGGTCCGGAACGGGTCCGGAACAAACCTGGAGCAGGCTCGGATCGATCCGGGCGGGGGCGCGCCCCGGTACGGCCCGGCCGTACCGGGACGCCCCTCACGGTCGGGTGCGGGATGCCTCTCCCGGCACATCGACGGGTTCGGGGTCCGGCGACGCGGCCCTCCACGACGCGGAGCACGTGAGTTGAGTGAATTGAGCGAGTTGAGGATCCTGGTGGACGACCTGTCCGGTCCGCGGATCATCGAGTTCCTCCGGGAGCACGTCCGGCAGATGCGGTCCATCACCCCGCCGGAGAGCAAGCACGCCCTCGACCTCGACGGGCTCCGCGCGCCAGGGGTCACGTTCTGGTCGGTCCTGGACGGTGAGGACCCGGTGGGCTGCGGGGCGATCAAGAGGCTGGACGCGGGCCACGCCGAGCTGAAGTCGATGCGTACCGCGCCGGAACGCGCCCGGAGCGGCATCGCGTCCCGGCTGCTGGAGCACATCATCGCCGAGGCCGGGGCCATGGGCTTCACCCGGTTGAGCCTGGAGACCGGGTCGGCCGGGTTCTTCCTGCCCGCCAGGAGGCTGTACGAGAAGCACGGGTTCACCTATTGCGAGCCGTTCGCCGGCTACCGCCCCGATCCCAACAGCGTGTTCATGACCCGGTCCCTCTGACCCCGCCCCGGTGCGCCGGTCGCCGCGGGCGCGACCCCGGCGCGGCCGGGACGGACGCACGCGGCCCGGTCCCTCACGGTCCTCCTCCACTCGGCCGCCCGGCCGGAAGACCCGCGATCGCGACCGGCGAGGCTGCGGCACCGGCGTGCGGGGTAGGGGCAGCCCCACCGTCGGGCCGAGGGGAGGGGCCACCACGGATCCGGGGGCCATCCTGCTGGGGCGGCGTCCGGCGGCGGCCTAGCGTTACATGCGTGATCAAGAACCCCCGACGTGTTCTCGCGCTCTCCTGTGCCGCCCTCGTCGCCGCCGCCCCCGTCGCCACGGCGACCGCCGCGGCGGCATCCACCCCCGTCATCACGGCTTCCGACCCCGCCA
Source organism: Streptosporangium sp. NPDC048047 (assembly GCF_040653115.1). Lineage (NCBI taxonomy): Bacteria > Bacillati > Actinomycetota > Actinomycetes > Streptosporangiales > Streptosporangiaceae > Streptosporangium > Streptosporangium sp. NPDC048047. The sequence goes on along the minus strand of NZ_JBEZNH010000009.1, from coordinate 69,250 downwards.
CCACGGCTTCCACCGCGACGGCTTCCGCCCGGGGCGCCCTGGTGAGGGCCGAGCGGGTGGCGCACCTGTCCGGCAGGCAGGTCGGCGACTACCTCCGGAAGGCGGGCTTCCCGGCTACCAAGGACGCCAGGGGCGTCGACGTCTACGGGGTCACCTACCGCACCGCGGACGTGCGGGGCCGGTCCACCACGGCGACCGGGGCGGTCGTCCTGCCCCGTGTGCCCGACCAGGAGCTGCGCGTGGTCAGCTACACCCACGGCACGATGGCGACCAGGAAGGACGCGCCTTCGGTGCAGGCCCAGGGCGACGGCCGCTACTTCTCCGTCTACTTCGCCGCACACGGTTTCGCCGCCGTCGCCCCCGACTACCTCGGCCTGGGCGGCGGCCCCGGCGCCCACCCCTACATGCACACGGCGACCGAGGCCGGCGCGTCGCTCGACCTGCTCCGGGCGGCCAGGACCCTGGCCGCCGGCAAGGAGGTCACGCTCGACCGGCGGATCCTGGTCACCGGCTTCTCCCAGGGCGGCCACGCGGCCATGGCCCTGGGGGCTGCGCTGCAAGGGGACGACGAGCTCGACGTGTCCGCCGTCGCGCCGGTCAGCGGCCCCTACGACCTCGAAGGCGCCGAACTGCCCGCCCTGCTCGAAGGCCGTCTCGACGGCCGCTCCGCCGCCTTCTACCTCGGCTACTGGCTGACCTCGATGGACCGGGTCTACGACCTCTACCGCGACCCCGCGCGGGCGTTCCGCGCGCCGTACGACGCGAAGGTCACCGGGCTGTTCGACGGGAGCCGGGACTTCGGCGCGATCGCGGCCGCCCTGCCGCCCACCCCGGAGAAGCTCGTCACCCCCGCCTATCTCAAGTGGCTCCGCCATCCCTCGGGGGCGCTGCTGAGGGCGGTCAGAGAGAACGACACCACCTGCCGCGACCTGGATCCCGGTGTTCCCGTGCGCCTGTTCGCGGCGCGCGGCGACCGCGACGTGGCCATCGCCAACTCCAGGAGCTGCCTGAAGGACCTGCGGGGGAAGGGCGTCGACGCGAGCCTCACCGACGTCGGCGACGTGGGCCACGAAGGGTCGGTCCGCCGGTCCATGCCGAGGGTGCTCGACTGGTTCCGGCGGGAGACCTCGGCCGGCTGACGGGGACCGGGGTACGCCCCCGCGCGCCGTGGCGGGCCGCAGTGCCCCTACCGCACGTCGGCGACCGCCGGGGTACGCCTCCGCACGCCGTGGCGGGCCGGGCCGTACGGCGGGCGGTGCCTTCGTCCGCGCCCGGCGCCGGTGGACCGGGCGACCGATCCTCCGGAGGACGCCTACCGGCGACCGGGGCCCGCGTCCGGTTCCCCGACGGTCCCGTGACCGTCGCCGAACCGGGTGGCGAAGTCGTCGGCGAGGGCCGCGATGGCGTCGCGGCCCTCCAGCCCGGCGAGCCAGCCGGCGGGGAGCGCGGACTCGCCGTGCAGGGCGCCCAGGAGGTTGCCGCAGACGGCGCCGGTCGAGTCGCTGTCGCCGGAGTGGTTGACGGCGAGCAGTAGCGCCCGCCCCAGGTCGCGGGGGTCCGGGTGGGACAGCGCGCAGTAGACCGCGATGGCCAGTGCCTCTTCGGCGACCCACGCCCCGCCGAGCGACTCGACCTTCTCCGGGCCCGGGCCGCCCTCGGCCGCCAGGGACACGGCGGCGCGCAGCGCCCCGGTGGTCTCCTCGTGGGCGGGGTAGGTCGCCAGCAGGTCCATCGCCAGCCGTACGGCGGGCACGAGCGGTTCCCCGGCCACCACCAGGTGGACGGCGGCGGCGAAGGCCCCGGCGGCGAGGTATCCGGTGGGGTGGCCATGGGTGAGCCGGGCGCACGCGGCGGCCAGATCGAAGGCGTGCCGGGGACTCGGCGCGTTCAGGCCGAAGGGGGCCGAGCGCATGACCGTCCCGCAGCCCTTGGAGTCGGGGTTGACCGGTCCGGGCCCGCCGGGGGACGTGAGGCCGGACAGGCAGGCGTTGCCGGGGGCGCGCCGGGAGTAGAGCCACGTCTGCTCGCGCAGCGCGCCGGTGCGGAACGCGGCGCCGTCCGCCGGGGGAGGGGCGGGGTGCCGCTGGGTGTCCAGCCAGCGCAGGTAGGCGTGGTGGACGGCGGTGACGTCGCCCCCGCGGAGCAGCCCCTCCACGGTGAACAGCGTCATCTGCGTGTCGTCGGTGATCAGGCCGGTCCTGCCGGACGCGTCGGGGACGAACCCGGTCACGCCCGCGGGGCCGTACCGGTGGCGGATCGCGTCGATCGGGTCGAACTCGATGACGGCGCCGAGCGCGTCGCCGAGCGCGCCGCCCAGCAGGCAGCCGCGCACCCGGTCGCGGTACTCCGGCGGGCCGTCGGGGGGACGGGGCATGGCCACTCTCCTTCGTTTCCGGGGAGGCTACCGTGCCCCTCCCGGGATCCGGGAGGGGCACGGCGGCAAGGGCCGGAAAGGACCCCGGAGCCGCGGACCGCGCGGACTGCGCAGACCCGGAGGGCCGGGCCGCCGGGGGACGCCCGTCGTCAGGTCTCCAGGCCGATGTGCACCGGCCCGCCCGCGTGGTTCACCGCGGCCAGCATGCCCGACGGGACGCGGAACACCCGGCCCGGGGCAGCCGGCCACCACAGCCGCCTCCGGGCGATCACCATCCCGTCCTGCCGCAGGACGACCCGGGGGAACGGGACGAACCGGTCGCTCCACAGCAGCAGCCGGCGGCGGGCCGGGGCGAGGTCGCCGTGCCGGATGATCTCGGGCGTCACCCACCGGAAGGGCGCGTCGGCGACGAGGCGCACCTGCCCGGCCGGCGGGCTCCCGCCGTTCAGCCAGGCCAGGACGGAACGGGCGGCGCGGGCGCCGTCGATCGCCGCGATGTCGGCCGTGTCCACCGGGTGGAGCAGGTTGCCCACGGCGAACACGCCGGGCCGGTCCGTCCGGAACGCGCTGTCGACCAGCGGCCCCTTCGTCCCCGGGTCGAGGGTGATCCCGGCGGCGCGGGCGAGCTCGTGGTCGGGGATCCAGTCGCCGGTGAGGACGAGCGTGTCGCACTCGACGATCCGCCGCGCGCCGGTGTCGAGGTTCTCGATCTCGACAGCCCGCAGGTCCGGCTTGCCGATGATCCTCGACACCCGGGTGCGGGTGGCGATCCGGGGCCGGAAGAGCGCCCGGCCGCCGAGATTGAACAGGGCGTAGGAGTCGGGCCGGGGGTACTCGGTGGTCATCAGCACGGTCGCGCAGCCGGCCTCGCGCAGGGTCAGCGCGGCCGACCAGCTCACCAGCTCCGCGCCCGCGATGACGGCCCTCCTGCCGACCTCGCCGTGCTGAAGGTGGACGATGTTCTGCAGGTGGCCGGTGGTGTAGACGCCGCGGCCGCGGTCCCCCGGGATGAGGCGGCCCGGACGCGGGCGCTCGCGGGCGCCGGTGGCGAGGACGACGGCTCCCGCCTCGACCAGGAGGCGGCCCTGCGGGGTGGTGACCTCCAGCGTGCGCTCGCCGGCCCAGCCGGTCACGGTCGCATTCGTCCGGATCGTCGCGCCGGCGGCGCGGGCCTGCTCGACGAGCCGCCGGGCGTAGGCGGGGCCGCTGACGAAGCGACGCATGTCCCTGATCCCATAGCCGGGGTGGTCGCTGTGCCGGGGGATGCCGCCGGCGGCGCTCTCCCGGTCCAGGACGAGGACCTCGCCGTCGACCCGCGGCGCGAGCTCGCGGGCGGCGCTCAGCCCGGACGGTCCCGCGCCGACGATGACGACGGCCGGGGTGAGTGTGGTGACGCCGGTGTCCGCCGGCGCGGTGTCGGTGCTCATCGGCGGACCTCCGGTGAGAGAGTGGTGACGCCGGTGCTCATCGGCCGGCCTCCGGTGAGAGGGTGGCGACGCCGGTGTCCGCCGGCGCGGTGTCGGTGCTCATCGGCGGACCTCCGGCGAACGGCGGTCCCCGACGTTCCCGCGGTTCTCATCGAGGTCACCGGGGGCACAGGCGCCCCGGCTCTCCAGCAGTCTCCCCACCTCGGCGCCGCAGTAGAACCCCTGGCAGCGCCCGTTCATCGCCCGGGTACGGCGGCGCAGCCCCTCCAGCCCGGACGGGGGGATCGGCGAGCGGAAGGCGTCGCGGATCTCCCCGGCGGTGACCCGCTCGCAGAAGCAGACCACCATGCCGTAGGCGGGGTCGGCGGCGATCCGGGCGGCGTCCTGGTAGGGGCGCGTGAACGCCTCCCCGAGGTTGGGCATGCGGGGCGGCTCCGGCAGGTCCTCGCGCGGCACCAGTTCCAGGCCGGCCTCCCCGGCGAGCCCGGCGACGTGCTCGGCGATCGCGATGCCGGCGGTGAGGCCGGTCGAGCGGATCCCGCCGGCGAGGACGTAGCGCCGCCGCGCGTCGGCCTCGATGACGTAGTCGGAGTGGTCGCTGGCCGCGCGCAGGCCCGCGTAGGTCGCGGTCACCTCCTCCTCAAGCAGTTCCGGCATGAGCTTGCGCCCCTTTTCGAGGAGGAAGGCGATGCCCTTCTCCGAGGTGCCGGTGTCGGTGCGGTCGGTGAGGTCCTCGGCGGTGGGGCCGAGCAGGACGTTGCCGTAGACGGTCGGGCTGATCAGCACCCCCTTGCCGCGCGAGGTGGGCACCGGGAGGATGATCCTGTTCGCCAGCGGGCGGGCGAGCTTGTCGTAGACCAGCAGCTCGCCGCGGCGGGGCGTGACCGTGAAGCGGTCGTGGCCGAACATCCGGTCGATGACGTCGGCGCCGAGACCGGCGGCGTTGACGACCCAGCGGGTGGTCACGTCCCCGCCGGTGGTGCGCAGCACGGTCGTCCCGTCGCGTTCCTCGACCGCCTCGACCCTGCGGTCCAGCAGCAGCGTCGTGCCGCGCCGTACGGCGTCGGTGGCCAGGGCCAGATTGGTGGTCCAGGTGCAGATGATGGACTCGTCGGGGACGGTCAGGCCGCCCAGCGCGCCCTCCCCGAGGTGGGGGACCTGCCGGTAGACCTCGGCGGGGCCGACGATCTCCGTACGGTCGTAGCCGTTCAGCGCGGCCTTCTCCTTCAGGCCGGGCAGTGCCTCCAGCTCCTCGTCGGTCCAGGCGACCAGCAGGGCGCCGGTGCGTTCGACCGGGATGCCGGTCCGCGCGGCGTAGCCGGACAGCAGGCGGTAGCCCTCGCGTACCAGGCGGGACTCCAGCGTGCCCGGTTTCGCGTCGAAGCCGGTGTGCAGGATCGCGGTGTTCGCCTTGCTCGTGCCGTCGCCGACGTCGCCGCGCGCGTCCAGCAGCGCGACGTCCAGATCGTGGCCGGCCAGCTTCCTGGCGATGGCGGAGCCGACGATGCCCGCGCCGATCACCACCACGTCGAACGTGGCCGGAGCGCTGCCGTTCGCCTTCGTGTTCCTGTCCGTGGTTCTCACCGGTTCCCCTCCCGCGCCAGGACGCCGGCCACCGCGTTCTCCCAGCGGGAGCGGAAGCCGGCCGCCTGGTCGGCGGACCATCGAGGTTCGTATGTCATGGCGGGTTCCCACGCCGGCACCGCCTCCCGGAGGGGGAGTGAGGGGTCCAGTGCGGCGCGGGCCAGCGCCACCGCGCCGAGCGGCGTGGCGTGCTGGGACGGGTAGACGCCGATCGGGATCTGCGTCAGGTCGGCGACCGCCTGCATGAGGACCCGGCTCCGGGTGAGCCCGCCGTCGACGCACATGGCGGTCAACGGCCGCCCGAGGTCGGCGGCGACGAGCTCGCCGAGCCCGGCGACCTGCGCCGCTATCCCCTGCAGTACGGCCAGCACGAGGTGCTGCGGGCCGGTGGACAGCGTCATCCCGGTGAACGCGGCCTTGGCGTCGGGACGCCACCAGGGGGCGGCCAGTCCGGCCAGCGCCGGGACGAACATGACCCCCTCGGAGTCGCCGGCGGCGGCGGCGACCGTGTCCAGGTCGGCGGCGTCGCGGACGAGGCCCAGGTCCTGGATCCACCGTACGGCGGAGGCGGCCGTGTAGACCTGGCCGTCGAGGCAGTAGGAGGTCTCCCCCCTGGCCCGCCAGGCGACGGAGGCGGCCAGTCCCGCCGTGGAGCGGGCGGCCGAGGTCCCGGTGTTGGCCAGCAGGAACGCCCCGGTGCCGAAGGTGCACTTGGCCTGGCCGGCCGTCAGGCAGTTCTGGGCGAGCAGCGCCGCCTGCTGGTCGACCACGAGTCCGCCGACGGGGACGTTCCCGCCGAAGGCGGAGGTGTGGCCGATCACCTCGTCGCAGGAGACGACGCGCGGCAGCCGTTCCCCGCCGAGCCCGAACAGGTCGAGCAGCCTGGCGTCCCATTCGGCGTCGTCGAGCCGTGTGACCAGCGACCGGCTGGCGGTGGCGGCGTCGGTGACGAACTCTCCGGTCAGGTGGTGGACGAGCCAGGAGTCGGAGGTGGTGACGACCCCCTCGGCGGTCACGTTCCGGCGCAGCCACGCCATCTTCGGCGCGGAGAAGTACGGGTCCAGGACCAGCCCGGTGACCTCCGCGATCCGGCCGGCGTGCCCGGCCAGCTCCGCGCAGAGGTCCTCCGCGCGGCGGTCCTGCCACACTACGGCGGTGGAGAGGGGCTCGCCGGTGGCGGGGTCCCACGCCAGGACGGTCTCGCCCTGGTTCGCCAGTGTCACGGCGTCGATGGGGACGCCCGCCTGCTCGACGGCCCGGCGTCCGGCGCCGAGGACGGAGTCGAGCAGTTCGCGGGGGTCCTGCTCGACCCCGCCCCCGGGCAGGTAGGCGGGCCGGACGGGCAGCTCGGCGAGGCCGAGCACCGTGTCGTCGCCGTCGACGACGACGGCCTTGGTGCCGGAGGTGCCCTGGTCGATGGCGAGTACGGTCGTCATCGTTCCCGGCTCCGGTGCGCGCCGGGCTCGCGCGCGGTCTCGGTGCGCCCGGAGGTGCGCCCGGCCGCCTCGGCGTGCCCGTACCCGTGCCCGTGCCCGCGTGCGGTCGCGTCCGCCGCGTCGGCGTGTCCGGCGGCTTCGGCGTGCTCGTGCCCGTGTGCGGTCGCGTCCGTCGCGTCGGCGTCCAGCTCCGCGTCGATGGAGCGCATCGTCGGCATCGCCAGGCCCGCCGCCCCGCCCCGGGAGAGGAGGAGATACCCCAGGTAGAGGCCGCCCAGGACGAGCATGACCAGCACGTAGGTCCACGGGTCGGTGAACGAGGAGTCCCGGAACAGCAGCAGCTCGAAGACGAGCCAGGCCAGTGCCACGACGATCACCGGGATCTCCCACCGTCCCAGGGCGAACCCCCTGCTCGGCGGCAGCGTCCTGCGCTTGACCACGTACAGCACGACGGTCGCGGTGTAGATGATGGCGGGCAGCAGGGTGGCGGCGGCGAACAGGCCGAACAGCGCGTCGGTCCGGGTGGAGAAGACCGCCAGGATCAGCTCTCCGATGACGCACATGAACACGGTGGCGTTCAGCGGCGTGCCGAACCGCGGCGAGACCTTCCGCCATGCCTGCCAGCCGGGGAACCTCTCGTCGCGGGACATCGCCCACACCAGGCGCACCCCGGTCATGAGGATCACCATGCCGCAGGCGAAGATCGCGATGACCACCAGCACCAGCAGCGCGGTGCCCACGAACGGGCCCAGCACCCGGGTGATCACGTCCGCGATCGGCGTCGCCGACTTCGCCAGCTCGACCGGGTCGCCGGCGAGCAGGGTCACCGCGACGAGGAACAGGAAGCCGAGCACGCCGGAGGCGAGGACCGCCTGCCACATCGCGCGGGGGACGACCCGCGCCGGGTCCTTCGTCTCCTCCGCGAGGTTGGCCGCCGACTCGAACCCGACGATCGTGAACGCGCCGAGCAGGAAGCCCAGCATCCACGGGCCCGCGGACGTGAGGGTCCCGAAGTCGAGATAGCCCTCGGACGGGACGGCGCCGGTGCTGAACAGGTTCGCGAAGTCGACCTCGCGGGCGACGAAGCCCACGCCGAGCAGCAGCAGGACGAGGGCGATCATGCCGATGAGCTCGGCCGTCACCGCGAAGTTGTTGACCCGCTCGGTCCACTTCGTGGAGAGCGCCACCAGGAGGGCCTGGGCCAGGATGACCACGCCGGTGATCACCCACGCGTTCAGCGCCGTCCCCTCGTACCGCAGCAGCACGGGCAGGACGGTGGAGGCGATGGTGTAGTCGACCGCCACGACGACGATCGCCAGGAAGGTGAACGAGATCCAGCCGATGATCCAGCCGAGCACGGGGTTCGCCAGCCGGGACGTCCACTGGTAGGAGTAGCCGGTCACCGGGATGCGGGCCGCCAGGGAGCCGAAGATGAACGCGACGGCCAGCTGCCCGACGATCACGATCGGCCAGGTCCAGATGCCCGCCGGTCCTGAGCTGTTCAGCACCGAGCCGTAGGTGGTGAAGATGCCGGTGGCGATGGAGACGAAGGCGAACGCCACCGCGAACGAGGCGAAGCGGCCGGTGCCGCGCTTCATCGCCTGCTGGTAGCCGAACTCCTCGACGCCTCCGGCGGTCGCCCGATCACCGGGCGGGGGTGCGGATGGTGAATACTGGGACATGGATCCTCGACTTCTGTGTTTCCTGTGAGATGGCGCATCGTGGGGGGTCCCAGCCGGGTGGCGTTGCCGCGCCGCCCGGCCTTCGAACCATCGGGGAGACGTCTCAGGGCAGCGCTATCACCCCGCCCGCGAGGGTGACGGCGTCCCGGACGCTCGGCGGCGGCTCCGCCTCCGTGATGAGGCCGGTGAACTCCTCCACGCCCGCGACCCGGTGGCGGGCGATCCGGCCGAACTTGCCGGAGTCGGCCAGCACGTACGACCGCGCCGCGTTCCGCAGGATGATCCTGCGGACCGCGATCTCGTCCAGGTAGTAGTCGGTCAGGCCCGCCGCGGCGTCGATGCCGCCGGACCCGAGGAAGGCGAGGTCCGGGTTCAGGTCGTCGAAGAACGACTGGGCGACCGGCCCCGACAGGGCGAGGTCTCCTTTGCGGAGCCTACCTCCGCAGACGAGGATCTCGACGCCGGGACGTTCGGCGAGCTCCGCCGCGACCAGCAGGGAGCACGTGGCGACGGTACCGGAGAAGTCCATCGGCAGGGCGCGGGCCACCTCGACGGCGGTGGTCCCCACGTCTATCACGATCGTCTGGCCGGGCCGCGTGAGCGCGGCGGCGGCGTGCCCGATGCTCCTCTTCGCCTCCGCGGCGGTCACCGACCGCTCGGCGAACGGCGCCTCCTCGCCGGCGGGCCGCCCGAGCGCGATCGTCGCGCCTCCGTGGACGCGCACCAGCTTCCCCTGGCGTTCGAGGAGCACGAGATCGCGGCGGATCGTCTCCGCCGACACGGCGAGCGCGCGGGCGAGCTCCTCCGTGCTGACCACACGGGAGGTCCGCAGCGCCTCGCCGATCCGCGAGTGCCGCTCAGCGGGCAGCACGCTTGCCCGCTTCTGTGGACTTCTGTGGGCTCATGAGGGCGAGTATGCGTCCATGTGGATGGCGTCGTCAACAGAGTGAGCCATCACACTCGGACTTTTTACTCAAATCTTGAACAAAACCCCCGAAAGATCCTCGCTTGGGGTCGCGATCCTCGCCATGTCTCCCGGGCCACGGGTGAAGGGGGAACCAGGAGGGAGCGACCGCTCGCTACGGCGTGGGGTGGCCTCTCGGAGCGAGCCGTCCCGGATCGTGATCGGCCGGTAGGCGCGGTACTGGCTGCCGGGTTCGAGGCCGTGGTTCACGATCCGATGGTCGGTGCCGCCGGTACGGCGGCGTCACGTGGAACCGGTACGGCGGAGCCGCGTGGAGTCGTACGGCGGTGCCGCGGGGGCGGGGCCGCGACCGGCCCCCGGACCCGGGTGTCGTCGCCCGGGTCCAGGGGCCGTCGAAGGGCGGGGGCTCAGTTCTCGGTCTGGTCGTCGACGGGGGAGGGGGCGTTGGTGCGGACGGACTCGATGCCCTTCACCGCGCCGGCCGTGGTCTTGTAGGACTCGCGTACCCGCCGGGCCGAGACCGTACGGGCCGCCGGACCGGCGGCCCCGCCGTACGGCACGGACCGATCCGCCCGGGGAGGAGCCGGCCGTACGGCCCGCCCGTCAGGCCGGGACGCCGCCGAAGTCGCCGGCGTGGTGGGCGGCCCACTCCTCGTAGGTGTGCGCCGGGCGCCCCGTGACCTCCTCCACGGTCGGCAGCACCTGCGCCTCCCGGCCCACCGACGCGGCGAGCGCGTCGAGCAGGAAGTCGACTCCCTGCGCGGGCATGCGCCGGACGAGGTGCTCCCTGGCCTCCTCCCTCGGCTGCTCCTCCAGCCGCAGCGGCCGGCCGATCGCCTCGCCGATGATCCGTACCCGCTCGGCCTGGGTCAGCGACCGCGGCCCGGTGAGCACGTGCGACCGGCCGGCGTGCTCGTCGAGCAGGGAGCGGACCGCGACCGCGGCGATGTCGCGCTCGTCGATCGGCGCCATGGCCGCCTCCCCGTACGGCACACGCACCACGTCGCCGTGCCGGATCTGCGGGGCCCAGTTCAGGTCGTTGGTCATGAACGCGCCCGGCCGGACGAACGTCCACGCCAGGCCGGAGTCCTGCACCGCCCGCTCGCACGCGATGTGCTGCTCGCCGATCCAGTTCGGCTCGGGGATCGTCACCGCGGAGGAGGACAGCAGCGTCACGTGCCGCAGTCCGGCCTCCGCGCCGATCCGCAGGAAGTCGCCGAGCGAGCCGAACACCGGGAAGAGGAACGCCCTGTCGACGTCGCGCAGCGCGGCCGGCAGCGTCTCGGGGCGGGTCAGGTCGCCCGGCAGCACCTCGACGTCGTCCGGCAGTCCGGCGCGGGCGGGGTCACGGGTGATCGCGCGGACCTTCTCGCCCGCGTCGAGGAGCTGCCGCACGACGTTGCGGCCGACGTTTCCGGTGGCGCCGGTTACCAAGATCATGTTCCGCTCTCCTTCGGATGCAGATGCAGATGCCCGGATGAGGTGTCGCGTCGACGCGAGTGTCTCCCGGGCGGAGGCCGGTCCCCCATCCGGGGTCGATCTTCAGAAGACACTCCCGCCACCGGGGACCGGCCCTCCGGGGGCCGCTTCCGCCACCGGGAACCGGTTCCCCGGTGCCGCTCCCGCCGTCGGGAGGACGATCTCCCGGGCGGCTGCCCGCGACGCCGGACATCGCGGCGAACCGGCCCGTGCGGCCCGCGAGACCTGTGCGGCCCGTGCTGCCCTACGGGGTCCGCCGTACGACCCGGGTGCCGCCGGCCAGGTCGTACGGTGTCCGCGCCGAGGGCAGGAACAGGGAGCCGAGCCAGCAGAACATGACGGCGTAGGTGACGACCGTCAGCGCGACGACGGGTCCGGGGACTTCGCCCCCCGCCTGCGAGACGAAGGCGAAGGCGACCGTGTGCCCCAGCTCCCAGGGGACGGCGATCTTGAGGATGTTGCGCAGCAGCGCGGGGCCGAACCCCACCGGCCGTCCGGACCGCGCGTCGGCGACGGCCAGCCCCATGCGCCGCTTGCCCGGGGTCGCCTGGAGCGGGCCGGACTCGCGCCGGGCCGCCCACACGGTGACCGGCACGATCAGGATCAGGAACGAGACGACGTTCCACCCCCATGCGGGAAGCCGGAGCCCCATGCCGCCGGCGGCGACGCCGACGGGCACCAGGAGCAGCGGCAGGACCAGGACGCACAGCCAGTCGATCAGCCACGCGACGATCCGTCGCCCGGCGGGCGCCCGGTCCTCTGAGCCGGCCGGTGCCGTGGACGACATGCGAGGTCCCTTTCGCGGGGGGGGGCGAACCCGTACGTACGGGGCCTGACCGTACTCGGCGGGAGGACGCGCCCACGGGAGACACGCCGGAGGACTCGTCGCCGGGAGCGTGAAAGGGAATCGCGGGATCGGCGGAGCAAGGGGTATGGGCCGCAGAAAGGACATCCGCTACATGACGCCCCCACCCGACCCGGCACGACATCCCCGGGCAACCCCGCGGGACCGGGATGTGTATGAGATCACGGACGGCGGAACGGCCGCCGCCCTTCTCCCACCCATCCGGAGTTTCCATTGCGCGTACATCTAGCGGTCGCGGCCAGGCGCCCGGGGGTCCCGCTGCCCCCCGCGGTGCTCGCCGCGGCACGCGAGGGGATCACCCGCGCCTTCCCCGTGCCGCCCGCCACCGTGACCGCGCGCGAGTGGCTCTCGGCCAGAGGCGACGCGGCGCTGCTCTCATGGTCCAACGAGCCCGAAGGCCACGGAACGCCGGTCATGTGCGCCGGAGGCGGCCGGGTGGCGGGCCTCACCGGCCACCTGGCCGACCCGGCCGACGCCGACCGGCTGCTGGCCGCGCCCCGGCTGGGGGAGGCGGCCGCCCATGCGGGAGGCTGCTTCTCGGTCTTCCGGGCCTCCGACGAGGAGGTGGGCGCGGCCACCGGCCTCACCCGGGCCTGCCCGGTCTTCTTCGCCGAGACCTCGGAGGTCCACGTGTTCGGCAGCCGGGCCCTGCTCGTCCACCTCGCCGCGCGGGCCGCCGAGACCGGGTCGGAGCGTCCCGGGATCGTCTGGGACGTGCCGGCGCTGGAGTCGATGGTGCGGATCGGCTACTTCCTGTCCGACGAGACCCCGTTCGGCGGGGTCGGCGCGCTGCCGCCGGCCGCCGAGATCAGGGTCACGGCCGGCCGCCGTACCGTCACCGTGGCGCCCCTCCCCGGGGCGCGTCCCAGACCCGCGTCCAGGCGGGCGATGCGCGCCCAGGTCAACGAGCTGGCCGACGCGCTGCTCGCCGCGGTGGAGCCGCTGCGGGGCACGACCGAGCCGGTACGGCTGTCGCTCACCGGGGGCCGCGACAGCCGCCTGCTCGCCGCGCTGCTGCACCGGGCGGGCATCCCGTTCACCGCGGCGACCGCCGGCGAGGACGACGATCCCGACGTGGTCCTGGCCCGCCGCGTCGCCTCCGCCCTCGGCGTCGAGCACCGCGTGACCCGTCCCAAACGCTCCGAGGACGGCGCGGACCTGGTCGTGCCCCATCCGCTCACGCGGACCCGCAACGTGCTGTCCGCCTGCGAGGGGATGCTCTCGGCGTACGAGAACGTCCCCGCCGCCACGCGGTTCGACCCCGTCCCCCGGATGTCCGGGCACGGCGGGGAGATCCTGCGGGGCGGGTTCCTGCAGAACCAGGAGGACCTGGAGCCCAGGGCCCTGCGGCGCAGAGTGGACGGCTTCTTCACCAAGAACGCCGACCTGCTGACCCGGGAGGGCAGGGAGCACGCCGAGATCCTGGCCGCCCCCTGGCGGGAACGCTGCCGCGCCGACGGCGCCGGGACGCTCGACCACTTCTACCTCATGTACCGGGTCGGGCGATGGCACGCCGCGTCACGCGCGTCGCTGTTGCGCACCGGCACGCCCGTCCCGCCCTTCCTGGACAACCGCGTCGTCCGGACGGCGCTGTCCATCGACCCGGTGTGGCGGCGCTCCGAGGAGGTCGTCCACGGGGTGATCGGCGTCTTCGCGCCGCGGCTGCGGGACGTCCCGATCGAGGGCAAGCCGTGGCGCTTCGAGGCCGAACGCACCGAGACCACGCTGCTGGACCGCGTCCGCCGCCGCCTCCGTCCCCCGGCCCCGGGCGGGCGTCCCGGGAACGGGCCAGGGGGAGACGTCCCCCGGGCACCGGCCGCGAAGGCGTGGAACTGGCGGCTGAACCCCACCGGTGAGCTGGCCGAGCTCCTCGGAACGGGCATCGCGGACGCGCGCGGCGAGGTGGTGGCCGAACAGCTCACCGGGATCTTCGACGAGGCCGGGGCGGCCACGCTGTCGGCGGCCTTCCCCGCCCGGCGGGTGGACGCCGCCTGGCATCTCTACACGGTCTCCACGATGCTCACCGAGGGCTTCGCGGACCCCGCGCCCCCCGGCCTGCCGACACTGCGCGTCCCCCGCCCGGCGTCCCGGTGACGCCCGCCGCCCGGGTACACGGGAGCCACCCGGGCGGCGACCTCCCGGCCTTTTCGCCGGGGACTTCGAGGTTCGCGGTTCCTTCATGGCGGTGCCGGGAGAGGCGATCTTCCGGGTACGGCGTGTCCGTGCCGGGTGGGAGGCGGTGTCCGTTGGGAGAGTGGGCTCGTCCCGGCGGGTCCGTGGCCTGGACGGGTTGCCTTCCCGCGGGTCCGACGCCGGAAGGAGGGACCGGTGAACCGGGGGAGGAGGGCCGATGCGGAAGGCGTTGCGGCGGGCCGCCGACGGGCTCTTCCCCGGCGGCGGCAACCGGCACGACACGCTGCCCGCCCTCGTGGTGCTGCTGACCGTCGTCACCGGCATCGTGGACGCGGTCAGCTACCTCGGGATGGACCAGGTCTTCGTCGCCAACATGACCGGGAACGCGGTCTTCCTGGGCTTCGCGCTGGCCGGTGACCGGCGGCTCTCGGCCTGGGAGTCCCTCCTGGCCCTCACCGTCTTCACCGCCGGGGCCTGGGCCGCCGGGCGGCTGGCCCGGCGGATCCCGTACGGCCGGCGGACGTTCGCCGTGGCCACCGGCGTCCACGCGGTCCTCGTCGCGGCGGCACTGGTGACGGCGCTGGTCGCGGGCCATCGGGACGCGGCGGCGCGGGCGGCGCTCATCGTGCTCCTCGGCGCCGGCATGGGGCTGCAGAACGCGGCGGTACGGGGGCTGGCGATCCCCGACCTGGCCACCGCCAACGTCATCACCAGCACCCTGACGGGCCTCGCCGCCGAGTCGCCCGGTCCGGCGGGCCGCCGCCGGCTGGCCTCGATCGCCGCGATGCTCCTCGGGGCGTTGTGCGGCGGCTTCCTCCACCTGCGCGTGGGGCCGGCCGCCGCGCTGGCGGCGGCCCTGGTCCCGCTGGCCGTGGCGACCGTCGCGGCCGCCGCGCGACCCGCCCGCGGCTGAGCGCCGTACCGGCCCGGTACCGCCGATCCACCGTGAGGGTGGAACTCCCGTGTCCGGTGCGCCTCAGCTCACGAAGTGATCGATGAGCAGCCAGGCGCCGACGCCGGCCATGGCAGCCCCCGACAGCCGGCTGACGTGGCGGGCCAGGGTGGGGCGGGCGTGCAGGACGGTACGGGTCAGGGTGCCCAGACAGAGGTAGAACAGGGCGCAGGTGACCATGAAGGCCAGGCCGAGGGCGCCGATCTGCCCGGCGACGGGCCAGGCGGCCCGCGGATCGGTGAACTGCGGGAGCAGGGCGAGGAAGATCAGCAGGCCCTTGGGGTTGAGGCCGCTGACGCCGATGCCGCGCAGGAAGGTCCCCCAGCCGGTGCCGTCCGGCCCGTCGGCCGGTGAGGCCGGTGAGGTCGGTGCGGCGGGGCGGGCGAAGGTCGTCACGCCGTGCCACACCAGGTAGAGACCGCCGACGAGGGTGAGTCCGGTCAGGACGGCCGGTGACCCGGCGACCAGCGTCCCGACCCCGGCCGCGACGACGAGCGTGATCACGGCATAGCCGGCGACCAGGCCGCCCACCGCCGGGTACACGGACCGGCCCCGGAGTCCGGCGCCGATGGTGAACGCCCAGTCCGCACCCGGGACGACGATGAGCAGGAACGCGACCGCCCAGAAAGCGAGCAGGGAACCGGCGGCCATTGATGCGTTCCTCTCGGCTGAACAGCGGATGCGGGAAGAATACGATGGATATGAACAAAAGTGTTTGCGTATATCTCTCCACGCGGCGGCATTCGTGGAAGGATTTCCCGGGTGGACGGAATCGACCGCAAAATTCTTGCCGTGCTCCAGGAGGACGGCCGCCTGACGATCACCGACCTCGCCGCACGGGTGGGGCTGAGCGTCTCGCCGTGTCACCGCCGGCTGCGGGAGCTGGAACGCAGCGGGACGATCCGCGGCTACCGCGCGGTCGTCGACGCGGGTGCCCTCGGCCTGGGGTTCCAGGCCCTCGTCTTCGTCACCATGCGCCAGGAGGACCGCGACACCCTCCTGGGCTTCGAGGACGCCGTCGCACGGATACCCGAGGTGGTGCAGGCGCAACGGCTGTTCGGCGACCCCGACTACCTGCTGCGCATCGTCACCGCCGACCTGACCGCGTACCAGGAACTGGAGGACGACGTCCTGTCCGCGCTCCCCGGCGTGCAGCGCCTGAATTCCACCCTCGTCATGAAACACGTGGTGAACGATCGGCCTTTTCCCATCTGATGGGGATTCGTTTCGTGTGAGCTGTTTCCCGCTCGTCCATTCCGTCCCTGCCCGGATCCACCCGGCGCGGGTTCCGGGCCTCCCGCGGGCGGGAACCGTACGGGGGCCGCACGCTCACCGGGCGGCGGGCATGCGGCGGGCCCCCGCGGGGAGGATGGGGGGATGAAGGTCGTGGTCCTGTCCGACACGCACGCGCCGCGGCGGTGGAAGTCGTGCCCGCCGCGGGTGGCCGGGCACCTGCGCGACGCCGACCTGATCCTGCACGCCGGGGACGTCTGCGTCCCCGCGGTGCTGGAGGAACTGGCCGGCTACGCGCCGGTGCGCGCGGTCAAGGGCAACAACGACGGGCCGGACGTGGTGGCGCCCGAGACCCTGGAACTCGACCTCGACGGACTGCGCGTGGCGATGATCCACGACAGCGGGGCGGCGAAGGGCCGCCTGGCCCGGATGCGCCGCCGGTTCCCCGGCGCCGGTCTGGTCGTCTTCGGCCACTCCCACATCCCGCTCGACGAGAGCGGCGGCGCGGACGTGGGCGGTCTGCGGATCTTCAACCCCGGCTCGCCGACCGACCGGCGCCGCCAGCCGTACGGGACCATCGGGCTGCTGCGGGTCGAGGACGGTGCGCTGGCCGAGGCGCGGATCGTCCCGGTCACCGGCTGAGAGCGGGCACCGGTCCGCACCCGGGTCCCGCCGTACGGGGCGGGGATCGACCGCCGTACGGGGCGTCAGTCGGGGTGGTGCTGGTGCTGCAGGTAGGCGGCGGTCTCGGGGCTGGCCGGGAAGTACGCCTCGATGGCCAGCTCGGCGACGGTGATGTCCAGCGGGGTGCCGAAGGTGGCCATCGTGCTGAAGAAGACGAGCTCGCGGTAGCCGCGGCGCAGCCGCAGGGGGACCACGATGTCACCGGGGCCGGGCCGTTCGATCTCCGGCTCGGGCTGGTCGCAGGGGTAGCCGTCGAGCTCCCGCCAGAGCGCGGCCAGGTCGGAGTCGGCGGTGAGGCTGATCTGGCGGCGCAGCCGGTGCAGCAGGTGGGCCCGCCACTCGCCGAGGTTGATGATCCGCTGGGCCATCCCCTTGGGGTGCAGGCTCAGCCGCAGCACGTTGACCGGCGGGTCGAGCAGCTCCGGCGCGACGCCGCGCAGCAGCACGCCGGTGGCGGCGTTGCGGTCCACGAGGTTCCACCGCTGGTCCACGACCACCGCCGGGTACGGCTCGTGGCCGTGCAGCACCTGGCCGAGCGCCTCCCGCACCGAGGTCATGTGCGGGGAGTTGAGCGGCGTCTCGGAGTAGACCGGCGCGAACCCCCCGGCCAGCAGGAGGTGGTTGCGCTCACGCAGCGGGAGGTCCAGCTCCTCGGCCAGCCGCAGGATCATGTCGCGGCTCGGATTGGACCGGCCGGTCTCCACGAAGCTCAGGTGCCGGGTGGAGATGTCGGCCTGCAGGGCGAGATCCATCTGACTCATCCGCCGGCGTTCCCGCCACTGGCGCAGCAGCTCGCCGACCGGCCGGGACGCGCTGGTGGTGGTCACGATCACACGATAGTCCCGGCCCCGTAGGCGAAACCATTACCACGAGCGTAATCGTGACCTTGAAGTCACCGCCACGCCCGGGGCCCGGACGGCTGTCGCGGAGATGCTTCCCGAGCGTCGTTCTCCTGGATCTCGGCCTGTTCGGAACCGATGGAGCCCGGGATGTCGCTCGTCCGTGACGAAGAGCTTTGACTATAATTATGTACATGGCAGTCCTTCCTCTGGCTGACGCTCGTGCGCGGCTGTCCGGCATCGTCGAGTCCGCTGTCAGCACCCATGAACGATTCGAGATCACCCGTAACGGCGTGCCCGCCGCCGTGCTGCTGGCCGCCGACGACTACGAGACGATGCGTGAGATGATCGACATCCTTTCCTCGGCGGAGACCGTGGAGGCCATCCGCGAAGGGCTGGCCGACCTGGAAGTGGGACGCACCCATTCCGGAGCCGAGGTGGAAGCGGAGCTGCGCCGGATCGGCCGTCTGTGAGCGGCCGGTACGAGCTTCGCCTCACTCGTCGCGCCAGACAGGACCTCGCTGAGCATCTGCCCGCGAAGGTCGTGCCCGCTGTTTGGGAGTTCATCACCGGGCCTCTGCTGGACAATCCCCGCCGTGTGGGTAAGCCGCTCGATGAACCGCTGGCCCCTCAATGGTCGGCTCGCCGAGGGGAATATCGGGTTCTGTACCTGATCGATGACGGCCGGGTCATCGTTCAGGTGGTCACCGTCCAGCATCGAGGAGACGCCTACCGGGCGCGTTAGGTCATCGGTCCGAGAAGGCTGGACGGGGTCAGGGGGACGCGGTGAGGACGATGGCGGCGAGGGTGAGGGGGGACAGGGCGCTGGAGAGGAGGATGGCGTCGCGCGGGAGGTCGGCGGCGCGGCCGGACTCGACGGCGTAGACGTAGGTGTTCTGCGCGGTGGGCAGTCCCGCGAACAGGACGGCCGCGAAGAGCGCGTGGCCGTCGAGGTGGAGGAGGAACCGCCCGGCGAGGAAGGCCGCGAGCGGCTGGGCGAGCAGCTTGAGCGCCACCACCGGAGACGTGTCCCGCCAGGCGACGGCCGAGCCGTTCAGCGACATGCCGAGCGAGAAGAGCGCCAGCGGCACGGCGGCTCCGCCGAGGACCTCCAGGGGTTTCGCCACGAGCTCGGGCGGGTGCAGGCCGAGGGCGGACACGCCCAGGCCGAGGAGCGAGGCCACCACGATGGGGGTGCGCAGCGGTGTGAGCAGGGACGGACGCTCCGCTCCGATGCAGAGGACGACCAGCGGCGCGATCAGCGTGACCTGGAAGACGATCACCGACACGACGAACGTCGCGTCGTGCAGGACGTACAGGCCGACCGGGATGCCGAGGTT
Organism: Streptosporangium sp. NPDC048047; assembly: GCF_040653115.1. Lineage (NCBI taxonomy): Bacteria > Bacillati > Actinomycetota > Actinomycetes > Streptosporangiales > Streptosporangiaceae > Streptosporangium > Streptosporangium sp. NPDC048047. Next base: position 50,297 of record NZ_JBEZNH010000009.1, on the reverse strand, counting down.
GCCGGAGTTGACGTACGCCGACGACATCGCGGCGACCATCCGTTCGGGCGGCTTGCCGCGCCACAGCGCGAACGCGGCCAGGCCGACGACGAACGTGCTGACGGCGAAGGCCAGCAGCGGGCGCGGCTGGATCCGGTCCAACGGCGTACGGCTCAGCGTGCCGAACAGCACGGCCGGCATCGCGAGGTTGAACGCGAACCGGGTGAGCGTCCGCTGGAACTCCTCACCCGCCCACCCGGACCGGGCGGCCAGCCAGCCGAGGGCGCCGATGAGCCAGATGGGGGCGAACGCCGCGATCACCGCCTGCACCGCCCCACCGTAACGGTTCCCCGCCCGCACGCCTCGCCGGGGAGGACCTGTCCGCGAGGCCGGCGGACGCTCAGCTATCACGGCTCCGGTGAAGTGCCGCCCCTGCGGAGGGAAGCGGTAAGTGTGGGTGCGGGCCGTATGACCTCTATGAAGGGGTGGGCTGAAGAATTATCCGGCCATGCCTTTACAAGTCGTCGATGAGATGTCCAGTTCGCTGGACGACCCCTGTCCAGTACGCTAACTTCCGTGCGTGCTTCAGACCTACCAGGAGATCCGCGATCGGATCTACGAGCTCGCGCGCCGGCATTCTTTACGGCCCGATTGGGTCGATGCAGGGCGGACCATGCGATCCCTTCTCCTCTACAACTCGGAGCAGTACAACTCGGAGCAGACGGTGGTGGCCCGCTCCAGGGTCCCCTTGCGGCATATGGACCCCGACCTGCTCGCAGCCCTCGCCTATGACCTGGAGGGGGTGTTCGGAAAGGGATGGATGGATTGATGAACTCCACACCTCTGCAGCTCACCATGCGGGCCGTACGCAAGTCCGACTACTGGATCGCACTTCCGGTGGACGCCCCCATCAGGGGGGGCGTCTCCGGTGACACGCTGGCGGAACTGTACGAAGAGGTGGAAGCGGCCAAGCACTTCATCCTCGACGCTCCAGCCGAGGCCGAGATAGTCGTGACCTATCTGTACGAGGTGGACGGCGTTCCTCCCACGGTGCTCGAGACCTACCGAGAGCTTCGCGCTCAGCGCGATCAGGTGACCACCAGACTGGGAGAGAGCGCCAGAGAGGCTGTGGCCGCTCTCCGAGCGGCGGGCATCTCGGTCCGGGACAGCGCGGCCCTGCTCGAACTGTCGAAGTCCCGGGTCGATCAACTGAGCGCGTGAGAAATCGCATCGATCTCCTCGTGAGTGTGCATGGCCCGGCGGTGTGTCACGGGTGGGGGGGTGGCGTCCGGGGGCATTGCCCGGTATCGGAGGTGGTGAGATGATCGCCCCTTCCGACGGTCTCTCACCCCGGAGGTGGGCATGGTGCTCGGCGGATCGCAGGGGGAACTCGTCGCGGCGGTGAACGCGCTGACCGCGCGCTGGGCCGCCGCCTGTTCCGGGGAGTCGTCGACCGTGCTGGCGGGGGCGGGCGTCTGGCCGCTGCTGGCGTATCTCGCCTCGGCCGCCGACGGGCCGGGGCGCGGGGAGCTGGAGCGGGCCGTCGGGGTGGACGCCGGCGGCGCGGCCCGGGCGGCGGGGGAGGTCCTGGCGATCCTGGACCGCTCGCCGGCCGTCCGCGCGGCGCTCGGGCTGTGGACGGGGCACGGGCTGCGGCTGCGACCGTCGTGGACCGCCGCGCTGCCGGAGCACCTGCGCGGCGAGCTGACCGGCGTCCCGGAGGACGACCGGGCCGCGCTGGACGCCTGGGCCGCGGACCGGACCGGCGGGCTCGTCCGGGCCCTGCCCGTGTCCGTGACCGGGGACACGCGCCTGGTGCTGGCCGGCGCGCTCACCGTCCGCACCGCCTGGCGTCACCCGTTCCTCGACGAGGGGGCCGAGCCCTCCTCCGGTCCGTGGGCCGGCCGGACGATCGCGGTGCTGCGCCGTACCACCCGGGCGCCCGAGCCGGTCCGGGTCGCCGGCACCCCGGCCGGGCCGCTGACCGTGCTCCGGATCGAGGGGGACGGGGAGGCCGACGTGCACCTCCTCCTCGGCGAGGAGTCCCGTACGGCCGGCGAGGTCCTCGCGGCGGGGGTCGGCGTCCTGGCCGGGCGGCACGCGGCGGTGGACGGCGACGCCCTGGCGGACGGGGACGCGGGGCCGGGCGTCACCGTCTCCCGCGAACGCTCCCACGAGCCGGGCGACCTGCTGGCCGTCACGGTGCCGCGGTTCGCCGTCGCCTCCTCGCACGACCTGACGGCCCTGCCGGAGGTGTTCGGCCTGGGTACGGTGACCGGCGCCGGCCGCGGCCATTTCCCTGGCATCAGTGACGAACCGCTCGCCGTCGGGCAGGCCAGGCAGGACGCGGTCGCGACGTTCTCCGCCACCGGGTTCGAGGCGGCGGCCGTCACCGCCTTCGGCATGGTCACGGCCGCGGCGGTGACCCGGCCCGCCCACCGGGTGCGGAGGGTCGAGGTCGATCTCACCCGGCCCTTCGGGTTCCTCGCCGCGGACCGGGTGAGCGGCCTGGTGCTGGCGGCCGGCTGGGTGGCCGAGCCGGAGGCGTGGAACCCGTAGGGGCCGCGGGCGCCGCCGAGCCGGAACGCCGGCCCCCGGGTGCGCCGGGGCGCCCGGCCCCCGGGTGCGGGCACGGGCGCGGGCGCGGGCGCGTGGAGACCAGCGGGCGGCGCGAGGGTCAGCGGCGCCCGCGGACCTTGGTGGCCAGGCGGTTGAGGATGCGCTCCCACTCGGTGCCGAAGGGGTTCTCCTGGACGAGGTAGGTCCAGGTGGCGGTGGGCCGCTTCAGGCCCGCGCCGTCGAGGTCGAGGCCGTCCTCGGTGATCTCGGCGGCCTCGAATGCCTCGACCGAGCGGGACTCGATCTCGGCCAGCATCCGCTCGTAGGCCGGCTTGGCCTCCTTGTTGAACTCCTCGATCGGGCTCAGCCGGCCCAGCGCGCGCAGGTGGATGCCCTCGCGCAGGTCGCCGAGGTAGGCCAGGTGGTCGGCCCAGCAGCGGTCGAGGTGGAACAGGACGATCTGCCGGGCGGCCTCGTTGAGCACGTCCTCGCCGACGCGCTCCGACAGCTCCGTCCACCGCTCCGGGGCGGCCCCCGCGAGGGCGTCGCTCGCCGAACGGCCGCGCAGCACCTTCTCCCGCAGCCCCAGGACCATGGCGCGGTGCTGTTCGAGCAGCCGGGTGTAGCGCCAGGTGTTGCGGTGGATCTCCATGTCCACGCCCTCGGCGACGCGCTGGGCGTGGCCCACCAGGTCGCGGTCGGGCACGCCCCTGGCGTACTCGTCGGCCACGTAGTGGGTGATCAGGTCGTCCTCGCCGCTGACGAGGAAGACCGACCCGCCCGGGTCGCCCTGGCGGCCGGCGCGCCCGCGGAGCTGGTCGTCCAGGCGGCTGCTGGCGTGCCGGCCGGAGCCGATGACGTAGAGGCCGCCGAGCTCCTCCACGCCCTCGCCGAGGCGGATGTCGGTGCCGCGCCCGGCCATCTGGGTGGAGACGGTGATCGCGCCGCGCTCCCCGGCGCGGGCGATGATCGCGGCCTCCTCGGCGTCGTTCTTGGCGTTGAGGACCACGCAGTCCAGGCCGCGGCCGGCGAGGTTGCCGGCCAGCCGCTCGGACTCGGCGACGTCGAGTGTGCCGACGAGGATCGGCCGCCCGGTGGCGTGCACCTCGGCGATCTCGTCGACCAGGGCGTGGTCCCGCTCCATCGCGTACTCGAACAACCGGTCCGGTTCGTCGGTCCGCACACACGGGCGGTTGGGCGGGACGGCGGCCACCTTGAGGTCGTAGAACTCCCGGAGCTGGTCGCCGACCGCGACGGCGGTGCCGGTCATGCCGCACCGCTGCGGGTAACGGGTGATCAGCCCCTGGACGGTGATGGAGTCGAGGACCTCGCCGGTCTCGGAGGGGGCGAGCGCCTCCTTGGCCTCGACCGCGGCCTGCAGGCCGTCCGGCCAGCGCTGGAGCATCGCCACCCGGCCCCGGGAGGGGTTGATCAGGTGGACCCGGCCGTCGCGGACGATGTAGTCGACGTCCCTGGTCAGCAGCGCGTGGGCGTGCAGGGCGAGGTTGACCTCGGTGAGCGTGGCGGGGGTGTCGTACAGGTCGACGCCGAGGGCCTCCTCGACGGTGTCGATGCCCTTGGACGTCAGGTGGACGTTGCGCTCGGAGTCGTCGATCTCGTAGTGGTAGCCCTTGACGAGCCGGCGGACCAGCGCCGCCGTCTCCGGCGCGGCGTCGCCGGGGTCGGCGGCCCCGGCCAGCACCAGCGGCACCCGGGCCTCGTCCACCAGCACCGAGTCGGCCTCGTCGACCAGCGCCACGTCCGGCTCGGGCACGACCAGGTCGGCCACGTCGGTGACGATCCGGTCGCGCAGCACGTCGAAGCCGATCTCGCTCACCGAGCCGTAGGTGACGTCCGCGGCGTAGGCGGCGCGGCGCTCGTCCGGGGTGGCGGACTCCGAGATCCAGCCGACCGACACGCCCACCGCCTCGTACAGCGGGCCCATCCACTCGGCGTCGCGCCGGGCGAGGTAGTCGTTGACGGAGATCACGTGGACGTGCTTGCCCTGCAGGGCGTACCCCGCGGCGGCCATCGCCCCGGACAGGGTCTTGCCCTCGCCGGTGGCCATCTCCGCGACGTTGCCGGACAGCATGGCGAGGGTGCCGACGAGCTGCACGTCGTACGGCCGCAGCCCGAGCGTACGGCGCGCCGCCTCGCGCATGATCGCGCAGAACCCGGCCAGGTCGTCGGTGGAGGGCCTGGGCAGCTCGTCCGTCGCCCGCAGCTCGTCCTCGCGTTCCCCGGCCGCCGCGACGACCCGCTGGAAGGGGGCGAGGTCGATCGAGCCGGGGCGCTCCAGGAATCGTCTGATGCGTGCGGTTATCGAGGCCACGTTCCCTCCAACGCCCGCTTCCGGGGCCATGGTTCCGCTGTCGCCTCACCGTACCCAGGGGATGGATCACCTGTCGCGGAGGAACGCTCCAAATAGGCCATTAAGCCACTTCTTCGTGATTTGTAGTGAGGCTCGATGCGGCCGCTCGCCGTGCCGCCGTGCCGGAGAACGGCGACCACCGCGCGCCGCGCCGGGGAGGGACGACCGGACGGGGTCCGGCGGGCCGGGGGAGGGGCGGTCGCGGGGACCGCCCCTCTCGCCGGAGCGGGAGCCGGCTACCTCGGGGGCACCCTGCAGAAGCGGGCGTAGCCGTCGTCGTAGCCGTCCAGCCAGCCCCTGTCGTAGTCGCTCATCCGGGTCATCCCGAAGGGCGTCGCCGCCGACCTGAGCGCGTTCGCGCGGGCCGACGCGCAGTCCTGGCCGGCGGCGCGGTAGCCGTCCCGGTAGCCCCGCCAGTACTCGTCGCTGTTGGGTGCGACCGCGGACCGCGTCGCGCCCTGCGACGCGCTCGCGGTGTCCGCGGGGGCCGGCGCGGCCGAGACCGGCGAGACCGAGACCGCCCCGATGGCGAGCGAGGCGAGGAGCGTCGCGCCGAGCGCCGTCAGTTCTCTCTTGCCGTACATGGGTTCCTCCCCGTGATCGAGCCGCGGGCGAAGGTCGCCCGGCGGCCGTATTCGGCGACCACGCTAAGAAGGCGAACGTCCGGAGCGATGGACCGAATCACCCGCTTTCCGGTTCTTGAAGCAGCTTTAGCGAAGCCGGTTTCCCGGCTCCCCGCTCCGGTGGAGGGCCGTGGGCCGACGGTGGACACGGAATGCCGTGGACCCGCGGCGAATATGGACATCCGCCTCTTTCAGGGACAGGCTTGGCCCGTGAACTTCTCTGACTACCAGTACGAGATCTACCTGAACGGGCTGGCCGGGCAGCTCCCGCCGTACTCGACCGACGTCGGCAGGCTCGAACAGGCCGTCAGGGAGAAGCTCGACCCCGGCCCCTACTGGTACGTCGCCGGTTCGGCCGGCACCGGGGCGACCGACCGGGCCAACCGCGAGGCGTTCGGCCGGTGGCGCGTCGTGCCGCGGATGCTGCGCGACGCCTCGGTCAGGGACCTGCGCACCGAGCTGTTCGGCAGGACCTACCCCGCCCCCGTCGCGCTCGCCCCGGTGGGCGTGCAGTCGATCGTCCACCCGGACGGAGAGCTCGCGACCGCCAGGGCGGCGGCGTCCCTCGGCGTCCCCACGGTCCTGAGCACCGCCTCCTCCCACACGCTGGAGGAGGTCGCCGAGGCCGCCGGCCCCGAGGGCCCGCGGTGGTTCCAGCTCTACTGGCCGCACGACGACGAGGTCACGCTCAGCCTGCTCGACCGGGCGGCCCGCGGCGGCTACGACACCCTGGTCGTCACCCTGGACACCTGGACCCTGGCCTGGCGGCCCAATGACCTCGACCAGGCGTACCTGCCGTTCCTGCGCGGCACCGGCCTGGCGATCCCGCTGTCGGACCCGGCCTTCCGCTCCCGGCTGGCGCGCCCGGTGGAGGAGGACCTGAACGCGGCGATCATGCAGTGGGCGCCGATGTTCAACGGCCGCTCCCACACCTGGGACCAGCTGCCGCTGCTGCGCGACAACTGGGACGGGCCGATCGTCCTGAAGGGCATCCAGCACGCCGACGACGCCCTGCGCGCCGCCGACGCCGGGATGGACGGGATCGTCGTCTCCAACCATGGCGGCCGGCAGATCGACGGCGCCGTGGCGGCGCTGGACACCCTCCCCGGCATCGCCGACGCCGTGGGCGACCGGCTCACCGTGCTGTTCGACTCCGGAGTCCGCACCGGGGCCGACGTCTTCAAGGCCCTGGCCCTCGGGGCGCGCGCCGTGCTGCTGGGCAGGCCGTACGTCTGGGGGCTGGCCGCCGGCGGCGAGGACGGCGTGCGCCACGTGGTGCGGAGCCTGCTCGCCGAACTCGACCTCACGCTCGGCCTCGCGGGACACCGCACGCCCGCCGACCTCGACCCGTCGGTCCTGGCGGCCCGATGATCTCCCCCCGCCCCGTTCCCGCCCATCCCGACGCGCCCGCCCTGGAGGCACGATGAGTCTGTCCGACCTCAAGCCGGTCCCCACCGACCAGCTCACCTTCCGGCTGCCGCAGAAGTTCGAGAACGTGGCCGACGAGCGCCGCCACCGCCAGGAGCGCCTGGTGGCGGCGCTGCGGCTGTTCGGCCGGTTCGGCTTCGAGGAGGGCGTCGCCGGGCACATCACCGCCCGCGACCCCGAGCACCCCGACCACTTCTGGGTGAACCCGTTCGGCATGTCGTTCAAGCGGATCAAGGTCAGCGACCTGATCCTCGTCAACCACGAGGGCCAGGTCGTCGAGGGCCGCTATCACGTCAACCAGGCGGCGTTCGCGATCCACGCGATGATCCACCAGGCCCGGCCGGACGCGGTCGCCGCCGCCCACAGCCACTCGGTGTACGGCAAGGCCCTGTCGTCGCTCGGCACGCTGCTGGAGCCGCTGACCCAGGACGCCTGCGCCTTCTACGAGGACATCAGCCTGTTCGACGACTACACCGGCGTGGTCCTGGAGGCCGAGGAGGGCCGCCGGATCGCGGCGGCGCTGGGCTCCAACAAGGCGGTCATCCTGCGCAACCACGGTCTGCTGACGGTGGGGGACACCGTGGACGCCGCCGCCTGGTGGTTCATCACCCTGGAGCGCTCGTGCCAGGCGCAGCTGCTGGCCAAGGCCGCCGGGCCGACCGTCCCGATCGAGCACGAGAACGCCAAGCTCACCCACGGGCAGATCGGCAACGACCTGGTCGGCTGGATCAACTTCCAGCCCCTCTACGACCAGATCAGCGCGGCCGAGCCGGAGATGTTCGGCTGACACCGGCCGGAGGCGGCCCCGCGCGGTCCCGGTGCGTGGTTTCGATGTGCGGTCGGGGTGTGCGGTCGGGGTGTGCGGTCGGGGTGTGCGGTCGGGGTGTGCGGTCGGGGTGTG
>NZ_JBEZNH010000009.1:0-42337 GCF_040653115.1 Streptosporangium sp. NPDC048047 | reverse complement strand
GCGGTCCGGCGCCCCGCCGGGCGGCGGGCGCCGGACCGCGCCGGGGATCAGCCGGTCACCGGCGCCGACTCCCTCCTCTCCCGCAGGGCGAGGAGGGCCACCGCGGCGAGCAGCAGGGCCGCGCCCGCCACGCCCTGCGCGGTGAACCGTTCGCCGAACACGAGGATCCCGAGGGCCGCCGCCCCGACCGGCTCCACGAGCGAGATCACCGAGGCCGTCGTGGCCCGCACGGATCCCAGTCCGGTGAAGAACAGGACGTAGGCCAGGGCCGTCGGGACGACGCCCAGGTAGGCGACGGCCGCCCAGAAGACGAGCGGGTCACCGGCCGGGAGCAGCCCGCCGTACAGCGCCAGGGGCAGCAGGCACAGGCCGCCGACGGCGAAGCCGCCGAAGGTCGCGGCGTACGGCTCGGCGGAGAAGGCCCGGTTGAGCAGGGTCACCGCCGCGTAGGCGGCCGCGGACAGCAGCGCCCAGCCGGTGCCCGCCACCGAGAAGGCCGCCGGGCCGCCGTCGAGGACCAGCATGACCAGGCCCGCCAGGGCGACCACGGCGGAGCCCAGCCCGGCCACGCCCAGCCGTTCGCCCAGCAGCAGCCGCGCGGCGGCGGCCACGAACACCGGGGTCGCGCCTATCGTCACCACGGTGGCGACGGCCAGGCCGGTGGAGGCGACGGCCGCGAAGTAGGCCGTCTGACAGACGGCCATCGCCACGCCGGTGGCCGCGATCCGGCCGTACCGCCGGGCCCCGCGATCCCGGCTGCGGCTGCGGCTGCGGCTCCGGCTTCGGATTCGGTCCCGGATCTGGTCCCGGCCCTGATCCCGGTTTCGGTCCCGGCCGAGGAGACGGAGGATCGGAAGGAGCGTCGCCGCCCCGGCGGCGAACCGCCAGAAAGAGATCGATACGGGGTCGAGCCCGCCCGAGAGGCGGAGCAGCGCACCGGCCGCACCGCCGGTGCCCCAGGCGGTCGCCGCGATGGAGACGTACAGCAGGCCCCGCCGTACGGAGACGTGCGTCATGGAGTTCTCTCCAATGAGAAAGGTGGTCGTCAGGCCGCACGTGTGCGGGCGGCAGCCACCCACCGGATCACTCGGATCCAGTCGTCAGGAGAGGGAACCGCCCGCGTCAGCGGGCGGTCGGCGGAGAAACGATCAGCATGCGCACGGAAGGATCCTAACGCCGTCCCTGGCCGGGAACCCGGGCATTTATGGCTCCGGCGCCGTGGAACCGGTCACCGCGCGGTCCGTACGACGGTCACCGCGCGGGTGCCGTGTCACGGTCACCGAGTGGGTGTCGTGTGACGGTGACCGCGCGGCCGTCGTGTCACGGTCACCGCGCGGTCTCCGGAGGGAAGAAGGTGATCAGGCCGAGACCGATCTCCCAGGTGCCGCCGTCGAACGCGGCACCGCGCAGGCCCCGCAGCGTTCCGGGACCGGCGAGCGCCGCGCTTCGCGTGACGGAGGCGAAGCCGAAGGTCCGTTCCGGCCGCCAGTCGGTGCTGTGCCGCAGGCGGCGGCTCATCTGGGCCCAGCCGAGGGGGATGCCGGCCACCACCCAGGCGTCCGGGGCGCCCTCGGTGAAACGCCGGGCCGGGCGCAGCCAGGAGGCGGCCTCCTCCGGCCAGTCGACCACCGCGAGGACCTCCCCGTCCCAGGCGTCGGCGAACGCCGCCGCGGCGGCCGTCGAGACGGCGTCACGGCTGTGGCCGACCGTGACGGTCCCGATCCCGGGGCGCCGGGCACGCAGCAGGCCGAGCAGCGCGGCCAGTTCGGCGGCCGTGTGCGGAGGCGTGATCGTCTCGGTGGCCCGCATCCCGTGAAGCAGCGGCGAGGCCGTTCCCAGGGCGTGCCGCCCCCCGGTTCCCGCGTGGGCCGGTCGGCCGGTCCGTCGCGGGCGGCGGGGGAGGAGGTCAGGCCGCGCCATGGAAGACCAGGCCGAGGGTGTGCCGCGGGCCGTCGAAACGGCGGTACCGGCCGCAGGCGTCCGTCGCCCCGGCCGGGCCGGCCCGGCCGGGGCCCGCCACGCGGTCGTACGGGGTGGTCGTCATCGGTGTCGGCATGGTCACTCCTCGGTGTCGGGTCGGTGAGCACCGGAGCACCCGGTTCGGGACCGGGGCGCACGGGCGGCGGAACACGTCCTTTTCCCTGTATAACGCCGGTCCGGCCTCCGCTTCCGGCGGGTTCCGGACGTCGCGTCGCGGCCACGGCGGTCAGGAAGGCCCGGCCCTTTCCCGTACCTGACAGCACATGGCAGGTACGGGCGGCACGATGAGACACATGACCATGACCGCGAAATTCCTCGCCGTGAACATCGACTGCGCCGATCCCCGTGGGCTCGCCGGGTTCTACTCGAAGGTCTTCGGCTACGAGGTGCAGTACGCCGACGACACCTACGCCGGGATCGGCGACGGCACGATGACCATCTACTTCCAGCAGAACCTCGACCGCAGGCCGGCCGCGTGGCCGGGGCCCGGCAAGCAGTTCCACCTGGACGTCCGGGTTCCGGATGTGGCGCAGGCGGTCGAGGACTACCTGAAGCTCGGCGCCTCCAAGCCGGACTTCCAGCCCGGTGAGGGTCAGTGGGTCGTCCTTGCGGACCCCGAGGGGCACCTCTTCTGCGTCTGCCCGCAGCGGGACTGACCCTCACGCCGCCCGGCGGGGCCGGCACGACCCCGGCCGGCCCGGCATGACCCTGAAAGGCCGGACACGATCCCGGAGGGCGGGCAGGGCCGCGCCGCCGGGCGGAGGGACGTCCCGCGGTGCGGGGGCCCGGGGGACGAGGAGGTTTCCACCGCCAAGAGGTATCTGTCGGGACATGACCTGGCGCTTACTTCCCCGCCGGGCCCCCTAAGCTGAAGTAATGACCCGATTGCCATCGCCTTCCCCCGTCCCGCTCGGCCTCGGGGAGTGGCGATGATCTGGGTCGGCGTGTCGATCGCCCTGGTCGGCGCGCTGGGTTACGCGCTCGGCGCCGCCCTCCAGCAGTTCGAGGCGGTCTCCGAGGGCGCCTCGCTCAAACTGATGCGGCGCCCCCGCTGGTGGATCGGCGGCGTCATCGGGTTCACTGGGGCCAGCCTCCACGCCGTCGCGCTGAGCCTCGCCCCCCTGGTCATCGTGCAGCCGATCAGTGTGGCGACCCTGGTGTTCGCCGTGCCGCTGGCGGCGATGCTGCACGGCAGGCGGCCGCACCGGGCGGAGATCCTGGGGTCGATCGCGGTGGCCGTCGGCCTGCTGGGGCTGATGCTGCTGGTCCCGGTCCACTCCAGCGTCCCGCACATGACGAACACCGAGGCACTGGGCTTCCTGGGCTGCGTCGGGGTGGTCGTGCTGATCTCCCACCTCGCCGCCCGCAGGGCGCGCGGCCCGGCGAAGGCGCTGCTGATGTCCGTCGGCGCGGGCGCGGTGACGGCCAGCGTGTCCACCTTCGTCCGGGTGGTGGGCGGCGACCTCCAGGGCGACCTGAGCAGGCTGCTGACCTGGTTCACGCTCGCCATCCCGGTGCTGCTGGTCTGCGCGGTGGTGCTGCTGCAGAAGTCCTACGCGATGGGCTATTTCGGGATCGCCTACGCGGCGGTCCAGGTGGTCGACCCCATCACCTCGGTCCTCGCCGGGGCGCTGCTGCTCGACGAGGCGCTGCCGAGCGGGGCCGCCGACGCGATCCCCGCCCTGCTGGCTTCGGCGCTGCTGATCTGGGGGACCGTGACCCTGGGACGGCTCTCCCCGGACCACGGCCGCACCCCTGTCCCCGAGGTCGCGCCGGTCACCTCTCCGTCGCCCTCAAGGGCGGCTTAGCGCCGGGACCCGGCAGCGCCCCCCGGGTGCCCCTCGGGCGTTCCCCGGGGCGCCGGATCACCGGATCCCGGCCAGATCGATCAGGTAGAGGTCGTCCCCGAGCGTGTAGCTGAGGAGCCTGCCGGTGGAGTCCTCGGACGGCATGAGGATGAAGGAACCCATTCCTTGGGAGCCTGCGTCCTTTTTAATGCCTAGATATCCGGATTTGCCGGTTTTCAAGTCGTACAGCCCCACGCCCTCAAGCTTCTTTTCACCGTAGGCCGAGACGTAGAAGCGATCCTGAGTCGGCGGCACCGCACCGGACACCCCGGAGGGCACCGTCTTCTGCGAGGAACCGTCCCGGTGCCGGAAGAAGGTCTGGAAGTTCGAGGTGCTTCCCAGGCAGATCGTCACGCCGCAGGAACGGATCGTCTCGCCGGGGTGGGTGACGACGCTTCTGGTCTCACCGGTCCGCACGTTCAGGATCCGGGCGAACACGGTGCCGTGGGGCTCGCCTCCCCGCCCCGGCGTGCCGATCCACGGCCAGGCCAGCAGGTGCATCCCGGTGCCTCCCTCGACCGGTTCCACCGCGCCGCCCTCAAGGGGAACGGTGAAGACCCCGCCGACGTAGAGCGAGAAGACGATCTTTCCGTCGGCCACGGTGACGGCGTCGATCCCGCTGCCGTCACCCTCCTCGATGCTCTGGTCGGCGACGCGCTTCGCCGTCCCGCCGCTCACCGGAACGGCCCACAGGTGCGCGATGCGATCCTTCGTCGCGGTCCACCACACCACGTGTCCGTCGCCCACGGCGAAACCATTGGCGCCACCCGCCGCGTCCGCGGACGACGGCAGATCGGCGATCTTACGCCGTGATCCGTCGTCGAGACCGTAGGCGTAGACGGCGGTCGGCTGGTCGAGCCCCGCCGGAGCCGTCACGAGCAGCGTGCGGTCGTCGACGAACGTCTCCGGTCGCCACGACGCCCCGTCGGGTCCCTTCGCCGGGACCTTCCGCACCGCCTCCGGCCAGACCTTCTCCACGTGCTCGGCCGGGGTCGCGGAGCGTGTCTCCGAAGCGGTCATCGCCGTCATGATGTCGCCCCCGGGCTCGGTGACGACGAAGGCCCCGCCCGCGACCAGCGCGGCAGGCCGGCCAGCGCCTGCCACATCCTTCGCTCGTCTCCGCTGGGCAGCGGATCGTGGTGCTCGCGGTCCGGCGGATCCCAGGCGAGTTGCTCGCGTCTGCGCAACCGCCAGGCGGCGATGTGCAGCCTGGCCATCGTGGTGCGCGCGTAACTCTCCGGGTTCTCCTTCAGACGCAGCCGATGCCAGGCGCCGCGCAGCTTCAGCAGCGCCTCCTGGACAAGGTCGGCCGCGTCATGCGGGTTACCGGTCAGCATGTAGCCGTAGCGCAGTAACGCGTCACCACGTTCGGTGACGAACTCCGCGAAACGGGGGTCAGGTTCCAACAGTCCTTGTCCTTGCCTTTCGTCGTTCCCTCATTTCCGAGAGAGACCAGGCGCGGAAACTGTTGCATGGCGGGGCGCCGTACGGGCGGAACCGGAAGGCCGGCCGATCTCAGGACCCGTTTCGCGCTCCGGCGGGCTCGGGCGGGGTCCAGCCGAGCACCTCGTCCATCGCGGCGGTCATCCGCTCACCGCCGAGACGCCAGGCGAGCGCCATCATCGTGTCGCGCAGCCGTACGGCCAGCGGGTTGCGGATCCGCGTCGTCCGGCAGATCGACGCCGACCTGGCGGTGACCCGGGTGGTCCGCTCCAGCCGGGCGGCGGTGTACGGGGCCAGGTCCACGCCCGCCGCGCCCGCCGTCCCCGCTCCGTCCGCCGTGCCTGCCGCGCCCGCCGTGCGGGCCGGGCCGTCGCCGTCGCCCGCGACGTGGGCGAGGACCACCGCGTCCTCGATCGCCTGGCATGCGCCCTGGCCCATGTTGGGCGTCATGGCGTGGGCCGCGTCGCCCAGCAGCGCCACCCTGCCGAGGTGCATCGCGGGCAGCGGGGTGGCCAGGTGGTGGACGTCGTTGCGCAGGACGAGCTCCGGCGGGGCCGCCTCCAGCAGCGCCGGGATCGGGTCGTGCCACCCGCCGAACAGGCGGAGCAGCTCGGCCCGGCGGCTCTCGCCGTCCCCGGGGTCCCCGCCCGCCGGGACGGTGTCGGTGGCGTAGCAGTAGGCCGTGCCGCCGGCCAGCGGCATGACGCCGAAGACCTTGCCCTCGCCCCAGCTCTCGAACGTCCGGCCGGGCCTGCCCCCGCCGGGGACGAGCAGCCGCCAGCTCGTCACCCCGGAGTAGACCGGGCCGGGGTGGCCGGGGAACAGCGCGGCCCGGATCGGGGAGCGGATGCCGTCGGCCGCCACGACGAGGTCGGCCGTCACCTCGGTCACCTCGCCGTCGCCGGTCCGGACGGTCACCCGGCCGGTGTACGGGTCCACCGCCGTGACCGTGGAGTTCAGCCTGATCACGCCGGGCTCCAGCCGGGCCGCGATCGCGTCGGCCAGCTCCGCGCGGCGCAGCAGCACGATGGAGTCGCCGTGCCGGGCGGAGGTGGCCTCCTCGGTGGTCCGCATCAGCCACCGGCCGTCCGCGCGCCGGACGCCGGCCTCGCCCTGGACCGCCGACAGCCGCCGGACGTCGTCTCCGGCCCCGATCGTGTCGAGGGCCCGGAGCGCGTTGGCGGCGATGGCCAGCCCCGAGCCGACCGGTTCCAGGGACGGCGTCCGCTCGAACACCGTGACCTCCCAGCCGCGTCGCCGCAGCGCCACCGCCGCCGTCAGCCCGCCGATCCCCGCTCCGACCACCACCGCGTGCGCCACGGTTCCTCCTTCGTCACTACGGATGTAGTGACGGTACTACGTCTGTAGTTTTACTACAAATGTAGTTCCAGGGGAGAGGGGTCACGGCGGGCGGGCCGGGCCGCTCGATGGCAGTTTTCTTCAGGAAGAAGAAGATTCTGAAGAAATGTGTCACAAGATCTGGACGGCCCCCTTCGCGCGGGTGACAATCCGCTTGGCAATTGAAGATCATGGAGACGCCGGGCGGCCATCGGCCGCGCGACGTCCCAGCTCGACGACGGCGAGGGCCGATGCGCTTAGCTCGTGGACTGGTCGTGGTGATGTTGGCGGGCGTGGCCGCGACGCCTCTCAACCTTTCGGAGGCCGTCGCCGGCGCGTGGAGACAGCCCACGGACGCCGTCGCGGGGCAGCGGGACGAGGGTCCTGCGGAGAAACCGGCAGGGGCGCTCGCCGGCCGTACGGGACAGCCGGGCGAGGAACCGGCCGGGCCGCTCGCCCGCCGGACGGGACAGCCGGGGGAGGAACCGGCGGCGGCGCTCGCCCGCCGGACGGGGAAGCCGGTCGAGGTCACCGCGATGCGCACGGAGACGCGGCAGGTCTTCGCCAGGCCCAACGGCGCCTTCACCCTGGAGCAGTACGCGCGCCCGGTGCGGGTGCGGCAGGACGGCCGGTGGGTGGACGTGGACCCGACGCTCCGGGCCCGTCCCGACGGCACGATCGCCCCCGTCGCCACGGCGGTCGGCCTGACGTTCTCGGGCGGGGGCGACGCGCCGCTCGCCCGGATGGCGCGCGGTGACAGGACACTGAAGCTGGGCTGGCCCGGCACGCTGCCGAAGCCCGTGCTGAAGGACGACACCGCGACCTATCCCGAGGTGCTCCCCGGGGTGGACCTCCAGGTCAGGGCGGACGTCGACGGCTTCTCCCACCTTCTCGTGGTCAAGTCGCGGGCCGCCGCCCGGAACAAGGCCCTCGCCGAGCTGAACTTCCCGATCTCGGCCGACGGGCTGTCGCTGAGATCCATCGGGGGCGGCAACCTGGAGGCGGTCGACGGGAACGGCGGATCGGTCTTCACGGCCTCGCCGCCGCTGATGTGGGACTCCTCGGGACCCGCGGCCACGGGCGAGCCGGAGGCGGAGGCCGCGCGTGCGGCGGGGGAGGGAGCAGCGGAGACCGCGGCGGCGGCGAGGGAGGGCGTCCCCCCGGGTGCCCGGCAGGAGGTGATGGGCCTCGAACTCACCGGCGGGAAGCTGGTGCTCAGACCGCACCGCGGCATGATCGAGGACCCGGGGACCAGGTTCCCCGTCTACCTCGACCCGTTCTTCTCCGCGGCCCGCGGGGCCTGGACGGCCGTCTGGAGCAACCACCCCTCGTCCAACTTCCTGAACGCGAGCGACGTCGCCAGGGCGGGACACGTCTCCGGGCAGACCAACAGGTCGTTCTTCCAGATGAACACCGGTACGGCCATCCACGGCAAGCAGATCATCAAGGCGACGCTGCGCACGTACGAGACCTGGTCCTACTCGTGCGGGGCGCGGAAGGTCGAGGCCTGGGCCACGAACACGATCAGCAAGAGCACCACCTGGAGCAAGCAGCCCGCCTGGGTGAAGCTCCTCGACACCGTGAACGTCGCGAAGGGCTGGGGACCGTCCTGCCTGCCCGGCGGCGTCGAGTTCGACGTCACCGGCCAGGCCGCCGACGCCGCGGCGAAGAGCTGGCCCAACATCACCATCGGGATCAGGGCCACGAGCGAGACGGACGTCTACGCCTGGAAGAAGTTCAAGAACAACCCCAGCCTGGTGATCGAGTACAACTCGCCGCCCGCCGCGCCCGTGGCCGCCGACACCTGGTCGGACCCGGGAGGCGACTGCGTCACCGGCGACGGGCGGCCGATGATCGGCACCACCACGCCGAAGCTGTGGGCCAAGCTGCGGGACGCCGACAACGCGGTCAGGGGACGGTTCGAGTGGTGGACCGACTCCGGCACGAAGGTCGGGGAGCGGCTCACCGACTCGCAGGGAACGGGCAGCGCCTTCTCCGCGACCGTCCCGCAGGGCGCCTTCGGTGACGGCGCCGTGATCCGCTGGCGGGTCCGCGCGGAGGACGGCAGGATCGACAGCGCGTGGAGCCCCTGGTGCGAGATGGCCGTCGACGCCTCCGCGCCCGGCCGGGAGCCGGGGGTGACCTCGCAGGACTACCCCGAGACCGGCTGGAGCGACGGCGTCGGCCGGACCGGCTCCTTCACGTTCACCCCGGCGGACGTCACCGACGTCGTCGCCTACGTCTACGGGCTGGACACCGCTCCCAAGACGGAGGTCGCGGCCGGCCAGACGGGCGGGCCGGCGACGATCCGGCTCACCCCCCGCCACGACGGCCCCAACGTGCTCGCGGTGCGCAGCAAGGACCGCGCGGGACACCAGAGCCCGATCCGCACCTACGTGTTCAACGTCGACCCGGGCGCCGGCCCCGACGGGCACTGGACCCTGGACGACGGGCAGGGCGGGGTGGCCGCCGACCGCGCCGGAGCCCACCCGGCCACCCTGTACGGCTCGGCCGCCTGGACCTCCGGCAGGACGGGCACGGGGCTGCGGTTCGACGGTGCCGGCGGCCACGCGCGGACCACCGGCCCCGTCGTGCCCACCCTGGGCAACTTCACGGTCGCCGCGTGGGTGCGGCTGACCGGCACCGGCGCCGCCGCGACCGCGGTCGGCCAGGACGGCACGCGGAACGGAGGCTTCTCCCTGGGCTACTCGAAGGCCGACGACCGGTGGGCGCTGAGCCGTACCGTCGCCGACACCGACGGGGCGGCGGTCGTGCGGGCGCTGTCGGCGTCCGCGCCGAGACCCGGCGAGTGGACCCACCTGACCGGCGTCTACGACACGGCGGTGGGGGAGCTGTCCCTCTACGTCAACGGCCGCCTGGAGTCGACGGTCCCGTTCACCCGGCCGTGGGACGCGACCGGACCCCTGACGATCGGCAGGGCGAAGGCCGGCGGGGCGGAGACGGAGTTCTGGCCGGGCGACGTCGACGAGGTCCGCGTCCACGGGCGCGCCATGTTCGGCGACGAGATCGCCGACCTGGTGAACAGCGCCGCGACGCTGGTCGGGCACTGGAAGCTGGACGAGGGGACCGGCGGCGTCGCCGCCGACTCCTCCGGCCGGGCGTCGGCGGCGACGCTGGGCGGCGGCGCGTCATGGTCCGAGGGCTGGCTGGACGGCGCGCTCGCCCTCGACGGTACGGCCGGCCACGCGCAGACCGCCCGTCCGGCCGTCAACACCGCGTCGGGGTTCACCGTCGCCGCCTGGACCCAGCTCGACTACCTGCCCACCCGCGACGCGGCCGTCGTCTCCCAGGCCGGGAACAGGGCCAGCGGGTTCCAGCTCGGCTATGACAAGGAGAAGGGACGCTGGACCCTCGGCATGGCCGCCGCCGACACCGACACCGCCGCGGTGGTGCGGACGCGCTCCGACGACGTGCCCGCCCCGTTCGAGTGGACCCACGTGGCGGGGGTCTACGACCCCCTCCAGGGCGAGCTGCGCGTCTACGTGAACGGCCGGCTGTCCGTGAGCACGGTCACCGCCCACGTGAGCGCGTGGAACGCCACCGGCCCGCTGCAACTGGGCCGCGCCAAGTCCGCGGGCGTCTTCACCGGCCACTGGCCGGGGATCGTGGACGACGTCCGTGCCTATGACGGCGTGCTGAGCGCCGAACAGATCGCCCAGCTGGCCGCCCAGTAACCCACCGGAGCGACCCACCGAACGGATCTCCCGGCCGCCCGGCGCTCCACCGGGCGGCCCCGGCCCCGGGCTTCCGACCCGCCGACCCACCGGCTGACCCACCGACCCACCGGCTGACCCACCGACCCACCGGTTGACCCACCGGCTCTTCGACCGTTTCCCCGGCTTCCGACCGTTTCCTCGGCTTCCGACCGTCCACCGGCCGGTTCTCTCCCATGCCTCCGGACCGGCCGTCCACCTCCCCGACCCGCCTCGACCCGGCCTGGCCCGGTCCGCCTCGACCCGCCTCGTCCAACCCGTCACCCCTGTTCGACCCCCCCCACAGATTGGGTGAAGTCAGTGAACCTGGCACATGATCCGGATCCTCCGGAGTCCTACTGGAACCGTCTGACGCATCCCGTACGCCGGTCGCCGTGGCCCCGGCGGCTGGCGGCCACGCTGGCCGTCGTCGTGGTGGCGCCGCTGGTGCACGCGATGCCCGCGAGCGCCGCGCCCCGCTCCGCCCCCGCCGTCCAGCGGGAGACCCCGGTCCTCGGGAAACGGGTCCCCGTACTGCCCAGGACGGCCGATCCGGCGGAGAGACAGGCGTGGAAGACGCCACCGGGCGTCGTCTGGCCGAAACCGCAGGCGGTAGAGCTGGACGCGACCGGCGGCACCGGCGCGCGCACCCTGTCCGCCGACTTCCCGGTACGGATCGTCCCACCGAAGAAGCCCGCAAAGGCCGCGGAGCCCGCCAAGGCGGCGGAATCCGCCAAGGCGGCGGAGACCAAGACGACGGAGACCGCCAAGGCCGAGGACGGCAAGGCGGGTGAGGAGGTCGCGGCGGCGACCCCCGACAAGGTCCGCGTCGAACTGCTCGACACCGCGTCGTCCGGGCTGCTCGGCCTCGCCCTGCGGGTGACGGCGGGGCAGAGCCAGGGCCAGAGTCTGGCGGCCGCGAAGGGGAGGACCCGGCTGGAGATCGACTACTCCGGCTTCCGGTACGCCTTCGGCGGCGACTACGGCGCCAGGCTGCGACTGGTGAAACTGGGCGAGTGCGCCCTGACCGCCGCGGCCCCGGCGGCCGCGCCCGCAGCCGTGACCGCCTGCCCGCAGCCCGAACCGATGCCGTCCGACAACGACGCGAAGAACGGCACGCTGTCCGCCGACGTCGACATGCCGGCGCTGTACGCGCTGCAGGCCGCGCCGTCCGGACCGTCGGGCGACCACACGGCCACCTCGCTCGCCCCCTCTGCCGAGTGGAGCGTCGGCACCCAGTCGGGTGACTTCAGCTGGGGCTACGATCTGCGGGCACCCCCCGCGCTGGGCGGCGACGAGCCGGAGATGTCCCTCGCCTACTCCTCGCAGAGCGTGGACGGCCGTACCGTCTCGACGAACAACCAGCCGTCGTGGGCAGGAGAGGGCTTCGAGCTCAACCCCAGCGGCTACATCGAACGCCGCTACAAGTCGTGCATGATCGACGGCAAGAAGACCGGGGACCTGTGCTGGGACCAGGAGAACGCCGTCATGTCGCTCGGCGACTCCTCCGTCGAGCTGGTCAAGGACGCCACGACCAAGCAGTGGCGGCCCAGGCGCGACGACGGCACCCGCGTCGAGCACCTCACCGGCGCCGTCAACGGCGACGACAACGGCGAGTACTGGCGCGTCACCACCGACGACGGCACCCAGTACACCTTCGGCCTGAACCGCCTGCCCGGCTGGGCGTCGGGCAAGCCGGAGACCGGGTCGGCGTGGACGGTTCCGGTGTTCGGCAACAACAGCGGCGAGCCCTGCCACACGAGCGACGCGGCGTCCTCCTGGTGCCGGCAGGCGTACCGCTGGAACCTCGACCTCGCCGTCGACACGCACGGCAACGCCACCACCTACTGGTACGGGGCCGAGAAGAACTTCTACGGGCGGAACATGAAGCCCGAGCAGGGCACCGAGTACGTGCGCGGCGGATACCTCAAGCGGATCGACTACGGCTACCTGCGGAACGAGCTGTTCACCAGGTCGCCCGCGTCCCGCGTCGTCTTCGACGTCGCCGAGCGGTGCGTGCCGGGCGGAACGGTCACCTGCGCCGCCGACCAGCTCAAGAAGGAGACGGCGAGCCACTGGCCCGACATCCCCTTCGACCAGATCTGCGGCTCGGGGGAGAAGTGCACCGACCGGCTGTCGCCGACGTTCTTCACCCGGCTGCGCCTGGCGAAGGTCACCACTCAGGTGCTCAACACCGACACGGCGAAGTGCTCGGGCCGGCCGTACTGCGACGTCGACTCCTGGACGCTGACGCACTCCTTCCCCGCGACGGGTGACGGCCTCAGCCCGTCGCTGTGGCTGGCCTCCATCCAGCAGAGCGGCCACGTGGGCGGCACCATCACCCTGCCGAAGATCACCTTCGGCGGTACCCAGCTGCCCAACAGGGTCGACGCGAACGAGGGACGCGCCCCGCTCGTCAAGTGGCGCGTCCAGACGGTGAACAACGAGAGCGGTGGGGAGCTCCGGGTCGGCTACGCCCCGGCCGACTGCAAGCCCGGGGACGTGCCGACCGCCGACCGCAACGCCAGGCTCTGCTTCCCCCAGCGGTGGGCTCCGCCGAACGAGGGCGAGGTCACCGACTGGTTCCACAAGTACGTCGTGGCGCAGACGCTGGAGATCGACCGGGTCGCCCAGTCGCCTCCGGTCGTCACCGACTACGAGTACCTCGACGGCGCCGCCTGGCACTACGCCGACAACATCCTCGTCAAGCCCGAGCACCGCACCTGGTCGGACTGGCGCGGGTTCGGCAGGGTCCGGGTCCGCGGCGGCGACGGGCAGGACACCGAGCGCACGCTCACCGAGTTCCGGTACTTCCGCGGCATGGACGGCGACCGCCAGTCCGACGGCTCCAAGCGCCGGGCCCAGGTCGCCGACTCCGAGGGCGGCAAGCTGGACGACCTCGACCAGTACGCCGGGTTCGAACGTGAGGAGACCCTCTACGACGGCGACGGCGGGAAGATCACGACCTCCACGCTGGAGGAGCCGTGGTCGCTGAAGACCGCCGAGTCCTCCCAGGGCGGCGTCACCAAGCTCGCCCACATCGTCGAGCCGAAATCCATGGCCACCCGCACCCTGCTGGAGAACGGCACGTGGCGGCGGACCGGGGAGGAGCGCTCCTACGACACCCAGGGCATGCTCACCCAGGTCGACGAGAAGGGCGACCTGGCCACCGGTGACGACGACCAGTGCACCCGCTACACCTACGCCCGCAACACCACGGCGTGGCTGCTGGACTACACCAGCAGGATCCACAAGGTCGCCGCGGGCTGCGGCGCCGGCGTCGCGAAACTCGCCGCCGACGAGGTGATCTCCGACGAGCGGATGCAGTTCGACGGCGGGCCGTACGGCCAGGCGCCCGTCAAGGGCGACATCACCGCCGTCCAGACCGTGGCCGGCGACGGCTCGGCCGTCACCGACTCCGTCAAGACCTACGACGCCTACGGACGCATGACCAGCGAGACCGACGCGGCCGGCACGAAGCTGACCACCACCTACGCGCCGGCCTCGGGAGCCCCGGCGACCGAGGTCATCGAGACCAACCCGCTAGGCCACGTGGAACGCACCCTCATGGAACCGGCCTGGGGCGAGGCCGTCACCGAGATCGACGCCAACAACCGGCGCGTCGACATGGAGCACGACGCGCTCGGCCGCCTCGTCAAGGTGTGGCAGGGCGACCGCAGCAAGGCGGCAGGCCAGTCGCCCAGCACCGAGTACTCCTACCTGATGCGCAACGACGGCCCCAGCGTCGTCACCACGAAGACCCTGCGGGCGGACGGCGGCTACACCGTCAGCCACGAGCTGCTCGACGGGTTGCTGCGCCCCCGGCAGACCCAGGAGCCGGCGCCCCGGGACGACCAGGCGAAGGATCCCGCGCTGCGTGACGGGCGCACGGTCACCGACACCTTCCACAACTCGCTCGGCGAGGTGTCCAAGTCCAACGGCGGTTACTTCAGCCCCGGAGAGCCGTCCACCGAGCTGCTGGGGGTGGCCGACACGGCCGTTCCCAGCCAGATCACCACCTCCTACGACGGCGCCGGAGAGGTGGCCGCCCAGGCGTTCCGGGTCAAGGGCGTGGAGAAGTGGCGGGCCACCGCCACCCACCACGGCGACCGGATGCACATCACCGCCCCCGCCGGAGGCCACGCCGTCACCCGTATCGGCGACACCGAGGGCCGGCTCGTCGAACTGCGGCAGTACAAGGGAGCCACGCCCACCGGCGACTACGAGTCGACCAAGTACACCTACGACGCCTCCGACCGGCTGCTCACCGTGACCGACCACGCGGGCAACGTGTGGAAGCACGTCTACGACCTGCGCGGCAGGGAGACCAGGACCGAGGACCCCGACAAGGGCGTCACGACGTTCACCTACAACGACGCCGACGAGGTCGTCACCTCCACCGACGCCCGGGGGAAGACCCTGGCGTACGTCTACGACGAGCTGGGGCGCAAGCGCGAGCTGCACGAGGGCTCCACGACCGGCCCGCTGCTCGCGGAGTGGAAGTACGACGCGCTGGCCAAGGGACACCTGAACGCCAGTGTCCGCTACCTCGGCGGCCAGGCGTACAAGGCGGAGATCAACGCGATCGACTCCGACTACCGCACCCTGCGGCAGACCGTCACCGTGCCCGCCAGGGAAGGGAAACTGGCCGGTTCGTACGTGCTGAACAGCCGCTACACCCTCGACGACCAGGTGCAGTCCGTCAGCTTCCCCGCCGCGGGCGGGCTGGCGGAGGAGTCGGTCGTCTACACCTACGACGGGCTCAGCCAGCCGGTCACCGTGACCGGTCTGTCGTCGTACGTCACGGCCACCCGCTACTCCAAGCTGGGCGAGACCCTGCAGTACGAGCTGAACAGCGGCGGGAAGAAGAGCTGGCTCACCTACACCCACGACGAGGGCACCCGGCGGCTGGCCCGGACCCGGCTGGACCGCGAGTCGGCCTCGGCTCCCGACCTGGACCTCAACTACACCTACGACCCGGCCGGGAACATCACCAAGATCGCTGACATGGACGGCGGCCGGTCGAAGGACACCCAGTGCTTCACCTACGACCACCTGCGCCGCCTGACCTCGGCGTGGACGGCCACCGACGACTGCGCGAGCGGCAGCCCGCGGGCGGACGTGATCGGCGGTGCGGCGCCGTACGCGACCAGCTACGCCTACGACTCCACCGGCAACAGGACGAAGGAGACGCAGCACGCGTTCGGCGGGCGCACGGAGTCCGCCCGCTCCTACACCTACCCCGCCGCGGGCGCGGCGCGTCCGCACGCCGCGCTGACGGCGGGAACGGACGTCTTCGCCTACGACGAGACCGGCAACACCACCCGGCGCAAGGTCGGGGCGGCCGACCAGACCCTGGTCTGGGACGCCGAGGGCAACCTCGAATCGGTGACCGAGGCGGGCAGGACCACCTCGTACGTCTACGACGCCGACGGTGAGCGGCTGCTCCGCAGGACGCCCACCGACGCGACGCTCTACATCGACGACATGGAGCTGCGGCTCGACATCGCCAAGGACGTCGTCGAGTGCACCCGCTACTACACCATCGGCGACGAGACGATCGCCGTACGGACCCCGGACAACAGGGTGTACTTCCTGGCGTCCGACCACCAGGGCACCGCGCAGGCGGCGGTCAACGGCGGCACGGGGGACGTGGCCGTCCGCCGGACGACCCCGTTCGGCGAGGACCGCGGCCCGCAACCGGCGTGGTGGCCAGGCCAGCGGGGATTCGTGGGAGGCGTGCGCGACACGTCGACCGGGCTCGTCGAGCTCGGCGCCCGCGAGTACGACCCGAGGAACGGCCGGTTCCTGTCCGTCGACCCCGTCATCGACGAGGAGGATCCGCAGCAGCTCAACGCCTACGCCTACGCCAACAACAGCCCCGTCACGATGAGCGACCCCGACGGGCAGCTCGTCTGGATCGTCGTCGGCATCGCGGCCAGGATCGCGGCGCGGGCCCTGGCCAGGAGGCTCGCCCAGGCGGCCGCCAGGCGGGCGGCTCAGGCGGCGGCCCGGCGGGCGGCCATCGCGCTGGCCAAGCGGCGGGCCGCCGCCCTGGCCAGGAAGAAGGCGTTGGAGGCGGCGAGGAAGAAGGCCGCGCAGCTGGCCAGGAAGAAGGCCGCGCAGGCGGCGAAGAAACGAGCGGCCGAGAAGGCCAGGAAGGCGGCCGCCGCGGCGGCCAAGAGGAGAGCGGCGGCGGCCGCGCGCCGGGCGGCGGCCAGGCGGGCCAAGGAGGCCGCGGCCAGGGCGCGGAGCAGGCGGGTGAGCAGGGCCCCCGCCAAGGCCGCGCGGCACCGGCCCGCCCACCGGCCGACCAGTCGCCGGGCGGTCCAACGGCAGTCCCCGCCCAAGGCGCGCCGCGCGCCCGTCAGGGACAGCCATACCTACGACATCTCCGGGAGCAGGCAACCGACCAAATCCGTCAGCGTCTACCGCAACGGGAAGCTGTATCCGGAAGGACAGCCGCCGGCGGGCCTGGGACGGCCCTCGGGGTCGGGGCAGAACCTCCGGCAGGACTACAAACCGGCGGAGCTGGAGCCGCCGTTGACGGGGAAGGGCATCACCGCCGAGACGGTGTTCAGGACGACCCGGTTCATCGACCAGGGTGAGCTGGACAGTCTCCTCGTCCACCTCATCCGCGTGTTCGGCGGTGGCTGATCCCGGCCGACCCGAGGAACGGTGGGAGACCGGCTGGGACAGCCGGTCACGGCCGGCCTGAGGAACGGGGAGTGACCGTCTGAGACGGCGGCGGGCCCCGGCGCACCACGGTGTGCCGAGGCCCGCCGTCCTCCGGCTCCGGCCCTGAGCCCGGCCCTGAGCCCGGCCCTGAGCCCGGCCTCGGCTCCGGCTCCGGCTGCGACCCCGGCCCCGGCTCCGGCCCCAGCCTTGGCCTGGCCCCGGCGGCGTGAACGAGGTGCGCCCGGCGCCGATACGCTCATGACCTGGTCGCGGGACTCACGGTAGGTGAGCGCGGATTCACTACAGGTGTAGTCTCGACGCATGAAGTCGGAACGCGCCCTGGTCGTCGCGGAGGCCGCCATCACCCTGCTGGCCGAGCGGGGCATGCGCGGCCTGACCCACCGGGCGGTGGACGAGGAGGCGGGGCTGCCGCCCGGCTCGACCTCCAACCTCGCCCGGACCCGCTCTGCTCTGCTGGAGCTGGCCCTGGAACGGCTGGCCGAGATCGAGGGCGCGGTCTTCGAGCCGCTCCTCGGCACCACCGAACGCGCCGCGACCGGGGTCGAACCCGTCGCCCCGGGTCCGGGGCCCGGGACCGCGGGACATGCGCCGCCCGGCGGGCACGCCGCCCCGGGCCCGGAGCACGCGCCGCCCGGCGGGCACATCGCCCCGGGCCCGGTGCCCGACCGGGGGCCGGATTCAGAGCCGGAGTCGGGGCACGAAGAGAGCCTCGGGCCGGTCACCCCCGGTGCGCTCGCCGAGATGACCGCGCAGGCCCTGTGGGCGCAGCTCACCGTCGACCGCCGCCGTACGGTCGCCCGCTACGAGTTGGCGCTGGAGGCCACCCGCCGCCCCGAGTTGCGCAGGATCTACGACGCGGCGGGGGCTCGCTTCCGCACGCTGGCCGTCGCGGTCCTCACCGCGGCCGGATCCCCCGACCCGGTACGGCACGGCCGCCAGATGGTCGCCTACGGCGAAGGAGTGATCTTCGACGCCATCGCCGGCGCGGGAGCCGAACCCACCCTCGACGACCTGCGTCTGGGCGTCGGGGAGGTGCTGGCGGGCATGCTGGGCTCCGCCCCGGCCGATGCCGAATTCACCCGCCCCTGACCCGGCGCGCCCCTGGTCTCGGCGTGCCGGCAGGTGGGCGCGATGGGCGGACTCGTCCTCGAACTCAGTGGTAGGCCACGTTCACGGCCAGGGCGGCCGCCGCCAGCGTGAAGAACGCGGACCACGCGCCGAAGTGGTGGTCACGGGCCCGCAGGTGAACGCAGAACGCGCCGAGGAAGTACGACACGAGGCCGGCGGCGGCGAGCAGGCCCAGCACCGGAACGGCGAACCCGGCCAGCAGTCCCAGCGAGCCCGCCGCCAGCATCACGCCCAGCGGCAGCATCCAGGAACGGGGCACACGAAGCTGGTCCGCCTGCTTCCTGGGGTATTCATGGCCGATGAGGTTGGCGACGGCGGCCAGGCCGACGACGGCCGAGGCGAGGAGGGTGATCACGAGGTAGGCGACGAACACGATGGTTCCTTGTCCGTGAGAGTGATGGGCCGGTCGATGGCGCTCTGTGACTCAGGCGACCGAGAACGTCCTCAGGTAGTCGACCACCGCGTCGCCTGACCGGGTCCGGACGGC
Organism: Streptosporangium sp. NPDC048047; assembly: GCF_040653115.1. Classification (NCBI taxonomy): domain Bacteria; kingdom Bacillati; phylum Actinomycetota; class Actinomycetes; order Streptosporangiales; family Streptosporangiaceae; genus Streptosporangium; species Streptosporangium sp. NPDC048047. The sequence continues at coordinate 23,702 of NZ_JBEZNH010000009.1, read as the reverse complement.
CACATAGCCGTCCGGCCGGACGAGGACGAACGTGCCCTCGCCGGCGCCATAGCGCTTGCTCGGGGGCCCTGGCTCCAGATGGTGGACACGGATGTCGTCACCGCAGAGCGCGTCCAGGCGCTCGGCCAGACCCGGCACCACCGCGCCGAACCGGAGCAGCGTGAAGTGAGGACCGCGGAAGAGGTCGAACAGCCGCGACTGCTCGCCGGTCACCGGGTGCCGGCACGGCGAATCGGGCGCCCGGTCGCCGGGGCGGACCTTGCCCTTGTCGCCGACCGACAACTCGGAGTCTCGGTAGTTCACGTTGAGCTGGGAGGTCCTGCTGATGATCGCCTTGGTCACCGCGGTGCTGCGCATCAGCGGCAGGATGATCCGGTCGCGTAAGAAGGTCATCAGAGGCCTGGTGGAGAACAGCGCGGTCATGCCGGCGCCGCTGGTCTTGAGCACGGATTCGGCCACCGGGCGGCGCTCTCGCTCATACGTGTCGAGCAGGCTGTCGGAGGCCTGACCGCGTACCGCGAGGGCCAGCTTCCAGCCCAGGTTGTAGGCGTCCTGGATGCCGGTGTTCATGCCGAGACCGCCCGCGATCGGGTGGACGTGGGCGGCGTCTCCGGCGAGGAAGACGCGGCCGGACCGGTAGCGGTCGGCGAGCCGTACCTTGTAGCTGAAGCGTGACAGCCAGGTCGCATTGTGCAGGCGCACATCCGTCCGGCCGGTGCGCTGCGCGAACAGACGCTGGAAAAGCTCGAGTGAGGGCTCCTGGCCGGCACCCTCCTCACCGGGGCGTACGGTGAGGCCGAACTGCCACGACCGCGTACCGGGCAGCAGCGCGAGGCCGACGGAGGACTCATCCGCTGAGTACCAGACATAGGAGCCGTCGCGGGGCAGGCCGTCCACCTCCACGTCACCGAGCAGGTAGTGCTCGGTCTCCGACACCAGCCCGGGGAAGGCGATCCCGGCGGCTTCGCGCACGGCGCTACCACCGCCGTCGCAGCCCACGAGGTAGGAGGCGTGGATCACCTCGCCCGTGGCGAGGTGCGCGACGACCTGGCTGCCGGACTGTTTGAGGCCGGTCAGTCGCAGGCCGCACTCCACGTGCCCGCCCAGCTCGGCCAGGCGGGCGCGGAGTATCTGCTCGGTGCGCCACTGCGGCAGCAGGACGAGCGTCGGGTACGGCACATCCGGTCGCGGGCGGACATCGGCCAGGAGGTGCAGCTCCGCGACGAACCGGCGGTCCATGTGAATCCGCGCCGGCATCTCGGACGTCCCCGCGTCCAGGAAGTCCTGGACCACACCGAGATCGTCGAACACCTCCAGACTGCGTGGCTGTATGCCCTTGCCCCGGGACTGACGGTGGAATCGGGGAGATTTATCGATCACTCGGAAGGTGACGCCGCGCCGGGCCAGTTCGCAGGCCAGCGTCAGCCCGGTCGGTCCGCCTCCGACGATGAGCACCTCTACGTCGGTCATGTCATCCCTCGATTCAGGACGGAATTCAGAGAGGTTTCGGCCGAAGTCCTCGGTCAGTGGATCGATCGCTGCGAATCAGTTTCCATACTATACCGTATGGTACGTTCTTAAGGGCGGCCCGACCTTGCCGGAACCGGTATGGGCGATCTTGTCCTCGGTGTGCACGTATTGCCCAAGGCCATCTGAAAAGGGTCTCTCATGCAAAGAAAACCACGGGCCGCAGGAGTCGTCGCAGGCTTCGCTCGTTCCGGAACCGATGCATCCTGCCTCACGTCTCATCGGATCCTGGCCCTGACCGCCGTACTCACGCTCGCCACGGCCGGGTGCGGGGTGCCGCCGATGAAGGAGCCCGCGCCCGCCGCCACCGCGCCGACGGCGAGTGCCCCGGCCACCGGCACTCCGCCCGCCACGCCCGCGGCATCGGATCAAGCCTTCCGACCGGCCCTGGCCGCAACCCGCAGCACCATGACCGAGAACCTCAAAGTCGAGGTCGTGGGCCTCAACCGCGTCAAAGGCAAGCACCTCATCGCTCAGATCCGCCTGTCCAACACCGGCACTGACAGGCACCTGCCCTGGCCCGGCGAGATGGCCGACCGTACCCGCCCCCTCGGCGCGATCAGGTGGGCCTCCGGAATCGGCGTCCTCGACACGCGGGCCCGCGCCTGGATCCTTCCGTACGAACCCGCGGGCTCCCCGTGTCTGTGCAGCGACCTGGACCGCGACGGCCTCAGCCGCTTCATCGGCCCCGGCCGATCGATCACCGTCTACGCGGTGCTGCCCGCACCGTCGGGCAACCCCGCGACGACCACCGTCGTCACCCCCGTGGGCCCGCCGATGCTCGACGTGCCCATCAGTGACGAGGCTCCGGCCGGCGACTTTCCCGACCCCGACGCCGAGCCTGTCACGCCGGTCGCCCGCCGCCTCGTCCTCACGTCCGAGTCCCTGGACGAATCAGAGGAGACCGCCGACGACGGCAAGGAGTTGCAGGTCAACCTCTCCTCCGACGTGCTGTTCGCCGTGGACGAGGCCACTCTCACCCCCGATGCCAAGTCGATCATGGCTCGCACGGCCAAGCTCATCGACGCCTCCCCCGCCACGGTGGTGACGGTGGCGGGCCACGCGGACTCCTCCGGAGACGACGCCATCAACGACCCACTGTCACTGCGCCGCGCCCAGGCGGTGCGGCGCACCCTGTCGGCGCTGCTGTCCCGGGACGGGATCCGCTTTCAGGCCGAGGGGTACGGCTCGCGCCGCCCGCTGTACGACAACGACAGCGACGAGGGCAGGCGCCGTAACCGCCGCGTCACCGTGACCTTCCCCAAACCCCGGCCCGTCGCCCGGGAGCCGGTGGCCACGACATCCCCCGGCGAGACCGGCCTGACCGGCGCCGCCAAGGCGGGCAGCCGGCCCATCACCATGGAGGTCACGGGTCTCCGCCGGCTGCCCGGCGGCCTCGGCCTGCTCACCTACAAGATCACCAACGAGGGTTCGGAGGAGACCTGGTTCACCGACCTTCACCGCGCCCAGGACTGGGAGGCGTACAAGTACCGGGCCGCGAGCAACGTCCGCGTGACCGACGTCGCCGCCGGCCGCCGGTACCTGCCCGGCCGCCTGGAGGTACCCACCGATGACGGCGTGGACTCCTACTGCGCATGCACGGACGTCTCCGGCGTCCGCATCGGCACAGAGAAGTTCGCACCGGGCCAGACCCGCGAGTTCTGGAACCTCTTCGCCCTGCCCGGCACCGCCGGCGCCCTCAAGGTCGAGATCGGCCCGTTCCGCGACCTGCGGATCCCCGTTCAGTAACGGCGTCCGAGGGGTGGAAGGGCTGTCGGGCGGGCGACGGTCCGCTCACCGGGTCACCGGCGGCGCGTTCGAGGCGCCGCGTCCCGCCGTCCACGGCCGGAGCTTGTCGGGGTTACGTACCGCCCAGATGTGCTTGATCCGGTCGCCTGCGATGTCGAACGCGTACACCGACACGGTGACGCCGTCCTGCTGGGCGATCAGGCCGGGCCGGCCGTTGACCGTATTCTCCAGGAACGTCAGGCCGCGGAGCCTGCCATCGAGACTGAGCAGTGAACGCACGATCTGCTCAACGCCCTCGACCGGGCGGAGCACGGCGCCGACGACGCCGCCGCCGTCGGCGATCGCCGTGGCGTCGGGGTCGAGCAGGGCGATGAGGGCGTCGATGTCCATGGCCTCCCAAGCCTGCTTGAAGTCCCTGACGATCCGGGCCTGCCGGGCCGCCGGAGTCGTGGGCGCCTGCGCGGCACGGATGCGGCGGCGGGCCGAGGAGGCCAGCTGGCGACAGGCCCCCGGGGTGCGGCCGACGATCTCGGCCACTTCGGCGAAGGGGTACCGGAAGACATCGTGCAGGACGAACGCGACGCGTTCGGCGGGGGTCATCGACTCGAGCACGACGAGGAAGGCCATGTTGACCGATTCGTCCAGGGTGACCCGATCGGCCGGATCCACGGCGATGCCGTCCGGCCGCCCACTGATCCACTCCGCGGGTCCGGGCAGCGGCTCGGGGATCCACTCGCCCACGTAGGTCTCGCGCCGGGCCCGTGCCGAGGAGAGCACGTTGAGACAGAGACGGCCGACGACCGTGGTCAGCCAGGCGCCGGGGGATGCGATGGCGTCCCGCTGCTCCCGGGACATGGCGCACCAGCGGGCGCAGGCCTCCTGGACGACATCCTCGGCGTCGGCCAGGGAGCCGAGGAGCCGGTACGCGAGATTGATCAGTTGGCGCCGCTCGCGCGTGATCACGGCCAGGCCCGGATCGAGCCGGCCGCCTCCCGGCTCGGACGGGGTGGTCATGGTGTCCTGGCCATCGTGCACCGACTCCTTCGGTTCGGGTCCGCTCTCACCGGTTCGACAAGACAGCGTGGCGAACTGTGAGGTCGACGCGTCGCCTCACATTCCACAGTGCCGCGTTGTCGAACCAGCGGGACACCATCGAGCACGCGGGAAACCGCCCCCGGCAGGTACGCGGGTCGTCGTCGAGCACCCGCGGCGGAACACGTGATCGCTGGGGAAATTGCCGTTCGATGCCCCGATCACCGTGGTCGGCGGCGGATTGACCGGCATCGAGACGGCCGCCGAACTGGCCGAACAGGGACGTACGGTCACACTGGTGTGCGGCCGGACCCTCGCACCGTCACTGAGTGCTCCCGCTCGCCGATCCGTGGCCACGTGGCTGTCCCGGCACGGTGTCGCGGTGCTTGAGGCCGAGGTGGTGACCGAGGTCCGGCCGCACGCGGTAGTCTTCGCCGGCGCTGCGGTGCGTGCGAGCGCTCTCACCATCTGGGCGGCCGGTTTCGGCGTACCGGAACTCGCGGCCGCGAGCGGGCTGCGCACCGATCGGCTCGGCCGGCTGCTCACCGACGAGACGCTGACCAGCCTCGACGACGATCGCGTCATCGCGGCAGGCGACGCCGCCGCGCCCTCGGGCCGGCCGTTGCGGATGAGCTGCCAGGCCGCGCAACCGCTTGGAGCACAGGCCGCCGACACCGTGCTGAGCCGCATCGCGGGAACCGAACCGGCGGTGATCGACCAGGCCTTCACGGGGTCGTGCGTCAGCCTCGGCCGCCGGGGCGGCATACGACAGCTCTCCCGCAAAGACGACACCGCGGTGAATCTCTACGTCGCGGGGCGCATGGCCGCGGCTATCAAGGAGGCGACCTGCAGACTCGGGGTGTCGAGGATCCGCCGCGAGGCCCGCAAGCCGGGCTCCGGCTTCTGGCCCAAGGGCGGCCCGCGTCCCGAGCAGCCGACCTCCGCTCCACGAGGGGTCACATCCCCGTGACCACCTGCGAATGCGTTCTCACGCTCGGGCCGTTGTGATCGGGCTCCTCGTTGTGCTGCATGCCGTTTCGTCCTCACGCCGCCCGCGGCCGAAGCCATGACGCACGGGTGGGCGGTTGAACTCGGCCGGATCGACGGGTGGAGGCCGATGAACCACCCCGGGCCCGCACGCCGGTCCGGGCGGTCCGGGGCTCAGCGTGCCAGCAGGCGGGCGCGGTGGGCGGGCCACTCGTCGTCGAGGATGCCGAAGTAGGCGGTGTCGCGCCAGGTGCCGTCCGGCCGGCGGCGGTGGCGCCGCAGGACGCCCTCGGGCACGCCGCCGATGCGCCTGATCGCGTCCTGGGAGCGGGTGTTCATGATGTCGGTCTTGAGCAGGACGCGGTTCACGCCGAGATGGTCGAAGGCGTGGTCGATCAGCAGGATCTTGCAGGAGGTGTTCACCGCCGAGCGCCACACGGACCTGCCGTACCAGGTCCAGCCGATCTCGATGCTGGAGTCGAAGCCGGGGACGTCGGCGTAGCAGGTCCAGCCGACCGCGCGGCCGGTCTCCCGGCTGATCACCGCGAACGGCACGTGCTTCGGATCGCGGGCCACCGTGTCCGCGACGCGGGCCAGCTCGGCCTCGGTGTGCGGCGCGGCGACCGGGAGCCAGCGCCACACCTCCTCGTCGCCGCCACCCGCCACGAACAGGTCCGGGACGTGGCCGGCGGTCAGCGGCTCCAGCCGTACGGCGGAGCCTTCGAGGACGAGCGGGTCGGGCATCTTCGCGGTCATGGCGGCGACCCTACGGCCGTCGGCGCGCGGCCCGGAAGGTCCACTCGGCGCGGTTGCCGGGCGACCACTTCGGCGACCGGGACCTTGCGACCGGGACCTTGCGACCGGGACCTTGCGACCGGGGTCTTTCGATCGGTGACCGTTCCGGCGACCGGGGGACCTCGTGATCGGGCGGCCGCTCCGGAGGCCGGACGGCCGACACCCCGGCGTCCCCTGTCGACAGTCATACCGTCCGGTCGGTACCCTCCGGGGAGACCGTGAGGAGGGCCATGGATTTCGCGTTCGACGCCAGGACCGAGGAGCTTCGGGAGAGGCTGCTCGCCTTCATGGACGAGTGCGTCCACCCCGCCGAGGAGGCGTTCGAGGCCCAGGCCGCCGAGAGCGGGTGGTCAAGCCCGCCGCTGATGGAGGACCTCAAGCAGGAGGCGCGCAAACGCGGCCTGTGGAACCTGTTCCTGCCCGGCGAGCACGGCGCCGGTCTGACCAACCTCCAGTACGCCCCGCTGGCGGAGATCATGGGCCGCTCGCCGAGGATCGCCCCCACCGCCACCAACTGCGCCGCCCCCGACACCGGCAACATGGAAGTGCTGTCGATGTTCGGCGACGAGCGGCAGCGCGAGGAGTGGCTGGAGCCGCTGCTGCGCGGGGAGATCCGGTCGGCGTTCGCCATGACCGAACCGGACACCGCCTCCTCCGACGCCACGAACATCTCGCTGTCCATCGTCCGCGACGGCTCCGAGTACGTCATCAACGGCCGCAAGTGGTTCGCCTCCGGCGCGATGAACCCGAACTGCCGGATCCTCATCGTGATGGGCAAGACCGACCCGGAGGCCGACACCCACCGTCAGCAGTCGATGGTCCTGGTGCCGCGCGACACCCCGGGCCTTGAGATCAGGCGCGGCATGCACGTGTTCGGCTACTCCGACGCCGACCACGGCGGGCACGCCGAGATCGACTTCACCGACGTCAGGGTGCCGGTGGAGAACCTCATCGGCGAGGAGGGCGGCGGCTTCGCCATCGCCCAGGCCCGCCTCGGGCCGGGCCGCATCCACCACTGCATGCGGCTGATCGGGATGGCCGAGCGCGCGGTCGAGCTGATGTGCCGGCGGACCCTGTCGCGTACGGCGTTCGGCAAGCCGATCGCCCAGCAGGGGGTCGTCCAGGACTGGATCGCCGAGTCGCGGGTCAAGATCGAGCAGCTCCGCCTGCTGGTGCTCAAGACGGCCTGGCTGATGGACACCGTCGGCAACCGCGGCGCGCACACCGAGATCCAGGCCATCAAGATCGCCACCCCGCGCGAGGTCGAGTGGATCCTGGACAAGGCCATCCAGGCCCACGGCGCCGGCGGCGTCAGCCAGGACTTCCCGCTGGCCGGGCTGTGGGCGGGCGCCCGGTCGCTGCGCCTGGCCGACGGCCCGGACGAGGTCCACAAGCGCTCGCTGGCCTACCGCGAGCTGAAGAAGCACATGAACTGACCCGGTGCCGGAGGCGCCCCCCGGCACCGGGTCACCGCGGGGCCGCCCCGGGCCGGGGCAGGGCTCCGGGGCGTCGTGAGCGGGCCGGACGATCGCATGGCCGAGTGATCGCGTGACTGCGAAGGGAGCGTCGTGACGATGGACGAGGAGGCGGTCAGGGAACGCGCCGTCGCGTTCCTGGCCGGGGGGCACGACCCCGGGGACCGCAAGCGGTTCCTGCGGGCGCGGTTCGACGCCGGGCTGGCGTGGGTCCACTTCCCCGAGGGGCTCGGCGGGCTCGGCGCGTCCCGGGAGCTGCAGAACGTCGTCGATCGGGAGCTCGCCGGCACCCCGCAGCCCGACCCGGGCACGCAGGCCATCGGTCTGGGCATGGCGGCGCCGACGATCCTGGCGTTCGGCACCCGCGAGCAGCAGGAGCGGTTCCTGCGTCCGCTGTGGACGGGCGAGGAGATCTGGTGCCAGCTGTTCAGCGAACCCGGCGCTGGCTCCGACCTGGCGACGCTCGCCACGCGGGCGGTCCGCGACGGCGACGAGTGGGTCGTGGACGGCCAGAAGGTGTGGACCTCCGGGGCGCACCACTCCCGGTGGGCGATCCTCGTCGCCCGGACCGACCCCCACGTTCCCAAACACCGCGGGCTCACCTACTTCGTCTGCGACATGCACGCCCCCGGCGTCGAGGTCAGGCCGCTGCGGCAGATCACCGGCGAGGCGGAGTTCAACGAGGTCTTCCTGACCGGTGTGCGGCTCCCCGACTCCCTGCGGCTCGGCGCCGTCGGCGACGGCTGGCGGGTCGCGACCACCACGCTCATGAACGAGCGGGTGGCGATCGGCGGCGGCCCGGTACGGCGGGGCGGCGGCATGATCGGCCTGGTCGCCGACACCTGGCGGTCCCGCCCCGAGCTGCGCACCCACGACCTGCACCGGCGGCTGCTCGCACTGTGGGTGGAGGCGGAGGTCACCCGGCTGGCCGGGGCACGACTGCGCGAACAGCTCGCGGCGGGCCAGCCCGGCCCGGAGGGCTCGGCCATGAAGCTCTCGTTCGCCTCCCTCAACCAGGCGCTCAGCGCGCTGGACGTGGAGCTGCGCGGCGAGGAGGGCCTGGAGTACGACGACTGGACCTTCCGCCGCTCCGAGAGCGTCGACTTCTTCGGCCGCGGCCCCGGCTACCGCTACCTGCGGGCCAAGGGCAACTCGATCGAGGGCGGCACCTCGGAGATCCTGCGCAACATCGTCGCCGAACGCGTGCTGGGCCTGCCGCCGGAGCCCCGCGTGGACAAGGACGTGCCCTGGAAGGACCTGCCCCGATGAGCGGCCCGTACGGCCCGTGCGGCGTCGCGGCGGGCGGCGGGCGAGGAGTGGTGAGGAACCGATGACGCTGCTGTACACCGAGGTCGAGGAGGAGCTGCGCGCCTCCGTCCGCGACCTGCTGGCCGACCGCTGCCGGCCCGACGCCGTGCTGAGGCGCGCCGAGTCGGCCTCGCCGTACGACGCGGAGCTCGCCGGCCTGTGGAGGACCCTGGCGCGGGACATCGGGGTGGCGGGCCTGCTGGTGCCCGAGGAGTACGGCGGGGCCGGCGCGTCGGCCCGCGAGGCCGCGGTGGTGCTGGAGGAGCTGGGACGGGCCGTGGCGCCGGTGCCGTTCCTGACCAGCGCGGTGCTCGCGACCGAGGCCCTGGTCCAGGCGGGGACCCCGGCGCTCCGGGAGGGGGCCGCGGCGGGACCCGGTGCGGGGAACCCGGCGAGCCCCTCGGGAGGAACCCCGGCGGGGCTCCGGGAGGGAATCCCGGCGGGACTCCAGGAGGAGACTCCGGCGGGATCCGGTGAGGGGCTCTCCGCGGGCGGGCGCGACCTGCTCGCCGAGCTGGCCGCGGGCGAGACCACGGCGGCGCTGGCCGTCTCGCTGGCGGCCTCGCCGTACCGGCCGTTGCCGCCGGCGGTCACGCTGAACGACGCCGGAACGCTCGACGGCGAGGTCCGGGCGGTGGCCGGGGCGGACGCGGCCGACGTGCTGCTCGTCCCGGTCGGCACGGCGCTCTACCTGGTGCGGGCGGGGGACGCCCGGATCGACGTCGTGCCCTCGCTGGACCTGACCCGGCCGATCGCCGTCGTCACGCTCTCCGGCGCGCCCGGCGAGCGGGTCGGGGCCTTCGACGCGCGGCGGGTGCTGGCGTCCGGGGCCGGGCTGCTCGCCTCCGAACAGCTCGGGGTCGCCGAGTGGTGCTTTGAGACGACGCTCGCCCACATCAGGGAGCGTCACCAGTTCGCCCGGCCGATCGGCTCCTTCCAGGCGATCAAGCACCGGATGGCGGACCTGTGGCTGGACGTGGCGCGGGCCCGCGCGGCGGCCAGGAACGCCGCGAACCTGCTGGCCGCCCGCCCGGCGCCGGGCACCGAGGCCGCCCTGGAGGCCGGGGCCGCGACGGCGGTGGCGAAGTCGTGGTGTTCGGAGGTGGCGGTGCGCGTCGCCGAGGAGGGCGTCCAGCTCCACGGCGGCACCGGGATGACCTGGGAGCATCCGCTGCACCTGTACCTCAAGCGGGCCAAGACGTCGGAGACGGTGCTCGGCACCCCCGGAGCCCACCGCGACGCCCTGTCCGCCCTCGCCGACCTCCCCGGCCCGATCTGACCGGTCCGATCTGGCCGGCCCGATCTGACCGGCGCCGTGCCGGTGCCGTCGGCCCGGTGCCGGAGACGTCCGGTCAGGGGGAGCGTTGCTCCGCCAGGACGTCGCGCAGCACGTCGGCGATCGTGGTCGTGGCGAGCTCCTGCCGCATCACGTCGTCCAGCCGGCCGTAGACGCGGCGCAGGGTCGGGCGGATGCCGAAGCCCACGGGGCAGGAGGTGTTCGGCGGGGTGTGGTGCATCGCGAACACGGTCTCGTCCTCGATCGCGCCGTAGACGTCCAGCAGGGTGATCGCCTCGGGCTCGCGTGTGAGGCTCCACCCGAGTCCCGCACCACGCCTGGCCTGGACGAGGCCGGCCTTGCGGAGATCCCCCAGGCAGCGGCGGATCACCACGGGGTTGGTGTTGACGCTGCCGGCGATCCGCTGTGAGGTGGCGCCCTCCGGGTTGTCGCGCCGGTCGAGGGCCATCCACGTCAGCACGTGCACGAAGACGCTCATCCTGCTGTTCGCGCTCATCCGTCTCCCCTCCCGGGCTGTAACCACTGATATTACATTTTTGACCTTGGAGAGGGGGTGTCCGGCCTTCCCTATGTAACTACTATGGTTACATTATTCAGTGGCTGGAGGCCGCCGTCGAGGCGTGCTCAAGGTCGAGTCGCCGACTTGGCTGTAACAAAAATTGTTTCTTCAGCCAGTGATCATGAACAGGAGAAGACCGTGGGACAGCTTGACGGGAAGACGGCGGTCGTCACCGGGGCCAACAGCGGGATCGGCCTGGCCTCCGCCCGCCGGTTCGCGGCCGAGGGCGCGTACGTGTTCATCACCGGCCGCCGCCAGGAGGCGCTCGACGCGGCGGTCGCCGAGATCGGCGCGAACGTCACCGGCGTCCGCGTAGACGTCTCCGACCTCGCCGACCTGGACCGGCTCTATGCCGTCATCGCCGAGCAGGGCCGCCGCATCGACGTGCTGTTCGCCAACGCCGGAGGCGGTGAGTTCTCCCCATTGGAGCAGGTCACCGAGCGGCACTTCGACCAGACCTTCGGCAGCAACGTCAAGGGGACGCTGTTCACCGTGCAGAAGGCGCTGCCGCTGCTCAACGACGACGCCTCGGTGATCTTCACCGGTTCGACCGCCGCCACCAGCGGCGCCGAGGCATTCGGCGTATACGCCGCCTCCAAGGCCGCCATCCGCTCCCTCGCCCGCACCTGGGCCAACGAGCTCAGAGGCCGTGGGATCAGGGTGAACACCCTCGTGCCCGGCCCCATCGACACCCCTGGGATCGCCGGACTGGCCTCCGATCAGGAGTCGGCCGCGCAGCTCAAGGACTTCCTCGCGAGCACGGTGCCCCTCGGCCGGATGGGCCGCCCCGAGGAGGCGGCGGCGGCCGCCCTCTTCCTCGCCTCGGACCAGAGCAGCTTCGTCACGGGCAGCGAGCTGTTCGTCGACGGCGGTCTCAACCAGATCTGACCACCCCGACGAGCCCGCCCGCGTGGGTACGGCCGGCGCCTGGGCGCCGGCCGTACCCGCGGCGACGGGTCAGTGGACGGCCTCGGCGGTCTCGCCGGCCCGGCGGGGGAGGAGGAAGCCGGCGAGGAAGGTCAGGACGACCATCCCGGCGACCACCCAGAACGTCTGACGGGCGGCGGCGGTGGGGTCGCCGCCCGTCGCGCCGAAGAAGACCGTGCCGAGCAGCGCCACACCGAGCGCCGCGCCGACCTGCTGCAGGGCGGTGAGCGTGCCGGAGGCCGACCCCGTCTCGTGCGGTTCGACGCCGGCCAGCGCGATCTCGAAGTACGGGCCCATGATCAGGCCCGAGCCGACGCCGGTGACGAGCAGCGCCGGGGCGAACTGCCAGGGGCCCGCCTCCGCGCCCAGGAGCAGCAGGAGGGCGACGACCCCGGCCGTCATGATCAGGGCTCCGGTGTGCAGCAACCGGCGGCCGTGCGCGCGGAGCGCCTGCACCAGGCCCATGCCGACGATCATGCCCGCGGACAGCGGGATCCCGGCGAGGCCGGCCTTCAGCGGGCTGTAGCCGAGGCCGAGCTGGGTGTAGAGGTTGAAGACCAGGCCGAAGCCGGTGAAGGCCGCGAAGTAGACCGTGCCGGTGAACATGCCGCCCACGAACGAGCGCTTGCGGAACAGGCTGGGCGCGACCAGCGGGTCGCGGCCCCGGCCGGCACGGCGTGACTCGTACCGGCCGAACAGCGTGAACACCGCCGCCGAGGCGGCCATCATCGCGAACGTCCAGGCCGGCCAGCCGTACTCACGACCCTGGACCAGCGGGAAGACGACCAGCAGCGAGCCGAGGGAGGCCAGGGCGGCGCCGGGCAGGTCGAGGGTGAGCGACCGCGACGGGCGGGAGGCGGGCAGGAAGCGCAGTGCGGCGGCCAGGGTGGCCAGCCCGATCGGCAGGTTGATCAGGAAGATCATGCGCCAGCCGGTGCCGAGGAGGTCGGCGTCGACCAGCCAGCCCGCCAGGACCGGCCCGCCGATCGCCGACAGGCCCATGACCGGGCCGAACATGCCGAGGGCCGCACGCAGTTCCGTGGGCGGGAACATCTCCCGCATCATGCCGAGACCCTGGGGGACCATCGCGGCTCCGAAGAGCCCCTGGACGATCCGGGCGGCGATGACGGTCTCCGGCGAGAAGGACACCGCGCACAGCAGCGAGCCCACGACGAACCCGGTCGCGCCGATGAGGAACATCCGCCTGCGCCCGACGATGTCGCCCAGCCGGCCGCCGGTGAGCAGCCCGGCCGTCATGGCGAGGGTGTAGGCCGCGCCGAGCCACTGGATCATCGAGGTGCCGCCGCCCAGGTCGGCCCGCATCGCCGGCCCGGCGATGTTGGTGACGGTCGCGTCGAGGAGCTCCATCACCGACCCGGCGAGGATCACGAAGAGCGCGGGCCGGCGCCGCGGGTACGGCGCGGGCCCGGCGGCCTCCGGCGCCTCGGCCGATCGGGTGTCGAGAGTGGTCATCGCTCCTCCAGAGCCGTCTTTCGGGGGACGGGAGGAACGTTACGAGCCAATGCGGAAAGGATGATTCCGCATCGGCCCGGAAACGCGGGACTCCGGGAAAAGCCCGCCGGTGATGGGCGCGGTCACCGGGACCGGGCCGCGGGACGCACCCGTGCCTGTTTCGCACGGCTGTCATCGTGACGCACCCGACGTCACCGCCGCGGGACGCCCCCGTGCCCGCTTCGCGCGGCTCCCGCGGCCCGGGGGATCCGGCGGATCGTCAGGGCAGGATCCGGACCAGGCGGTCGGCCAGCTCGCCCGGCCGCGACAGCATCGCCATGTGGCCGCCGGGCATCTCGTCGAGGACGATGCCGAGCCGTTCCTTCACGTGGCGGCGCACGAAGTCGGGGACGAAGCAGCGGTCGTCGCGGCAGAGCAGATACCTCGTCGGGACGTCCGGCCAGGCGTCCAGCGGCCAGGGCTCGCGGCTCGCCCGGTCCATGTTCATGTTCGCGGCGAGCGCTCCGTCGTGGGCCATCACCCGCTCGGCCAGCTCGCGCGGAACGTCGTGCATGTAGAGCTCGTACTCGTCGTCGATGCCGGACGAGGAGTAACCGCTGCGTTCCCACCACTCGTTCGGAGTCTCGCCGGGACTCGGGATCATCGCGGTCAGCAGCACGAGCGCGGCGGCCCCGGTGCGCGCGCAGACGAGCGGGGCGACGAAGCCGCCCCCCGAGTGGGCCACCACGACGAGGTCCCGGCGCTCGCCGACCGCCCGGACGACGGCGTCCGCGTAGTCCCACAGTCCCGCCTGCGGATCGGACACGGGCAGGTCCACCGCGACCGTGTCATGCCCACGGCCGCGAAGCTCGGCTTCGAGCAGGTGCCAGTCGAAGGCGCTCCCGCCGCCGCCGTGAATGAATGCGAAAGTCGTCATGACGGTGATGACGGACCGCGGGGAGGAAACTCATCGCCGGTTCGCCCCTCCGTTCCCGCCGCGCCGGTGCGGTCGCGTTGAGCGCCGAGGGGAAGGCCGCCGGACTCCTTCGTCCCCGCCGCGCCGGTGCGGACGTCCCCGTCCCCGGACCGGCCTCCCGCCGCGCGGGTGTAGCGGGCGCCGATCTCGCGCAGGTGCGCGGCAAGCTCCGGCGGATCGACGACCTCGAAGTCGAGGCCGGTCATCCCGAGATGGATCGCCAGGGCCTCCAGGGACGAGGCCCCGGCGTGGAACAGGCAGCTCCGCTCGTCCGACGCCTTCAGCTCCCCCCAGTCGGGCCAGATCCGCTCGGCGACCGCCTCGGCCGGCGCGTGGAACCGTACGGTGGCCCGCTGCCGGATCATCGCGGAGGTCACGCCCCGGGTGACGTAGGCCGCGATGTCGCCGCCGGGCGCCTCGCGGGGGACGAACCGCCCGCCGTTCGGGGTGCGCAGCCGGATCCGGTCGACGCGGAAGCTGCGCCAGTCCTGCCGCGCGGTGTCCCACGCCGCGAGGTACCACCGCCGCCTGGTGTGCACGAGCCGGTGCGGCTCCACCTCCCGGACGCTCTCTCCGCCGTCGTGGTTGAGGTAGTCGAAGCGCAGCCGCTCGTGGTCCCGGCAGGCGCTCGCGATGGCGCTGAGCACGGCGGCGTCCACGGTGGTGGGAGAGCGGTCCGGGACCGCCACCGTCGCGGTGTGCAGGGCGGTGACCCGGTGGCGCAGCCGGGACGGCAGCACCTGCTCCAGCTTGGCCAGCGCCCGTAGCGAGATCTCCTCGATGCCGGAGATGGAGCCGGTCGCGGCGGTGCGCAGTCCCACGGCGACCGCGACGGCCTCCTCGTCGTCGAGGAGCAGCGGCGGCATCTGCGCGCCCGCGCCGAGGCGGTAGCCGCCCGCGACGCCGGGGGTGGCGTGCACGGGGTAGCCGAGCTCGCGCAGCCGTTCGACGTCGTTGCGGATGGTCCTGGTGGTCACCTTGAGCCGTTCGGCGAGCTGGGGGCCGGTCCAGTCACGATGGGTCTGCAGGAGGGAGAGCAGGCGCAGCAGCCGCGCCGAGGTTTCCAGCATCCCCCGATTGTGCCGCCCATCGCGGAATGCTTCCTTCCGCGATAGGCGGCTCTTCCGCCACGGGGCGAGCGGGGGCGGAGCGCGGAGCCGACGGTCCGCGGCGGGAGACGCACGAAGTTCGGCGGGCGGGGTCGCGGCGCGGCGCGGTGAGGTCGGGTCCGCGGCGGGAGACGCACGAAGTACGGCGGGGGACCGGGTCAGGGGCGCAGGGAGGCCAGGAGGAGGTCGGCGAAGTGGCCGCCGACCTCGGCGCCCGACAGCGGCCCCTCGGCGCTGTACCAGGTGCCCAGGTGGTGGACCGAGCCGAAGAAGAAGTCCACCACGAGTTCGGCGGGGGAAGCGGTGCTGAAGACGCCCTCGCGCTGCCCCTCGGTCACCAGGTCGCGGAAGCGCTCGTGGTAGCGGCGGCGCTCGGCGCGCACGCTCCTGCGGGTGTCTGGGGCCAGCAGGTGCATCGAACGGAAGAAGATCTTGGAGTCGTCCAGGTTCTCGACCGTGGTCCGCACGACGTCCGCGGCGGCGGCGTGCAGGCGCTCGCCCACCGTGCCGGGGCCGTCGGCGATGGCGGTGAGCCGCTCCATCTGCATGCGCAGCACGCGCCCGTAGATCTCGTGGAGCAGGTCGTCCTTGGAGTCGAAGTAGTGGTACATGGCGCCCTTGGTGACGCCGGCCGCCGAGACCACCTCCTGCACCGAGGTGCTCTCGAAGCCCTGCTCGGCGAACAGGCGCGTGGCCTCGCCCAGCAGGCGCTGCCGTACGGACTCCCTGTCGCGTGTCATCTGGCCCCTCCCCGCCGTCCGGCCCCCGCCGCCCGCTCCCGGTCGTCCGGCCCCGGATGATCCGGCCGTCGCGGTGTGCCGGCTCAGCATACCGACTGGTCGGTTAAAGCGCCGGTGTATGGCGTAGGTGTGTTATTTGCGTCACCTTCGGCTGCCTGGAGCCCCCGGTTGGGTATTTTCTGGCACAGGGATCTTCAGCGTGGCAGATCCGTTCCTTGTCGGCTCTCGACTCCCGGGGGTTCGCTGTGCCCGGCGGATCAATCTACGTGACGCCAGAGGACCAGGTTCACGGCCTGTCCCCTCAGGTCATGTACGAGCAGTTCTGGATCAAGGAGGCGGGCGAGCGCCGGAAGGCACGGGCGGTCAAGGCCGTCGGCGGCCTGTTCGCGGGTCTGCTGCTCGGTTACCGCTTCGGCATCAACCTCCCGCTCGCCGGGGTGGTGACCGCCCTGCTGGTCGCCGCCGCCGACGCCGCCTGGGCCTGGTACTCCTACAACTCCACCGCCGTCTGGCGGGGCAGGAGACGGGGCGAGACCATCACCGGCAGGCTGCTGCGCCGCAGGCTCCGCAAGCGCGGCTACCACGTCCTCGACGGCCGGGCCGTCCCCGGGCAGGCGTCCATCGACCACCTCGTCATCGGCCCCGGTGGCGTCTGGGTCGTCGACAACGAGGCGTGGGACCCCGACACCGAGATCGCCCGCTACGGCGACCGCCTGTTCCTGGGGGAGAAGTACGGCACGAAGGTGGCGAAGGCGCTCGTCGACGTCTCCGACGCCCTGGCCGGGGTGCTCACTCGCGAGTCGGGCATCGAGGTGACGATCGAGCCGCTGCTCGCGGTGCACGGCGGCAGGCTGCGCCGTACGGTCACCGCCGAGGGGATCACGCTCCTCAAGCCGCGCCTGGTGACCCGCTGGATCCTGACCGGTCCGCGGGCGGACTACGACGACCGGCAGGTGGAACTGCTCGCCCGCACCGCCGCCCGGGTCCTGCGCCGGATGAGATGAACTGACCGCCGGACGGATTGACCGCCGGACGAACCGGCCGCCGGTGCAGACCGTCCGTACATCGACCGCCCGCCCGCGCCGGTCCCGCGCCACCCTGAGCCGTCGATCAGGGCGTCATGGCCGCCACCCGTGAGGTTCGGCGGCCATGACATCCTGATCGGTGCTCTCGGGCCCGGACGCCGGTCTCCGCGCGACACGACGAGGCCTCTTCACCGCGACCGTTGGCCGATGGGCGGGCGTCGCGGCACGAGGTACGGCACGGGCGGCCGAGGGTGGCGTCATCGGATCCGTCGGGGCTCCGCACGAAGCCGTCCGATCACCGTTATTGCAAACGGTTGTTGCAGAAATAGCGGTCTCAACCAGGCAGGACGCCCTGCGGCGTTTGCAGGTTTACTCTGACCTGTTGACGTTTCCACCGTGTAACGTCACTGTTTCCTACAACCGGTTGCCGTCGGTTGCACAGAAGGTGAAGCGCGCGTGACAGCGAACCCGTAGTCATCCCCGTCCTCCCATCCCCCTACGGCCCGCTCATCGTCCGGTCGCCGGCGGAGCCCCGCCACGACGCTCCGCGCGACGGACGGTCCGGGCCGGTCCACCCCGCCCCACGGCTTGCTTCGCCATGCCCTGAAACGACCCATCCTCAGTCACCCCCTGTACGAATGGAGCCGGACGTGCGCAGGAACGAACCCCTCGGAAAGAAAACGGCGGTCGTGCTGACCGCAGGCGTCGTCGCGACCGGCGGACTGCTGGCCGCGCTCAGCGCACCGGCCGCGGCGGCCCCGTCGAACGGAAACTACACGCTGGTCAACGCCGGGAGCGGGCTGTGCGCCGCGGTTCCCGGACAGAGCACCGGCGACGGCGTGCAGCTCGTGCAGAACGGGTGCGACCAGTCCGCCGGACAGACCTTCACGCTCACCGCCTCGGGCTCCGGCTACCAGATCAGGGCCTCGCACAGCGGCAAGTGCGTCGGCGTCCGCGACGCCTCCACCAGCGCGGGCAAGGCCGTGCAGCAGGAGGCGTGCACCGGCTCCGCCTCGCAGATCTGGAACCTCACCGCGGCCGGGGCCGACTACCGCCTGGTCAACTCCAACGGCGGCAAGTGCCTCAACGTCAAGGACAGCTCCACCGCCTCCGGCGCCCTCCTGCAGCAGAACTCCTGCGACTCGGTGACCAGCAAGCAGTGGACCCTGCGCCCCGCGGGCGGCCCCACCGCTACCCCGACGTCCACCCCGACCTCCACTCCCACGTCCACTCCGACCTCGACTCCCACGTCGACCCCCACCACCCCGCCCCCGTCGAGCGGCACGCTGTACGTGGCGCCCGGCGGCAGGGACGGCGCGGCCGGGACGCAGTCGGACCCGACGACGCTCACCTCGGCGCTCACCCGTGTCGCCTCCGGCGGGACGATCTACATGCGCGGCGGGAGGTACGACTTCTCGCAGACCGTCACCATCGCGGCGGGCAACAACGGCACCTCCGGCGCCCGCAAGACCCTGTCGGCCTACCCGGGTGAGACCCCCGTCCTGAACTTCTCGGCCCAGAGCGAGGACCCGGCCAACCGCGGCCTCGCGGTGAACGGGTCGTACTGGCGCGTCTACGGCATCGTCGTCGAGCGCGCCGGGGACAACGGGATCTTCGTCGGCGGCAGCAACAACGTCTTCGAGCGCACGGTGACGCGCTTCAACCGCGACACCGGGCTGCAGATCTCGCGGATGGCCTCCGACACCCCGCGCGACCAGTGGCCGTCCAACAACCTCGTCCTCAGCGCGGAGTCGCACGACAACGCCGACTCCGACGGCGAGGACGCCGACGGCTTCGCCGCGAAGCTCACCGTCGGCTCCGGCAACGTCTTCCGCTACGCGGTGTCGCACAACAACATCGACGACGGCTGGGACCTCTACACCAAGACGGAGACGGGCCCCATCGGCACGGTCACCATCGAGGACTCCCTGGCCTACAGCAACGGCACCCTCAGCAACGGCGGCCAGGCCGGCAACGGCGACCGCAACGGCTACAAGCTCGGCGGCGACAAGATCGCGGTCAACCACGTCGTCCGGCGCAGCATCGCCTACAAGAACGGCAAGCACGGGTTCACCTACAACAGCAACCCCGGCTCGATGACGATCTCGGACAACGTCAGCATCGACAACACCGAGCGCAACTTCTCCTTCGACGCCGGCACCTCGGTGTTCCGCAACAACACCTCCTGCCGCAGCGGCAGCGGGAGCAACGACAAGACCGTCGGCAACGTCGACGGCTCCAACCAGTTCTGGTCGGGCTCGAACGGCTCCCGGTGCTCCTCCTACGCGGGCGCCATGCACTGGTCCTTCGCCTCGGACGGCCGCCTCAACGTGACCTTCGGCTAGCCCGTACGGCACGACCCCCGTCCGGCTCGTGAGGCCGTGACACCCCGCCCGGCGGGCTCGGCGCCCTGACCACGCCGAGCCCGCCGGGCGACCGGTTCCGCCGGGGCGACCGGTTCCCCGCCCCGGCGCCGCCGTCGTCGCCCGGCACGGGTACGGCCGACGGCCCGGCGGTATGCGAAGTCACTCGTCCATGACATCCGCGACCGTTTTTTGTCATGATGTCGCCTGTGTCGGGTGGCGCGTTCGGGAGCCACCGCGTGGAAGAGGCGGTGCGGCACGTATGAGAGGTGTCATCGTTCAGCTCCCCGCGCCACGAGGCGCCGATGTCCCGGAGCTCCACGAGCTCGCCGTCGGGCAGGACGCCACCTTCGGCCGCGGGGCGGACGGATACCCGGTGGACATCCGGCTGCCGAACCCGGGTGTGTCACGGCTGGCGGGGCGCGTGCGCGCGGTCGAGGACCACTGGACGATCAGCAATCTGAGCGCCACCGCCACGTACGTGGTCGAGAACCCCGAGGGCGGCGGGGAGTTCGTCAAGGTGGCGCCGCGACGGCTGGACATGCCGGTGCCGTTCGAGTTCGCCCGCGTCGTGGTTCCGGGGACGCAGGGTTCGGCGTCGTTCATGGTCTTCGCGTCGCAGCACGCCTACGCCGATCCCGGGATCCCGGAACCCGGTCACGGCGAGGCCACCACGGCCGCGTTCTCGCTCGACGAGACGACGAAGTACTTCCTCATCCTCGTGGCCCTCTGCGAACCCCGGCTGCGGGACAGCTCGACCGTGGTGATCCCCACGGTGCCGGAGATCCTGGAGCGCCTCCACGGGCTTCCCCAGTGCCCGGACCTCACCCGTTCCGCGGTGAACTTCCACATCGACTACCTGGCCCGTACGAAGCTGCGGGTCAAGGAGCCGTCGGAGGGAGGGGCGCCGGCCAAGGCCGACTGGCAGCGGGCGGCGCTGGTGTCGCTGGCCCTCCGGTTCGACCTGGTGCGTGAGGAGCACCTCGCCCTCCTGCCCTGACCGCGCCCCGCGGAGGGGAGGCCCGGTCAGTCCGTGGGTCGCTCCCCGGCGGAGGCGACGGGTGACGGCGCCGCGGGCCGGTAGCGGGACAGGGCCCGCAGGACGCGTTCGGTGTAGGGCCGCAGCCGCGCGGGGATGCCGTTCTCCTGGCGTACGACGTAGTCGGCGGTCCGGTAGGAGGCCGCGAGGTTCAGCGCGGGATCGCCCGGCACCGCCTCCAGGGCCGGGGCGAAGCGGCAGAGGTAGCGGCCCAGGGCGGGGATGGAGTCCTCCGGGGTGAACGGCGGCTTCGGGACGACGCTGCGTCTGCCCGGGGGCAGGTAGAGCTGCAGCACCTCCGGTGACCAGCGCGCGATGCCGTACTCGTTCTTGACGGGGTCGCTGAGCCGGACGTCGAAGCCGCTCTCCGCCTTGAGGATGGCCGCCACGGAGGCCGGGTACACGCCCGCCTCGTGGCACATGGTGCCGGCCTGGACGATCAGGTCGTAGTACCGCCGGGGGATGTCGGCGTCGGTCCGGAACCACTTCGAGTACGCGGACGCCGGGCGTTCCCCCTGGTGGGTGAACGCCTGGCGCTCCCGCCGCGGGATGCCCGCGCCGTCCCCGTGGGCGGGCAGGAGGACGATACCGGCCGCCACCACGGGAACGACGAGCCTGGCGAGCGCGCGCGGCCGTGACGGCGCCGGTGTACGGCTCGCCGCGGCGGGCCGGTCCGCGGCGAGCTCCCGCACCCGTGCCAGCAACCGTTCGGCGCTGTGCTCCCGCCGGTCGGCGTGCCGCGGCGTCAGGCAGTCGGCGATCACCTCCCGCCACCCCGCCGGAAGCGAGGGGTCGAGCGCCGGCGTCGCCTTCCCCCCGGCGTACTCCGCCGCCGCGGCGGCCCGGCCGCGCGCGGTGGTCCCGGCGAACGGGAAGGAGCCGGTGAGCATCTGATGGGCGATGACGCCGAAGGCCCAGATGTCGGCGGTCGTGCGGACCGGCATGCCTCGCTGTCCGAGGGGCTCGGTCCAGCGCTCCGGGGGCACGTAGTCGGACGAGCCGAGGGGCGGGAGGTAACCGTGGGTGCCCTCCAGTTCGGCGGCCAGCCCGAAGTCCGCGAGCCGTACGGAGCCGTCGGCCATGATCAGGATGTTGCTCGGCTTGAGGTCGCCGTGCACCCACCCCTCGGCGTGCAGGTGCGCGATCCCCTCGCAGACCTCCGCGAGCAGCCGCGGGGCGTCGGGGACCGGTCCCGCGTCGTGTTCGCGGCGCAGGTCGGCGAGCGAGCCCGAAGCCAGCTCCATCACCAGGACCGCGGCGCCGTCCAGCTCGGGATGGGCCGGATCGTCGACGGTCAGGGTGTCGAAGAGTCTGATGAGCCGGGGATGTTCCAGACGCTCGTACAGCCTCATCTCGCGGTGCGCCATGTCCGCGAGATGACCCAGCTGACGCCGGTTCAGCGTTCCGGTCGGGATGAACTTGAGCGCCACGCGGTCCGGGACGTCATCTCGCCCCTGAGCCGTCCGCCGCGCCTCGTAGACGCTGCTCCAGCCCCCGGTCGCGATGCCGGAGCAGACCTTCCACACCCCCAGCGTGTATCCCGTCGGAACCCGTACCGCCCAGCCAGCCGGCTCCATTCCTCGATTATGTCGGACGGCCCCGGTCCGTGAGGAAGAAATTGATCTTTCCTCGAAAAGGCGGGCGAATGGGATGAGTAACCGGCGATTTACGGCCGGGCCGTACGATGCCCCCGTCCGGTGGGACCGTACGGCCCGGCCGCGACCCTCAGCAGCGCGGCAGGCCGGGGATCGGCTCCCAGTTGCCGCCGACGGTCACGTAGACCGCGGAGATCCACCCCTTGGCGCCCCTGGGGGTGTCCAGGTCGGTGTACAGATACCAGTTGTTCTTGTACTTCCCCTCGGTCCAGGGGTGCACGGCGTTCTGCCTCTGGCAGAAGAAGTAGTTGCGCCCCGCGTAGAGCGTGCCGATGGGAAGGTCGTCGTGGGGGGTGGGCGCCGCCCAGCCCGACGCGTTCTTCCACGTGTTGTAGTAGTAGCGGGCCTGCGCGTTCGCGGCCGGTCCGGCCGCGGTGAACAGACCGCCGCTGACGGCCAGGGCCGTCAGCACCGCACCGATTCGTCGTCTGCCGTCCAAGCTCTTCCTCCCGTCGTTCCGCGCCGGCGGGTTCCGGCGCGTCATCCCCTTCGTGTGTTCTTCTGGTGCAGGGACATCCTGTGACGGGGACCCGGATTTCCGTAACCTGTAGGGTTCGAGGGAGCGGGAGGTCGAGCTCCTCTTCCAAAGCGCCGCCGTCTCCGAAGCGCCGCCGTCTCCCAAGCACCGCTTCCAGCGCCGCGAAGATCTCACGGCCCCGGGGACGGATCGCGGAGCATCTCGAACCAGACGGATCTGCCCGCCTCGTCGTCGTTCCCGGAGGCGCCCCAGGTGGTGGCGAGGAGGGCGACCAGCCACATCCCCCGTCCGCCGTCGTCGTCGGTCCGCGGCACATGTACGGCGGGCGCGCTGGTGGCCGAGCCGTCGTCGGTGACCTCGACGTGGACGCCCTCGGAGCCGTGGGACAGGTGGACGGTCACCCGGCCGCCGGCCGTATGGCCGGAGTCGGAGTGGGTGACGGCGTTGGTGACGACCTCGCTGAGCAGCAGCAGGACGTCGTCGAGGACGCCGGGGGCGAGCCGTACGGCCAGCAGGTCGCGGGCCCAGGCGCGGGCGGCCGGCACGGAGGACGCCCGGCCGGGGAACTCCCGCCTCCACACGCGGGACCGTACGGCCCGCCCGTCCGGTCTCACGCGGCCACCCCGGCGACCTCGGCCATGACGATGTCGGCCGCGTTGTCGGCCTCCGCCCACACCCATTCGCCCCGGCGCCACAGACGCGCCCACCAGGGCCGCCAGGTGAAGACCCAGCCGCGGCGACGCCGTACGGCCGTGATCCGGGCGAGGACCCCGGCCGCCGCGTGGACCTCCAGTACGGGATCCCCGGCCACCGGCAGGACCAGCGAGGTGCGGACCCCGATGACACGCAGGTCCCAGCCGAGCCGTACCAGGTGGATGAACCGGGTCTGCTGCTCCACGGCGGCGGGGCCCGGGGCGTTCGAGGGGCCGGGAGAGGAATGGGAAATGCTGTTTTCCTGATGGGGCATCGCTGATTTCTCTCCTGTCCGAAGGGGGCTCATCCGCTTTCCCGTCCTTCCTGCCGGAAGGGGAATGCGTGTGCTTAGATTGCCCTCGCGGCAGGCGATGAAATGGCTGGTGGGCGTAACCGGAGATGGCGGGGGATGACGGCCGCTGGTTTGTGCAAACCGTGTCGCGGTATCGCCGCCGGAACAGGTACTACATTCGTAGATTTTGAGGGAGCGGATCTCCTCGTCGGCGGTAGTGGCTG
>NZ_JBEZNH010000008.1:0-221175 GCF_040653115.1 Streptosporangium sp. NPDC048047 | reverse complement strand
CGGCGCCACGCCTGCTAGCTGGGGAAACTCATACACCACCTCCGTGGACGCAACCAGGGCACGCGGCTCACCGAGGCGGGCGAGGTCTTCCTGCCCCGCGCCAGGACGCTGCTGCGCTCGGCCGCCCAGGCGGCGGCGCAGGCCCGTGCCGCCGCCCGGCCCAGCCGGATCACGATCGGGTACACGGCGGGCCTCATCGTCACCCCGGCCGTGCGGGACCTGCGCCACCGGCACCCGGACGCCGACGTGCGCACCTCCCACCTGGCATGGAACGAGCCGCGTCCCGCCCTGTTCGACTACCGTGTGGACGCGGTGGTGACCCGGCTGCCGTTCGCGACGGACGGGCTCGACGTGACGGTCCTGTACGACGAGCCGCGCATGCTGCTGCTCTCGCGCGACCACCGCCTCGCGGGCAGGGAGTCCGTGACGCTGGACGACATCGCCGACGAGCCGCTGCCCCGGCTGGCAGACCCGGACCCGGCCTGGGAGGCGTACTGGCGCATCGATCCCAGGCCCGACGGCCGCCCGGCTCCCGACGGCCCGCTCATCTCCGGCATCGAGGACAAGTTCGAGCTGATCGCCGCAGGGGAGGCGGTGGCCATCGCGGCCGGTTCGGTCTTCGTCAGCCTCCGCCCGGACATCACCTCGATCCCTCTGGAGGGCGTCGAGCCGAGCCATGTCGTGCTGGCGACCTGGGCCGGCGACCGCAACCGCCTGGTGCCGGCGTTCCGCAGGTCGGCCAAGACGCTGCTCACCGGTTCGCGGGCGGCCCCGAGGGCTTCGGCGGCCTCGGCGTCCTGATCGGCGACGCCGGACGCGGCCTCGGCGGGCCGATCACGGATCGGCGTCGGGCACCCGCTGCGCGGCGGCGTAGGCGCCCTCGCGCACCCGCCGGATCCATCCGGCCGGGCTCAGCCCGGGGATCGGATGTCCGAGCGGGTCGAAGCGGACCGGCTCGTCGGCGTCCGTGCGGGCGGGGCCGGTCAGTTCCAGCACGCCGAAGCGCTCCCACGGCCCGGCGGGGGAGGCCACCACCAGGTCGAACACCAGCGGACGCGCGGCGGCCACGCGGGCGAGCGCGCCGAGCCGGGCGGGGGAGGCCCAAGAGCGCCGCGCCACCGCGCCGAGCAGCACCCTGCCGACCGCGGCAGCCGGGCGATCCCGCGCATTTCCGCCGCCTCGTCCAGGAACGCCGCGCCCCTCGGGCTCGGCGCGCCGTGCAGGTGGAGCGCGGCGTCGAAGAGCAGCCCCACCGGGTGCGGGGGCCAGCCGCGGCGGATCCGCGCCGCCGTCCCGGAGACCGCCGCGAGTCCCGCCCTCGCGGCGGAGTTCACCGGTCCCTGCCTCACGCGTTCCTCCCCCTCGTCGTCGGCGGCGCGCCGTGCCACCTCGTTACCCGTGGCGACGCGGCCGAACCCGGGTGCCGTGCTCAGGTGGCGCCGGTGAGGTCGCGGGCGGCCTCGGCGAAGGCGCGGAGGCGGGCGGTGGCGTTGTCGGCGCGCCACAGCAGGCCCCAGTCAGCGGCGGGGCGTCCTCGAAGGGGACGTAGGCGACGTCGGGGCGGACGTAGTAGCGCCTGGCCTGCGCGCCGACCGGGAAGACGCCGTGTCCGGCGCCGACGAGGGTGAGCGCCTCGTTGAAGGTGGCGGCCTGGGGGCCGGGGGTGATCGGCTTCCCGGACGGCGTGGCGGGCGGGGTGCGGTCGAGGCGCAGAGAGTCGGGCAGCGTGGCGGGGAGCTGGAGCAGCGTGACCCGGGCCAGGTCCTCCAGGCGAATCGAGGCGCGGCGGGCGAAGGGGTGCCGGGCCGGGACGGCGAGCATGCGCGCCTCCGACATCAGCACCGGCCCGGCCGCGATGCCGGGCTCCTCGACGGGGAAGGTGGCCAGGGCGACGTCGATCTCGCCGTCGCGCAGCCAGGGCATGAGGTCGGTCATCTGCGCCTCGCGGAGCAGGACGTCGCAGTCGGGCCGGCGTCGCCGCAGCAGTTCCGCGGCCCCGACCAGCAGTTGCCCGCCCGCCGCGCCGACGAAGGCGACCCGCAGCGTGCCGGTCAGGCCGCGGCCGCTCGCCACGGCCTGCTCGAAAGCGCCGGTGATCTGGTCCCAGGCGGGGCGCACGCCCTCGTACAGCCGCCGTCCCGCCGCCGTCAGCTCGACGCGGCGGCTGGTGCGCTCGAACAGCGGGACGCCGGTACGGCGCTCCAGCTTGGCGATCGTCTGGCTGATCCGGGCGGTGGACACGCGCAGCCGCTCGGCGGTCCGGCCGAAGTGCAGCTCCTCGGCGAGGGTGAGGAACGCCTCCACCTCGTGCCGCTCCAGCATGATCCTCCCATCGTTAACCCGGGCTTCACGATCCTTGCACAGGACCGCATTGATCGGCCGCTAGCCCCGGCCGAGAGTGGAGCCGTCCGAAAACCCCCTGATCTGCGAGGAAGAAAGACCATGAACTCCCTGACCGCCCTGCGCTCCGCCGTCCGCGGCCGGGTCCGGCTGCCGGGCGACCCCGGCTTCGACGCCGCCCGCCGCCCCTGGAACCTGGCGATCGAGCAGACGGTGGCGGCCGTGGTGGAGGCCGCCGACGCCGACGACGTGGCCGCGCTGGTCCGCCACGCCCGCGCCGCCGGGCTGGGGGTGGCGGCGCAGCCGAACGGGCACGGCGCCACCGGCCGCACCGACGGTGTGATCCTGCTGCGCACCGCCCGGCTGGACACCCTGGAGATCGACCCGGACGCCCGGCGCGCCCGCGTCGGGGCGGGCGTGTCCTCAGGGCGGGTGCAGGCCGCCGCCGCGCCGTACGGCCTGACCGGTCTGCCCGGCAGCTCCCCGGTCGTCAGCGTCACCGGCGCGGCCCTCGGCGGCGGGCTGAGCTGGTTCGGCCGCGCCCACGGCTGGATCGCCGACGGCGTCACCGCCCTCGACGTCGTCGACGCCGACGGCCTGCGGCGGCGCGTCACCGCCGACGCCGACCCGGACCTGTTCTGGGCCCTGCGCGGCGGAGGCGGCGACTTCGCGATCGTCACCGCCCTGGAGCTGACCCTGCACCCCGCGCCGCGCCTGTACGGCGGGCGGATGCTGTGGACGGCCGAGCACGCCCCGGCGGTCCTGGACGCCTACCGGCGCGTCACCGCCGACGCGCCCGGGGAGCTGACCGTCTGGCTGGACCTGCTGCACTTCCCCGGCTCGGACCCCATGGTCGCCGTCGACGTCACCCACCTCGGCGGCGCCGACGAGGCCCGTGACCTGCTCGGTCCGCTGGAGCGCCTGCCCCGGCCGCTGTCCGACAGTCGGCGCGTCATGCCGGTCTCCGAGATCGGCTCCATCACCGCCGAGCCGACCGATCCCGGCCCGGGACTCTCGCGCGCCGAGCTGCTGACCGGGCTGGACGACGCCGCGGCCGAGACGCTGCTGGCCGAGCCGATCGCCCCGCTGCTGAGCGCGCAGATCCGCCACCTGGGAGGCGCGTTCGCCCAGCCCTCCGACAGCCCGCACGGCCCGCTGGCCGAGCCGTACGCGCTCTACCTGTTCGGGATCCCCGCGGACCCGGCGACCGCGGAGGCCGTCACCGTCCGGCAGCGCGCCCTCGCCGAGGCGCTGCCCGCCAGCGGGCGCAAGCCCCTCACCTTCCTGGGCCCCCGCGAGACCGCGGCCGACGCCTTCGCTCCCGCGGCGCTGGAGCGGCTGCGCGAGATCAAGCGCCGTCGCGACCCGCACGGCGTCATCCGCGGCAACTTCCCCGTTCTCGGCTGACCTCTTCGGGCACCTCCTCCGCCCTCCAGGGGATCGCCGCAGTGCTCAAGAGAAATCGGGCGGCTATGACGCGGATATGACTGAGTGCGCTCCTGAACTGGGGATTTTCTGGCTCTGGCGGGAGGCGCCGGTCGGCCGTTCGGGTATTCACCGAGGAGGAACCGGGGACACCGCGCGGGTTCCCGGGGATCGGCCGGGAGGAACCGTTTCGGTTCTTCGCCTTGACCGCGGCGGATTGGGCAGGCGCGCGTACTCGATTTTTTCGGCGGGGCGGGACGACGGGGCTCACGGGCCTGAACCGCCGCCCGCGCGTGGACGAGGGCCGAGCCGGCCCTCGGTTGCCTCCTCTATGTTTTATCTGTTTTGTCCGAAAATGGACATTTGGGGGTTTCGGGGAGTGGCCCAGGCCCCTTGGCTGGATCTGTTGAGTTCAGAGAGTGGAGGGCCGCTCTTCGGGCCGTGACTGATGGCACGTGACCGAGGCTTCTCGATAGCCGGAAAAACCGACCACAGGATCGATCCTGGGAAACCGGGACATCCACGAGAACCCCAGACGGTGCCGGCGACCTACGCACTCACGACGCGGCCCAGCACGTGGTGGACGCACTCGCCTGGCACGTGTTCACCACCGTCCGGATGGTCACGAAGACCCTCAACGGGCCGGCGCAGCCGGTCGCGGAGCCGGGTTCGCATATACGGACCCCGGTTCTGAGCGTCCGAGGGCGCATCACGGCCGAGATCAGCGGAACCGGGCAGGGATGGGCCGGGAGGAAAACGCGGGATCGTGAGGGGGAAAGGCCATGGCGAAGGCAGTAGGCATCGATCTGGGCACGACGAACTCGGTGATCGCGACGACCGAGGACGGACAGCCGACGGTCATCCCGAATGCCGAGGGGGCGCGGACCACACCGTCGGTGGTGGCTTTCACCGACCAGGGTGAGGTCCTGGTCGGCCAGATGGCCCGCCGCCAGGCGATCCTGAACCCGAAGGGGACGATCTATTCGGCCTGCTGCAGGTGCTCGACGACGGGCGGCTCACCGACGCCCAGGGCCGTACGGTCGACTTCCGCAACACCGTGATCATCATGACGTCCAACATCGGCTCGCACTTCCTGAGCGAGAAGGCCGGCTCGACGGGCGATATCGACCCCGAGGTCCGCGAGATGGTGATGGCCGAACTGCGCACGCGGTTCCGGCCCGAGTTCCTCAACCGGATCGACGACACCGTGCTGTTCAAACCACTCACGGAACCGGAGATCGAGCAGATCGTGGCCCTGATGTTCACCGAGATCAGGGTCCGGCTCGCCGAACACAGGATGACGCTGGAGGTCGCACCCGAGGCCTTGCGCTTCATCGCCGAGCAGGGCTTCGACCCCGTCTACGGCGCACGGCCGCTGCGCCGCTTCATCGCCCGCGAGGTCGAGACCCGCATCGCCCGCGCCCTGGTCGCCGGCGACGTCCTCGACGGCGCCGTCATCCGTGTCGGAATGACCGGCGGCACGCTCTCGGTGACGTACGAGAATCCGGAGGTCTGACCATGCGGGCACAGGTCAAGGACGCGAGCGTCGTCTCATGTGTGAAATGCGGACGGAAGAACCGGCTGCCCCGCGCAGCCTCGGGGATCCCGCGGTGCGGCAACTGCCACCAGCCGCTTCCCTGGATCACCGAGGCGGGGGACGACGACTTCAGCGAGGTCGTCGAGGCGGCCCGGATCCCGGTGGTCGTCGACTTCTGGGCGCCCTGGTGCGGGCCGTGCCACCTGGTCAGCCCGGCGCTGGAGCAGGTCGCGGCCGATCTGGCCGGCCGCCTGAAGCTGGTGAAGGTGAACGTGGACGAGGCGCCCCGGCTCTCCGAACGCTTCACCGTACAGGCCGTCCCGACGCTTGTCGTGATCGATAAGGGCCGGGTCGTCACTCAGCGGTCGGGCGCGGCGCCGGCTCCCGCCCTGCGCGAATGGGTGGACCATGCGCTGGCCGCCTGAGCTCCGCGAGACGCCGGACCCGCAGGGGGCCTATCCGCGGCTGAGCGACGCGCAGCTCCAGGCGCTGACCCCGCACGGCGAGCGGCGCCGGGTCCGCCAGGACGAGGTCCTGTACGCGGAGGGCCTCCCGTGCGCCGAGTTCTTCGCGGTCCTGACCGGCAAGGTGGCGACGGTCGAGGGATTCGGAGTCGACGATCAGGTGATCGGCGTCCACGGGGCGGGCCGGTTCCTGGGAGAGCTCAACGTGCTCACCGGCCAGGTGGGCTTCGTCACCGGCGTGGTGGCCGAGGACGGTGAGGTTCTCGCCGTGCCGGCGGGCGCGCTCCGCCGCCTGGTCGCCGAGGATCCGGCGCTCGGCGACCTCATCCTGCGGGCCTACCTCATCCGCCGCACGATGCTCATCGGACTGGGGGCGGGTTTCCGCATCATCGGCTCCCGCTTCTCGGCCGACTCCCGGCGGCTGCGCGAGTTCGCGGCACGCAACCGGCTGCCCCACCGGTGGATCGACCTCGAGCAGGACGAGGGGGCGGAGCGGTTCCTGCGGGACATGGGCGTCACCCCGCAGGAGACCCCGGTCGTGATCTGGGGTGGCGAGAGGATGCTCCGCAACCCGAGCAACGGGGAGCTGGCCCGCGCGATCGGGCTCCCCGCACCACAGGTGCAGGAGACCCGGTGCGACCTGCTCGTCGTCGGGGCCGGTCCGGCCGGGCTGGCGGCGGCGGTCTACGGGGCGTCGGAGGGCCTCACGACGATGGTCCTGGACGATGTCGCGACGGGCGGACAGGCGGGCACCTCCTCACGGATCGAGAACTACCTCGGCTTCCCATCCGGGATCTCCGGCGGCGAACTGGCGGAGCGGGCGGTGATCCAGGCCGACAAGTTCGGCGCGCGTTTCTGCATCCCCGCACAGGCCTACGGACTCCACCTGAACGCGGGCGACCACATCGTCACCGTGCGGGAGGGCGGCACGATCCACGCGCGCACCCTGCTCATCGCGACCGGCGTCCGCTACCGGAGGCTCGACGTGCGGAACCTGGAACGGTTCGAGCCCACGAGCGTCTACTACGCGGCGACCATGTTCGAAGCCCAGATGTGCGAGCACGACCCGATCGTCGTCGTAGGAGGAGGCAACTCGGCCGGCCAGGCCGCCCTGTTCCTGGCCAGGCACGCCGCCTGCATCCGGCTGCTCGTGCGAGATGACGCGCTGTCCAGGAACATGTCCCGCTATCTGGCCGCCGAGGTCGAACGGCATCCCCGGATCCAGATCATGCTGAACACCGAGGTCCGGGAGCTGAGGGGGGAAGAGACGCTCGCCGCGGTCGTCGCCGAGGACACCGTCACCGCAGAGCTTTCCACGATCGAGGCCCGCGCGATGTTCGTCTTCATCGGCGCGGTGCCGTACACGGCCTGGCTGGCCGACGAGATCGCGCTCGACCCTCGGGGTTACATACTGACGGGCGCGGACGCCGCCCGGTCAGGTAAGGAAGGCACGCCCGACTCCGCCGGCCGGCCGTTCCCGCTGGAGACGAGCAGGGCGGGCGTGTTCGCGGCCGGGGATGTGCGGAGCGGGTCGATCAAGCGGGTGGCCTCGGCGGTCGGTGAAGGCGCCATGGCCGTACGGCTGATCCACGACTACCTCCAGGCCGGAGAGTGACTCCGGACCGGAAGGAAAAGGAAGGAGACCTCCATGGTTGTCATGGCGGTGCCAAGATTCGAACACTTCTTCCGCAGCGCCGCAGGGCTCGATGTCGACAAGGACGACCTCCGGCGCTATGGCGACTTCGTGAACGACAAGCTCTACGACCTGCTGGTGATCGGTGAGGCCCACGCCAAGGCGAACCGTCGCGACATCATCGAACCCTGGGATCTACCCATCAGCAAGGGCCTCCAGGAGAGCATCCACCGGTTCCGCCGCCTCGACGAGGACATCGAGCTGAAACCCATCCTGGAGCAGCTCGCCGCGCTGCCTCCGCTCGACCTGTCGCTCGGCGAGGAGACCGTCGGCCGCCTGCCCGAGATCGTCGGCGGTCTGTCGATGGCGCTGGCCCAGGCTTTCAAGATCGTGGAACCGGACGTGAAGAACCCCGCGACCGAGCAGTGGGAGCGCACGATCCGTGTGTTCGACCTGCTGCTCTGAGGCCGGGACGGGCTCGGCGATCAGCTCGGAACGGGCCCGTCCCGGACGTCCGGTGAATCCGGCGCCGAGCCCTCCCATGGGCGCGGCCACGGCGAGCGAGGAAGGAGGAAGGAACCGATGACCTGCTGAACGACGTGAACGTCTCGCCCCGTCGCCGACGGGTAAGGCGATCCTTCGCGATCAACCGCATGCGAGGAAATCATGAGAGCAATCGTGTACAACGGACCTCGACAGGTGAACGTCGAGGAAGTCCCGGACGCGCGCATAGAGCGGCCCACCGATGTCCTGGTTCGCATCACCGCGACCAACATCTGCGGGTCGGACCTGCACATGTACGAAGGACGGACCGACTTCGAGACGGGCCGCGTCCTCGGTCACGAGAACCTCGGCGAAGTGGTCGGGGTCGGACCGGCCGTCGACCACGTCCGTGTCGGCGACGTGGTCTGCCTCCCGTTCAACATCGCGTGCGGCTTCTGCGCGAACTGTGAAAAGGGCCTGACGGCCTACTGCCTCACCACCAATCCCGAGCCGGGCATGGCCGGGGCGGCGTACGGCTTCGCGGCCATGGGGCCTTACAACGGCGGCCAAGCGGAGCTGTTGCGCGTGCCGTACGGCGACTTCAACTGCCTCGTCCTCCCGGACGACGCGAAAGAGAAGCAGAACGACTACGTGATGCTCGCCGACATCTGGCCGACCGGCTGGCACGCGACCCGGCTCGCCCAGGTGGAGGCGGGCGACTCGGTCGTGATCTACGGGGCGGGGCCCGTCGGGCTGATGGCCGCCTACTCCGCCGTACTCCAGAGCGCGAGCAAGGTGATGGTCGTCGACCGCCACCCCGACCGGCTCGCCAAGGCCGAGGAGATCGGTGCCATCGCGATCGACGACTCCCAGGCGTCACCGGTCGATCAGATCATGGAGCTCACCCAGGGCCGGGGAGCCGACCGGGGATGCGAGTGCGTGGGCTACCAGGCACACGACCCGCAGGGGCACGAGCACCCCAACATGACGCTCAACAACCTCGTCAAATCGGTCAAGTTCACCGGGACCATCGGCGTCGTCGGCGTCTTCATCCCATCGGACCCGGGCAGCCCGGACGATCTCTACAAGCAGGGTGAGATCGCCTTCGACTACGGGATGTTCTGGTTCAAGGGCCAGGCGGTCGGCAACGGCCAGTGCAACGTGAAGCGCTACAACCGGGCGCTCATGACACTCATCCACGAGGGAAAGGCCAAGCCGTCCTGGGTCGTCTCGCACGAACTGAACCTGGACGACGCGCCGCAGGGTTACGAGCACTTCGACCGGCGGGATCTCGGCTGGACCAAGGTCGTCATCCATCCCGGCGAGCTCAACTGATACACGGCGGCCGGACCACCGCCGCGAGCGCGCACGCCATCACGGCGGCCGGCCCCGAGCGAAGGCCGGCCGCCGTGATGGCACGTCCGTCGCCGGAAGGGTCCCTGCCGAAGAGGTGATGACTGTGGGCGACACTCACGCGCTCAAGGACAAGCTGTTCGAGGCCTTCAACGCCCACGACCTGGATCGTGTCCTTCAGTGCCACAGCCAGGACGGAGTCCTGGTGACCCCGGAGGGCGTCGCGGAAGGACACGACCAGATCGCCTCTTTCTACGAGGAGATCTTCAAAGGGTTTCCGGACCTGTGCGTGACGGTATGGCACACGGTGTTCTGCACCGATCTCGTGGTGACCGAATGGATGCTCACCGGCACGCATAACGGATCCTTCATGATGCCCGGCGGGGGTGTGCTGAACGGAACCGGCCGTCCCGTCGCCGTTCGCGGCACCAACACCTGCTCCGTCGACAACGACAAGATCATCTCTCATCGGATCTACTACGACCAGCTGGAGCTGTACAGCCAGCTGGGGGGTGAACTCGTCTTCGACGATCGCTCATCATCCGCGGGCGAGGGACGGCCGTCGCCCGGCGACTGAGCATTCGACGATCGCCCCCGTCCGGCGTGGCCGTCGGGCGGCGGCGCTACCGAGCCGCTGGAATCCGGCCTCGGAGCGCGGTGGCCGGATGCGGGTCCGTCCGGTGGCGCTGGCCTGCGGCGCCCGCCCGGCGGTGCGGACGGGCCCTGCCCCGGGGCGGGGACTACGTGTCCTCGTCCTCCTGCCAGCCGCCGGGTTCGGGGTGGTAGCCGTAGGCGGCGGCCCGTACCGTGTCCTCGTCCTCCAGTCCGGAGCCGATCGCGCCGCCGACGGTGGCCAGCGAGCTGATGATCCAGGCCAGTGTCAGGTAGTCGGTGAAAGCGACCGGCCGCTGCAGGGTCTGTTTCAGCACGGATGTGTCGATCAGCAGCGCCGCGGCGAGTATCGTTCCGGCGAACAGCACCAGATAGGACACCGTGGCGGCCAGGGTGAGGGTCAGGACCGTGCCCAGGTTGAACAGCCGGGCCAGCTCGGCCGGCGTCTCCCGGTCCGGTCTCTCCCACAGGTCGTGCGCGACGATCAGCCAGGCCACCAGCGCGGTCAGCCCGAGAAGCATGATCACGGTGAGGCGGAGGCCGCCGAGCGCATCGCCCATCTGCCAGATGGTGTCGGTGGTGAGGGCGAACGCGGCCGCGCCGAAGGCGCCGACCAGCAGTTTGGACAGGCCCAGCAGGGCGCGGCCCGGGCGGTTGGCCCGGACCATCCCGGTCACCAGCCGTACCCGGCCGATCAGCCGCGAGGCGACGTAGCCCAGTTCCCCGGCGCCGGCCTCGCCGACCACCCGGTGAATGGCGGCGACCTGGCCGGTCAGCCCGCCCGGTCGCCGGCCGGTCGCCGGCGCCCGCTCATCGGAAGCGTCGGCGAGGAGCCGGCCCACGAGCCCCGGAACGACCGCGCGGAGCGCTCGGAGCTGGCGCAGCCCCAGCGCGGGCAAGGACACCATCGCGACCCGGCGCCGGGTGGACGTCTGCGCGACCAGCGGCACCCGCTCGGTGTGCAGCGGCAGGTCGGTCAGGCAGATCGCGACGTCCCACCGGGCCTCGTCGCGCCGGCGGGCGAGATCGTCGAGGAGCGCCTCAACGCCGCCGTCGCGGCGGGGAGCCACCTCACCCCAGCTTTCCCGGACGGTCCACCGCACGTCCGGGTCCACCCGCTCGGCGAGCCGGTCGGCCAGCTCGGCGGTGAGCCGCGCGACCACCTGCGCCGGATAGTCCGGCGGAGTCGCCACGAGTCCGACGACGATCTCCGGCCGAGGCTGATCACTGATGGCCATGGGCGCTCCTCGCCGGTAGCCGGGAGAAATCCCAGCAGTGACTACCCACAGGGTATATCGCCCGATTTTCGGCGAGTTCTACGGAGACCCCCGTAACGCCCCGGCGGCCCCGCATGCGGGTGGGGCGGCCGGGGCGTTACGGGCGGGTTTCCGGGAGGTTAGCCGGAACCATTGACACCATCTTTGTTAGCGATAACAATCGGCTCAGCGAACACGCCTTTCATTCCGGTCATCACGTTATGTGACTGTTTGACGCTTCTTATGCCTCGGTGACGGCCGGGACGAGCGTTGCCGGGGCCCGCTGGATGACCCCCCGATCCGCAAGGAGATGTGCACGATGAGGTTGGCACGAATCGCGGGCGCGCTGTCCGCCGTCGTACTCGCCGCCACCATGACGGCCTGCGGCTCCAGCCAGAAGACGGTGGACACCCAGGCCTCCGCCGACAGCGGCGGCGGCGCGGCCGGCGCGCTGATCGGCGTCACCATGCCCACCAAGTCCTCCGAGCGCTGGATCCACGACGGCGACAACGTCAGGTCGCAGCTGGAGAAACTGGGCTACAAGGTCGACCTGCAGTACGCCGAGAACGACATCCCCACCCAGGCCAACCAGATCGAGAACCAGATCACCAAGGGCGCCAAGCTGCTGATCGTCGCCTCCATCGACGGCACCGCGCTCACCTCCCAGCTACAGCAGGCCGCCGACAACAAGATCCCGGTCATCGCCTACGACCGCCTGATCCGCAACAGCCCCAACGTCGACTACTACGCCACCTTCGACAACTTCAAGGTCGGCGTCCAGCAGGCCACCTCACTGCTGAAGGGACTCGGCGTCGACGGCGGCAAGAAGGGCCCGTTCAACGTCGAACTGTTCGGCGGCTCGCCCGACGACAACAACGCCACCTTCTTCTGGAACGGCGCCATGTCGGTGCTCAAGCCGAAGATCGACGACGGCACGCTGAAGGTCAAGAGCGGCCAGACCGACTTCAAGACGGCCGCGATCCTGCGCTGGGACCCCGCCACCGCGCAGCGGCGCATGGAGGACCTCCTCACCAAGAGCTACACCGGCGACGCCAAGGTCGACGGCGTGCTGTCGCCCTACGACGGCCTGTCCATCGGCATCCTGTCGGCGCTCAAGAGCAACGGCTACGGCACCGGCGCCCAGAAGTACCCGGTCGTGACCGGCCAGGACGCCGAACTCGCCTCGGTGAAGTCGATCATCGCCGACGAGCAGTACTCCACCATCTTCAAGGACACCCGCAAGCTCGCCGAGACGACCGTCAAGATGGCCGACGCCGTCCTCAAGGGCGGCAAGCCCGAGGTGAACAACACCACGGACTACGACAACGGCAACAAGGTCGTCCCCTCCTACCTCCTCGACCCGGTGATCGTCGACAAGGACAACTACAAGGACGTCATCGTCGGCGGCGGCTACTACACCGAAGACCAACTGAAGTGACGAAGGGTGAGCCCGGGGCCCTCCGCGGCCCCGGGCCCCGGGACCGAGGGGCCTCCTTCCCGCGATGACCGACCAGAAGACCGATCAGAAGACCGACCACGAGTCCGACCACATCCTGCGGATGAGCGGGATCACCAAGACCTTCCCCGGCGTCAGGGCGCTGCAGGACGTCACCCTGTCGGTACGGCGGGGCGAGATCCACGCGATCTGCGGAGAGAACGGCGCCGGCAAGTCGACGCTGATGAAGGTGCTGTCCGGGGTGCACCCGCACGGCGACTACGAGGGCGAGATCGTCTTCGACGGCGCCCGCTGCGAGTTCGGCGGCATCCGCGACAGCGAGCGCGCGGGCATCGTCATCATCCACCAGGAGCTGGCGCTCAGCCCGCAGCTGTCGATCGCCGAGAACATCTTCCTGGGCAACGAACGCGCCAGGCGCGGGATCATCGACTGGAACCGCACCAACCACGAGGCCGCCGAGCTGATGAGGCGGGTCGGCCTGCGGGAGAACCCGGTGACGATGGTCGCCGACATCGGCGTGGGCAAGCAGCAGCTCGTCGAGATCGCCAAGGCACTGTCGAAGCGGGTGAAGCTGCTCATCCTCGACGAGCCGACCGCCGCGCTCAACGACGAGGACTCCGCGCACCTGCTGGACCTGCTGCGGGGCCTGCGCGGGGAGGGCATCACCTGCGTCATCATCTCCCACAAGCTCAACGAGGTGACCGCGATCGCCGACTCCGTCACCGTCATCCGCGACGGGCGGACGATCGAGACGCTCGACATGGCCGGCGGCGGCGTCACCGAGGACCGCATCATCTCCGGGATGGTGGGCCGCGCCCTGGACAACCGCTTCCCGCCGCACGAGCCGTCCATCGGCGAGGAGGCGCTGCGCATCGAGGACTGGACGGTGCACAGCCCCACCCAGGCCGGCCGCAAGGTGGTCGACGGCGCGAGCCTCACCCTGCGCCGCGGCGAGATCGTCGGACTGGCCGGGCTGATGGGCGCGGGCCGCACCGAGCTGGCGATGAGCGTGTTCGGGCGGGCCTACGGCACCGACATCTCCGGCAGGATCTTCAAGGACGGCAGGCAGGTCCGGATCCGCACCGTCCAGGACGCCATCGAGCACGGCCTGGCCTACGCCACCGAGGACCGCAAGCGCTACGGCCTCAACCTCATCGACGACGTCAGGCGCAACATCTCGGCCGCGGGCCTGGCCGGGCTGTCTCGCCGCGGCTGGGTCGACGAGCGCGAGGAGTACAAGGTCGCCGAGGAGTACCGCCGGAGCATGAACATCAAGGCCCCCGGCGTGTCCAGCGTGGTCGGCAAGCTCAGCGGCGGCAACCAGCAGAAGGTCGTGCTGTCGAAGTGGATCCTCACCCAGCCCGACGTGCTGATCCTCGACGAGCCGACCCGGGGCATCGACGTCGGCGCCAAGTACGAGATCTACACGATCATCAACCGGCTCGCCGACCAGGGCCGGGCGATCCTGGTGATCTCCTCGGAGCTGCCGGAGCTGCTGGGCCTGTGCGACCGCATCTACACCCTCTGCGAGGGCCGCGTCACCGGTGAGGTGCCGCGCCGGGAGGCCACGCAGGAACGCCTCATGCACCTGATGACCAAGGGACAGGAGTAAGCCCTCATGAGCAGCATCACCCCCGCCGAGGCGGCGGCCGGGACCGGGACCGGGGCCGGGGACCCGGAGGAGCCGCGGCGGCCGGGACGGGTGTCGCTGGGCGGGCTGTCGCTCAACCTGCGCTCCAGCGGCATCTACATCGCCTTCGCCCTGATCATCGCGCTGTTCTCGGTGCTCACCGACGGGGCCTTGCTCCAGCCGCAGAACATCTCCAACATCATCGTCCAGAACTCCTACGTCCTCATCCTCGCCATCGGGATGATCCTGATCATCATCGCCGGGCACATCGACCTGTCGGTGGGCTCGGTGGTCGCGGTGACCGGCGCGCTGGCCGCGGTGCTCATGGTCGACATGGGCCTGCCGTGGCTGGCGGCGCTGGCGGCCACGCTGGTGGCCGGCGGCCTCGTCGGCGCCTGGCAGGGGTTCTGGATCGCCTACTTCGGCATTCCGGCGTTCATCGTGACGCTCGCCGGAATGCTGCTGTTCCGCGCGCTCACCCTGACCGTGCTGGGCAACCAGGGCATCGGTCCGTTCCCCGACGCGGTCCGCACCCTCTCCAACGGCTTCACCGACGGCTACCTCGGCAACATCGGCCTCGGCCCGCTGGGCCTCGCCGACCTGTTCAGCCTGCTGGTCGGCCTGATCGCCGTCGCCGGCATGGTCACGGCGCAGTGGCGCGCCCGCCGGGCACGCGCCGGATACGGCCAGACCGTGGACCCGTTGCCGCTGTTCGCCCTGAAGATGGCGGCCGGGACGGCGCTGATCCTCTTCCTGGTCGTGCAGCTCGCCCGGTTCAAGAACCTGCCCTGGGTGCTGGTGCTGCTGGCGGTGCTGGTGCTCGGCTACTCGCTGCTGGCCGGCCGTACGGTCTTCGGCCGCCGGATCTACGCCATCGGCGGCAATCTGCACGCGGCCGTCATGTCCGGGGTCAAGGTCAAGCAGGTCGTCTTCTGGATCTTCGTTAATATGGGGGTGCTGTCGGCCGTCGCCGGCGTCATCTTCGCCGGACGGCTCAACCAGGCCGGCCCGACGGCGGGCGCCAGCTTCGAGCTCGACGCGATCGCCGCGGCCTTCATCGGCGGCGCCGCCGTACAGGGCGGCGTCGGCAAGGTCGCCGGGGCGATCACCGGCGGCCTCATCATGGCGGTCATCAACAACGGCATGTCCCTGATCGGCTCACCCAGTGAGCGGGTCATGCTCGTCAAGGGGGCCGTCCTGCTGGCGGCCGTCGCGTTCGACGTCTGGACCAAACGCCGGGCCGGAACCGCTCGCTGACCCGGGTGGCCGGCCGAAAGGAGAGACCGTGGCACCGCCTGCCGGGCACCGCCCACCGATCATGGCCGACGTCGCCAGAGAGGCCGGTGTGTCGCATCAGACGGTCTCGCGGGTGCTCAACGACCACCCCAACGTCCGGGCGGCCACCCGGACCCGGGTGCTGGAGGCGATCGACCGGCTCGGCTACCGCCGTAACCTCGCCGCCCGTGCCCTGGTCACCAGGAGCTCGCGGACGCTCGGCGTGGTGAGCTTCGACACCACCCTGTACGGCCCGGCCAGCACCGTCTACGGCATCGAGCAGGCCGCCAGGACCGCCGGCTACTTCGTCAGCATCGTGAGCCTGAAGTCGATCGACGCCGCAAGCGTCGGCGACGCCATCGACTACCTCGCCGACCAGGGCGTCGACGGCGTCGTGGTCGTCGCGCCTCAGCGCTCGGCGGCCCGCGCCCTGGAGAGCCTGCCTCCCGGCCTGCCCGCGGTGGCCGTCGAGGGCTCGCATCGGACCGACGTGCCCGTGGTCTGCATCGACCAGGCCGAGGGCGCCAGGCTCGCCACCCGGCACCTGCTGGAGCTGGGCCACGAGACGGTCTGGCACGTGGCCGGCCCGGCCGACTGGCTGGAGAGCGAGGGCCGGATCGAGGGCTGGCGGGCCACCCTGGAGGCGGCCGGCCGTACGGTGCCCGAGCCGCTGTTCGGCGACTGGAGCCCCCGTTCGGGTTACGAGGCGGGCCGGAGCCTGGCCGGGATCGGCGGGGTGACGGCGGTGTTCGTGGCCAACGACCAGATGGCGCTCGGCCTGCTGCGGGCGCTCACCGAGGAGGGGGTGCGGGTCCCCGAGCAGATCAGCGTCGTGGGGTTCGACGACATCCCCGAGGCGGAGTTCTTCTCACCCCCGCTCACCACGGTCCGGCAGGACTTCGCCGCGGTGGGCCGGCAGTGCATCGAGGTGCTGCTGCGGCGGATCGACGTGCCGGGGACCTGCGAGGGCGAGCGGCTCGTCGTGCCGCCCGTCCTCGTCGTCAGGTCGAGTTCCGCGGGGCGCTGACCCGGCCTGCGGCGGCGGTGGCGGGCCGTCGCCGCGGTGGTGTCGGAGTGTTCCGGCCCGGTCACGCCAGCGGACGCCGCTCCCTGAGGCGGGGGTTCACTGACGCCGGTGGCGGAGTGCTCGTCGCTCCGCGGCGTCGAGCGCGGGCGCGAGGGACGCGAGCGTGGTGCGGAGGAGGTCCGGCAGCGAGCCGGCCGGCACGACGAGCCCACTTGCCGTGGCGGACGAGACGGTCGTCTGCAGCCACCGTTCGAGCACCACGCGGACCGCGGCGGCCACGCTCGCCGCGAGCACCCGTGCGGTGTGCGTGTCGCCGTCACCGAGACGCCCGGCGATGGCTTCAGCGAGGGGATGCTCGATCGCGGTGGTGGCGTCGATGAACGCGTCGCGCAGCGCGGGGCGGGTGGTGATCAGCAGTAGCGCGTCCCGGCCGGATGCGTCCGGGGCGGTGTACTGATCCACGACGGCCTCGATGACGGCGTCGGCGAGGCCGACGCCGTCGGGCCGGTCGGCCACCGCCGCCGCGACCCGTGCCTCCCGTTCGCCGGTGACGGCGGCGACGATCGCCTGCTCCCTGCTGGAGAAGTAGTTGTTGTACGTCCTCGGCGAGACGCCGGCGGCCTCGGCGATGTCGTCGACGCGGACGTTGTCCGGTCCGCGCTCAAGAGCCAGCCGCAGGGCCGCCTCGCGCAGGGCCTCCCGGGTGGCCTGCTTCTTCTGTTCGCGCAGTCCCGTTCGTCGTGTCGTCACCGTGCCAGCATAGCTTAGATGCGTACGCGCAAATTTGCGCGTACGCATCTTTTTGTCTAGCCTGGCGTCCTCGCTCCGGCTTCACCACCCTCGCCGGGCGCCATCGCGGCCGGCCGCGTCCCTGCGCTTCGGCGCGCCGCCCGTCCTCCGCGCGAACCAAGGAGAAAACATGATCACAGATGTCGTCATCAGCGGCGGCGGCCCGAACGGGCTGATGCTGGCCTGCGAGCTGAGCCTGGCGGGGGTCCGGCCGCTCGTGCTGGAGCGGCTGCCCGAGCCGAGCGAGGAACCGAAGGCGAACGGTCTGCTCGGCCAGGTCGTGAGAATGCTCGACCACCGCGGCCTGCACGAACGTCTCAGCGGCAGCCCGGAACCGCCGCGGCCGAACTCCGCGTACTTCATGTTCGGCGCGATGGGCCTGGACCTGAGTCTGCTGGAGGACAGCCCCGTCCACGCCCTGCCGGTGCCGCAGCGACGCATCGTGCAGGTCCTGCGGGAGCGCGCCGTCGAACTGGGCGTGGAGATCCGGTGGGGACACGAGGTCGCCGGCCTGTCACAGGAACAGGACGGCGACGCGGTCACCGTCGACGTCGCGGGCCCCGAGGGGGAGTACCGCCTGCGAGCCCGGTACCTGGTCGGGGCCGACGGAGCCCACAGCACCACGCGCAAGCTCTCCGGCATCGGATTCCCCGGCGTCACCTACGACCGGATGACCGTCCGCTCGGCGCACGCGACGGTCCCCGCGGGCCGGATCGATCCCGCGACCGGTGCGCTGAACGTGCCCGGCCACGGCGCCGTCATGCCGTTCCTGCCCCACCGCACCGAGCACGGAGGGTTCTCCTACGCGCCGATGCCCGGTCACCCGCCGCTGGTCAGCACCACGGAGTGGGACCAGCCCGCGACCGAGGCCCCGATGAGCCTGGAGGAGCTGCGCGCGAGCGTCCGCCGTGTGCTCGGCGTCGACGTGCCGCTCGGTCCGCCCGAGGGCCGGGGGCCGCACGTGCTGCGCCGGCTGACCGGCGGCAACACCCGGGTCGCCGAACGGTTCGCCGACGGCCGGGTGTTCCTGATCGGTGACGCCGCCCACGTGTACTCCGCCACGGGAGGCGGCCCGGGGCTCAACCTCGGCCTGCAGGACGCGGTCAACCTCGGCTGGAAACTCGCCGCCGAGATCCGGGGGAGCGCCCCGTCCGGACTGCTGGACACCTACGAGACGGAGCGGCGATCGGCCGCCCGGCGCATGGTGCTGAACGCGCAGGCGCAGGCGGCCCTGATCGCCCCCGGCGACGACGTCACCGGACTGCGCGAGGTGTTCGCCGAACTGCTCCGCGACCCGGGCGCCGTGCGGCGCCTGGCCGAGCTCACCGCGGGCGCCGACGTCCGCTACGACATGGGCGAACCCGCGCCGCACCCGCTGACCGGCCGCTTCGCCCCAGACCTGGAACTGCACACCCCGGCCGGACCGGTACGGCTGGCCGAGCTGACCAGGACCGCACGCCCGCTCCTGCTGGACCTGACCGAAGGGGCATGGCTGGCGGAGACACCCGCCCTGCGCCACGGTCAGGTCGACGTCGTCGCGGCGCGCTCCCAGGCTCCCGCGCCCACCGCCCTGCTCCTCCGGCCGGACTGCCATGTGGCCTGGGCGTCCTCGTCGCCCCGGCCCGATCCCACGGAGATCGAAGCACTCCGGGCGGCCCTGCGGCGGTGGTTCGGTGTCACCGAACCCGCCCACGCCTGACAGGAGGCACCGGAGAGGCCGGTGGGGCGGGTGAAGGCGCCCGCGGCGGGGTCCCGCGGGTTCATGGTCACCGGGGTCCCAGCAGCTCGCGCAGCAGCTCGCCGAACTCGGCGGGGTGCGTGCTGAGGCCCGTGTGCCCGCCGGGGAAGCGGACGAACTCGGCGCCGAGCAGCTCGGCCAGGAAGGCGGCGCAGCGGTGGGGCAGCTCGCCGTGGGATTCGGCCCCGCCCGCGAGCACGAGCCGTTCCGGCAGGGCCGCCAGGCGCTCCACGTCCGGGGCGTAGGCCATGAAGGCCGGCACGATCCGCCCGAGGAAGTAGGGCATGTCGGCCATGGTCCGCTCGACGCGCGCCGCCGCCCGCGGCGTCAGCCCGGCGGCGGGCGGCGTCGCCTGGGCCGCCGGGGTCGCGGCGGGTGCGCCGGGCGCTCTGAGGCCGGCCGCGAACACGGCCGCCGCGGGCATCAGCCCCTCCCGGTGGAAGACGTCCTGGACATGGGCGAGCATGGCGCGGTGCTCGGCGGCGTCCGGCAGCACCTCCACCACCGGCGGCTCGTGCGCCACGACGCGTTCGACCCGATCGGGGCGGGTGGCCAGCAGGTGCAGCGCGACGATCGCGCCCGAGCTGCAGCCGGCCACGCGGGCGGGCGCGTCCGGTGACAGCAGGTCCAGCAGCGCGAGCGCGTCGCCGGCGTGCCGCGCGACGTGCTGCGGCGCCTCCGGGTCGTCCAAGGGGCTGCGGGACAGGCCGCGCGGGTCGTAGGAGACGACCGTGCGGCCGTCGGCGAGGTCGTCGGCGACGTCCTCGAAGGAGGCCGCGCCGCCCGTGCCGCCGGAGATCAGCAGCAGGAGCGGGCCCTTCCCGCGC
Organism: Streptosporangium sp. NPDC048047; assembly: GCF_040653115.1. Taxonomy (NCBI): domain Bacteria; kingdom Bacillati; phylum Actinomycetota; class Actinomycetes; order Streptosporangiales; family Streptosporangiaceae; genus Streptosporangium; species Streptosporangium sp. NPDC048047. The sequence goes on along the minus strand of NZ_JBEZNH010000008.1, from coordinate 201,330 downwards.
ACCTCGTAGTGCAGGGTCGCGCCGTCCACGCGCAGGCGGCCGATGGCCGGGGGAGTCATTCCGGGTCTCCTTCGTCGGGTGCGGGCCAGTGCTCCAGGAGGGAGTGCAGGGCGTCCAGGCAGCGGACCCAGGACTCCTGCGCGGGGCGCGCGTGCGCGAACCCGCCCGCGGCCTCCAGGCTGACGAAGCCGTGCAGCGTGCTGCGCATCAGCCGGACCGCGTCGGTCAGGTCGGGCTCGGTCAGCGCGTAGGCGCGCAGCATGCTGTAGGTCAGCTCGACCGCGCGCCGCGGCCCGGCGGCCCGGGCCAGGAGCTCGGGGTCGATCCGCATCGGGATCTGCGTCGCGGTGTAGCGGCCCGGGTGGTCGTGGGCGTACGCCCGCCAGGCGTCGGCGTAGGCCACCAGCGCGTCCTTGCCCGCCCGCCCGGCGGTGGCCTCGGCGATGCGGATGGTCTTCTCGTCCGCCCCCAGCAGGGAGATGCGCCCGCGCAGGTCATCGAGGCCGCGGACGTGCGCGTACAGGCTGGCGTCCTTGACCCCGAGCCGCCGGGCCACCGCCGACATGGTCAGGTGGTCGAGCCCTGCCTCGTCCGCCAGCTCGGCGGCGGCGAGCGTCACCCGCTCCGCGGTCAGCCCGGCCCGCACCATGCGCGTCCCACCCTTTCCTAGGCATATTCGCTAGAAACTAATGGCCCTAGTTTCTGTGGCGAGATCGAGGATAGAGGGGCGGTGCCGTACCCGTCAATCGAGGGGTGCCGCCAAGAACCCTGCGATGAGCCGCCAAGCCGCCGCTGATCCGGCATCTCTGGGGGACGTACGTCGCCTGGTCTTCTCCTCAGCGAGGAATGAGCGCGGCGATGGCGTCGAGGACGCGATCGAGTCCATGTCGAAAGCGGTCCTCGGGGGTGAGGTGAGCGGTGTGGGAGTCGAGAACCGACCGGTTGAACAGGGGGAAGGCGCCGGATTCGACGACCTGGCGGACGTACGGTCCCATGTAGTCCCGCTTCCAGCGCTCGGGGTCCAGGCCGGTGCGGCGAGCCTCCTCCAGCCAGCCGAGCTCGCGGCGGATCGCACTGTGCACGTAGTCGTTCAGCATGCCAGCGAAGCCGGTGATGTCGTCGATGTCGAGCCCGGCCCCGTTGAAGGCGCCGAGTGCGAACTCGTGCACGCGCAGCAGGTTGGGGCCCAGCGTGGGCCGGCTGGTGAGGAGCGCGATCAGCCAGGGGTGGCGTAGGCCGGCGGCGCGGGTCTGCCGGGCCAGCAGCGTCAGGTCGCCGCGCCAGTCACCGGACGGGTCGTCGGGGAGCTCGATCTCGCTCATCACCAGGTCGATCATGAGGTCGAATAGGTCATCGCGCCGGGGCACGTAGCGGTAGAGCGACATGGCGCCGGTGCCCAGCTCGCCCGCTATCCGCCGCATGGTCACGGCCTCCACGCCCTCGGCGTCGGCGATCCGGACGGCCGTGCTGGTGACCTGCTCGCGGCTGTATCCGGGGCGCCGTCCCGGGCCGGAGCGTTCCTGTCGCTCCGGACGCATCCAGATGCTGGTGGGTTCCTCGTCGGCCATGCGCGCCTCCCTTCCTCCATTTGCGTACATGGTACCTGAATGGTTATGGTCCATTTGACGTACGAGGTACGCGAATTGGAGGGCGTATGGATCGGAATCTTCGCTGGGGCGTGACCGGCGTCATGCTGGGCATGATCACGGCCCCGCTGGACGGCATGATGCTCGGCCCCGCGCTGCCGGCGATCGTGAGAGATCTCGGCGGGCTGGAGTACTTCTCCTGGGTGGCGACCGGTTACCTCATCTGCATGGCCGCCTCGACCCCGATCTGGGGCAAACTCGGCGACCTGTACGGGCGCAAGCCGGTCTACCTGGCCGCGATCGTGGTGTTCCTGCTGGGATCCGGGTTGTCGGGAGCCGCGCAGGACATGATCCAGCTCGTCGGCTTCCGGATGGTGCAGGGCCTGGGCGCGGGCGGGCTGATGACCGGGGCGCTGGCGTTGATCGGCGAGCTGGTGCCGCCCCGGCACAGCGGCAGACTGATGGGGCTGTTCGGGGTGATGATGCCGATCGCGTTCATCGCCGGGCCGCTGCTCGGCGGCCTGTTCGCCGATGTGGGCTGGCGGTGGGTGTTCTTCGTCAACCTGCCGATCGGCGCGGTCGCCGTGCTGCTCATCGGCGCCGCCGTACGGCTGGAGCGGCGCCGCGTCAGGGCCCGGCTCGACTACCTCGGGGCGTTGCTGCTGACGGTGGTCCTGGTCGCGCTGAGCCTGGTCGCCAGCTGGGGCGGCACCCGGTACGCCTGGGGTTCGCCGGTGATCCTGGCCCTGGTCCTGATCGGGCTGGCGGCGGCGGGCGTCCTGCTGGTCGTGGAGAGGCGCGCGGCCGAGCCGATCGTCCCGCTGCACCTGTTCGCCGACCGCAACTTCACTCTCGCCCAGGTCATCCGCTTCCTCGGTGGCGTCGGCATGGTGGTGGCCGCCACCTTCCTGCCCCAGTACATGCAGCTCGTCCACGGCGCCTCGCCGATCGCCAGCGGCCTGCTTATCCTGCCCGCGATGCTCGGCATGGTCGCCGTGCTGGTCGGCACCGGCCGGTTGATCAGCCGTACGGGCCGCTACCGGATCTACTCGATCCTCGGCGGCGCCACCGTGACGGCCGGCATGCTTGCGCTGCTCCTGCTACGCCCCGGCGTCAGCCTGGCGCTCGCCTCCGGCCTGACGCTGATCGGCGGGCTCGGGGTGGGCCTGCTCATGCAGTCCACCACGATCATCACCATCAACAGCGCCGAGCCGCGCGACATGGGGGCGGCCAGCGGCTCGGTCACTCTCTGGCACACGATGGGCGCCTCGCTGGGCGTGGCCGCCCTGGGCGCCCTGTACACCGCCCGGCTGCAGGACACCCTCATCGACCGCCTCGGCGCGGCGACCGGCGCCCGGATCGGCACCGGAGAGCTGACACCCGGCGCGCTCGCCGAGCTTCCCGCCGTCGCGCGCGAGGCGGTCCGCCTCGCCGTCGCCAACGGCGTCCACGCCATGGCCCTCGGCGCCGCCGCACTGGGCGTCCTCGCCTTCACCCTGGCCTGGCTGATCCGCGAGGTCCCCCTACGCGACCGGACCCCGTCGGCCGAGCCCTCTTCCGTGGCCGCGTGAGGCGGGCACCCATGTCGTACAGCGTCAAAGCCCGGATCGTGATGGACATCATCTGCGCGCACTCCTACCTCGGCTACACCCGCTTCGCCCGCGCCGCGGACCGGCTCAGGGCCGCGGGCATGCCGGTGACGGTGGAGTTCCTGCCCTTCGAACTCGCCCCGGGCGCCCCTGCCGACGGACGTCCGCTGCTGACGGTCCTGGAACAGACCTTCGGCCCGCAAGCGGCCGGCGGCTGGAGTACGGCAAGGCGATCGCCACCGGCACCTTCGACGCCCACTGTCTCCTCGCCGACGCCGCCCACCAGGGCAAGGCCGAGCTTATGGCCGAACGGCTGTTCCGCGCCCACTTCACTGACGGGCTGCACGTCGGCGACCCCGCCACCCTCGCCCGGCTGGCCGCCGAGATCGGCATCGGCGCCGGCCAGGTACCCGCCGCCGAGCTGCGCGCCCGGCTCGACCGCGTGCGCCGGCTCGGCATCACCGGCGTGCCGGTCTTCCTCGTCGAGAACCTGCCCCCGCTCACCGGATCGGCGAGCGAGACCACCTTGCTGGCGGCCCTGCGACAGGCCGCCGCCATGAAGGGAGAACTCCGTGATCACTGACCCGCTGCGGCTGGCCGTCATCATCGGCAGCGTCCGCGACGGACGCTTCGGCCCGACCGTGGCCCGCTGGTTCGCCACCCAGGCCGCGTCCCGCCCGGACCTCGACGTCGACGTGATCGACTTGGCCGAGGTGCCGATCGGCGGGGTGGCCCCGTCGATGTCCGCGCCCGCGCCGGTGCTGGAGGCCCTGGGCGGGCTGACCCCGAGGCTGACGGCCGCCGACGCGTTCGTGGTGGTGACCCCCGAGTACAACCACAGCTACCCGGCCGCGCTGAAGAACGCCATTGACTGGCACAACCAGCAGTTCCACGCCAAACCGGTGGCGTTCGTCTCCTACGGCGGCCTGTCGGGAGGGCTGCGCGCCGTGGAGCACCTGCGTGCCGTCTTCGCCGAGCTGCACGCCGTCACCACCCGCGACACCGTCAGCTTCCACGGCGCCTGGGAGTGCTTCGACGCCAACGGGCAGCCGAAGGACCCGGTCGGCCCGGCCGCGGCCGCGAAGACCCTGCTCGACCAGACGACCTGGTGGGCGCGCATCCTGCGCGACGCCAGGACCACCACCCCCTACACCGCGTAAAGCAAGAAAGGCGTGATCATGACGACATTGACCGGCAAGACCGCGCTGGTGACCGGCGCGAGCCGGGGCATCGGCCGCGCCATCGCCACCCGGCTGGCCCGCGAAGGCGCGCGCGTCGCCGTGCACTACGGCGGCAACCACACCGCCGCCAAGGACACCGTCGCCGCCATCGAAGCGGCCGGCGGGCGGGCCTTCGCCGTCCAGGCCGAGTTGGGCGCGCCCGGCGACGCCGAAGCCCTGTGGGCCGCCTTCGACGCGCAGGCCGACGGGCTGGACGTCCTGGTCAACAACGCGGGCATCCTCGGCGGGCAGGCCGAGATCGACGGCGTCACCCGGGAGGGCTTCGAGCGCCTGCTCGCGGTCAACACTATTGCCCCGTTCTTCATCACCCAGCAAGCCCTGCCCCGGCTGCGCGACGGCGGCCGGATCGTCACCGTGGGCACCATGCTGACGCGCGGGGCGGCCATTCCCAGGGCGATCGACTACGCCATGTCCAAGGCCGCGCTCGACGTCATGACCGTCGCCCTGGCCAAGAAGCTTGGGCCGCGCGGCATCACGGTCAACCTCGTGGCCCCCGGCGTCATCGACACCGACATGCACCAAGGACGCCTCGTCGGCGACGCCCTGGCCTGGCTGTCGTCACAGACGCCCCTCGGCCGGCTGGGCACGCCGCAGGACGTGGCCGACACCGTCGCTTTCCTAGTCTCCGACGACAGCCGCTATGTCACCGGCCATCGGCTCGACGTCTCAGGCGGAACGACCATGTAGCCCACGCCGGCGGACCGCCCGCCCGGCACTCATCCGCTCGCTCCGGTTCGACGGCCATGGCCTGTGTCCGCCGGGGAGCGGCTCAGGGGGCGATCGGCGGCTGCCGCTTGTGCTCGGTGAGCCGGTAGCGGCGGACGATCGTCTCGAAGGCGGCCCCGTCGACCGGCTCGCCCTCCAGGAAGTCGTCGATGTGGTCGTAGGCGACGCCGAGCGCCTCCTCGTCGGGCCTGCCCGGGTTCAGCGTCTCCAGGTCCGCGGTCGGGACCTTGCCGACCAGCTCCGGCGGCGCGCCCAGAGCCTGGGTCACGGCCCGCACCCGCCGCTTGGTCAGGCCGGCGAGCGGCACCACGTCGGCCGCGCCGTCACCGAACTTGGTGAAGAAGCCGGAGACCGCCTCGGCGGCGTGGTCGGTCCCCACGACCAGCCCCCCGTGCGCGCCCGCCACCGCGAACTGGACGATCATGCGCTGCCGCGCCTTGATGTTGCCGTGCACGAAGTCCTGCTGGTGGGCGTCGCGGAAGGCCATGCCACCGGCCAGCAGCGCCTCCAGCGCGGCGTCGCTGGCGGGCTTCACATCCACGGTCAGGACCTGGTCGGGCCGGATGAACTCCAGCGCCAGCCGCGCGTCCTTCTCGTCGGCCTGGTCACCGTACGGCAACCGCATCGCGTAGAACGTCGCCTCCCGCCCGGCGGCGCGGACCCGCTCGACGGCGAGCTGGCACAGCCGGCCCGCGGCGGTGGAGTCCACCCCGCCGCTGATGCCCAGCACCAGCGCGCGCAGGCCCGTGGAGGTCAGCTGGGCGGTGAGGAAGGCGACCCGGTGCTCGATCTCCCGCTGCGCGTCGAAGGAAACGCTCACCCGGAGATCCCGGGCGATCTCCTGCTGCAGGGACATGGATGCCGGATCGGTCACGGTGGCTCCTCGGTCGGGCCCGCGGGCCCTCAGACGGGGTCGGCACGCGCCGCCGGGCCGGGACCCCGGGCGCGCGGGGGACGTAAGCACTCTAGGGGAAGGCCGCGAAGCCCGGCTCGGGGCGGGGGCCGTCGAGACGTCCCCGCTCCCGAAGCGCCACGGGCGGAACCCGGTGACCGCCGCCTCCCCGAGAGGGGGACGATCGGCACGGACGGCGCCCTCTCGGACTTCCCAGGGTCCGCCTGACCTTTCCGGAGGAAGGCGGTGTGAACACACGCGTGGACCGGCGACCCCGCCGTGGACGGGTCACGCTACGGCGCCGCCCGGCCTCGACCACCGGACGCGGCCGGCGCCGCCCGGCGCCGCAGGACCAGCCATCGGCCGGCCAGTCCGGCGGCGAACATGGCCGCGCCGGCGAGCACCGACTGCCACGGCAGGGTGACCACCAGGGTCAGGCAGCCGGCGACGCCGAGCACGTTGAGCCAGCGCGGCCGGCGGCGGTCGGCCGCGGGCTGGGTGAACGCCGAGGCGTTGGCGATCGCGTAGTAGACGAGCACGCCGAACGAGGAGAAGCCGATCACGCCGCGCAGGTCGGCGACGGACACCAGGACGCAGACCACCACCGCCAGGGCGATCTCGGCGTGGTGCGGCACCCGGTGGCGGGGATGGACGGCGGCGAGCCCGCCGGGCAGGTCGCGGTTGCGGGCCATGGCCAGGACGGTGCGGCCGACACCGGCGATCAGGGCCAGCAGAGCCCCCAGCGCCGCCAGCGCGCCGCCCGCCCGCACCACCGGGGCCAGGAAGCCGGCGCCCGCCGCCTCGACCGCGGTGGTCAGCGGCGCGCCGGAGGCGGCGAGCCGGTACGGCCCGGCCGCCAGCAGCGCCCCGACCCCGACCACCAGGTAGACGGCCACGGCGACGAACAGGGCGATCTCGATCGCCCGCGGGATGGTGCGGCGCGGGTCGCGGACCTCCTCGCCCATGGTGGCGATGCGGGCGTAGCCGGCGAAGGCGAAGAACAGCAGCCCCGCGGCCTGCAGGACGCCGTAGACGCCGCCCGTCACCCGCCCGCCGCCCAGATTCGCCGGGTCGGCGTGGCCGCCCGCCGCGATGCCCGCCACCACCACGGCCAGGGCGGTCAGGCTGGTGGCGACGAGCACCCGGGTGAGCAGGGCCGTCCTGGTCACCCCGTGGTAGTTCAGCGCGGTCAGCCCCAGCACCGCCGCGACGGCCAGGGCGCGCTGCGCCCACCAGGGGCCGGGCAGCGCGTAGGAGGCGAAGGTGAGCGCCATGGCGGCGCACGACGCGGTCTTGCCGATGACGAAACCCCACCCGGCGGTGAACCCCCACCAGTGCCCCAGGCGCTCGCGGCCGTAGACGTAGGTGCCGCCGGAGACCGGGTAGACCGCCGCCAGCTGCGCGGAGGCGACCGCGTTGCAGTACGCGATCACCGCAGCGACCACCAGCCCGATCAGCAGACCGGCGCCGGCGGCACGCGCGGCGGGGCCGAACGCGGCGAACACCCCCGCCCCGATCATCGACCCGAGCCCGATGACCACCGCGTCGCCGGTGCCCAGCCGGCGCGCGAGCCGGTCGTCGCCGCCCCGGGACGGCTCGGACGAGGGTGCGCCGTCGGGCCGTGGTCGGGACGCCACCGCCACCTCCTCGGCAACCGTTCGTCGGATGGGCCTGATGCATCGTCCCACGGCCCCGCCGGGTCGGGTCGCCCCGGCCTCCGCGTCCCGCTCCCCGGTCACGGGCGGTCCGCCCGGGAGCCGCCCGCGTGGTCCCTGGCCCAGGTGGCGAAGGTGCGCGCGGGGTGGCCGGTCGGCTCCGGCACGGCCCGGGTGAGCTCGACGGGACGTCCGTCGCCGGACCGCCACCGGTCCAGCAGCGAGGAGGCGTGGGAGGCGGGATGTACCCGGCGCTCACGCCCTATCTGAATCCATTCCGATGTGGGCAAGCTTGTCGGGGTTGGCCACCGAGTGGATCGAGTGGACCATGCCGTCGGCGATGTCGAGCTCGATCACGCCGATCACGCGGCCTTCGGCATCGAACTTGACGGCGCCCGGCCGGCCGTTGACCCAGGCCGGCCGGAGAGAGACCCCCAAGGTCCCGGCCCGGCGGAACACGCCGAGGAGCAGCCGAACGACCGGTAGTCTCCCGGCCAGCCGTTTTCCGAACGCCTGCGCCTTGCCGCCACCGTCCCCGTGCAGCACCACGTCGGGCGCGAGCATGCGGAGCAGAGCGTCCATGTCGCCACCCGCGGCGGCCTCGAAGAACCTGCGGGCGAGTTTCTCGCCTTCCGCCCGCCGCTCGCGGGGCGGCGCGCCGCCGGCCGCCCGGCCTCCGGCAGCGATGCGCCGCCGGGCGCGGGCGAAGATCTGCCGGCAGTTCACCTCGCTCTTGCCGGTGATCCTCGCCACCTCCGGGTAGCCGTACCCGAACACCTCGCGCAGCATGAACACCGCCCGCTCCACCGGCGAGAGGGCCTCCAGCAGCACCAGGAACGCCATCGACAGCGAGTCGGCCAGCTCGGCCTGCTCGGCCGGCCCCGATCCGTCGGCGGGCACGACGACCGGCTCAGGCAGCCAGTCGCCCACGTAGGTCTCCCGCCGTACCCGCGCCGAACCCAGGTGGTTGATGCCCAGCCGCGTCACCGCCGTGGTCAGGTACGCCTTCGGATTGACGATCACAGTCCCTTCCCGGTGCGCCCGGCTCAGGCCGAGGAAGGCGTCCTGCACGATGTCCTCGGCATCGCCCACGGACCCGGTCATCCCGTACGCGATGGAGAACAGCAGCGGCCGGTAACCGACAGCCTCTTTCTCATCCGCCGATCCCGGCATACGACCCCTCCCGGCTCGCGTATCGAGGCTCCACGCGGAGCCCGTCTGTCCCGCCCCGTCCTCGGTCTTGTCCACGATGCCGACGTGCGGCCTCCGGCTGCACCCCGGTCAGCCGATGAAGGACTCGGAACCGAAGCGGCCCCACGCCACGAAGGCGGCCAGGGCGAGATAGACCAGGTTCCCCACGGCCGGCATGACCTCACCACGGCGCAGGTGCGTGACCGTCGCACCGACCATCAGCACCACCACACCGGCCGCCGCCACCGGCACCAGAACCGGCGCGATGCCGGTCACCGCGGGCAGGAGGAGTCCCACCGCTCCCAGGACCTCGACGGCCCCGAGGACCTTCAGGAACCCGGCGCTGAAGTCCGCGGTCCATCCCGCACCGCGCATGGCGGCCATCTTCTCCCGAGGCACGATCAGCTTGCCGACGCCACCGGTGAGGAGGACGACAGCCAGCAGTCCGGCGCAAATCCACAGGGCGAGGTTCATGAGATCTCTTCCAATGAGAGTTGTCGGGGTATCCGGTCCTGAGACCGGAGCGGCGATCGGTGCACGGGCCGTACCGCCGACGCCGGACGGCGTCCGGCGTCGCCTCGCCCGTTATCCGTGCCGGCCGGGCTGGTAGTCACCGGCGGGCTGCCGGGTGATGAGGTTGAAACGGTTGATCGCGTTGATGAGGGCGATGAAGGAGACCAGCGCGGCGAGTTCGTCCTCGGAGTAGTGCCCGGCGGCCTCGGCCCAGACCTCGTCGGTGACGCCACCGGCGGCGTCGGCGATTCGGGTTCCCTGCTCGGTCAATTCCAGCGCGGCGCGTTCGGCCCCGGTGAAGACCGTGGCCTCGCGCCAGGCGGCGACCAGGTTGAGACGGGTGGGGCTCTCCCCGGCGTGCAGGGCCTCCTTGGTGTGCATGTCGACGCAGACGGCACAGCCGTTGATCTGGCTGGCGCGGAGCGTCACCAGCTCGCGCGTCGAGGCCGGCAGCGTCGAGTCCGCGAGCGCCTTACCCGCCGCGATGAGGTGCTTCAGGGACTTGCCTGCGACCGGATTGCCGAAGAGATCCATACGAGCATCCATGATGCGCTCCTGACGTTGTCTCACTGTCGCCCCTCTCAGACAGAGCAACTCGGCGGTTTGTGACGGCAGCCACGTGTGACGTGCGTCTCTCCGTCCCAGGCGACGACCGTCCGCCCGGGTCTCGGCGCGGGCGGGCACACGCGGGATCAACGTCGTTCGTCGGATGGCCTGATGCATCGTCCCGGGGCCGCGCCGGGTCGGGCAGCCCCGGCCTCCGCGTACCGCTCCCCGGTCACGGGCGGTCCGCCCGGAAGTCGCCCGCGTGGTCCCTGGCCCAGGTGGCGAAGGTGCGCGCGGGGTGGCCGGTCAGCTCCGGCACGGCCCGGGTGAGCTCGACGGGACGTCCGTCGCAGGACTGCCACCAGTCCAGCAGCGAGTCGGCGTAGGGGGCGGGGATGTGTCCGGCCGTCTCCCGCTTCCACTCCTCGCGGGTGACCTCGCGGAAGGGGACAGGACGGCCGGTCACCCGGCTCAGGATGCCGATCTGCTCGGCGAAGGTGAGCGACTCCGGGCCGGTGAGGGTGTACGGCCGCCCGCCCAGACCGGGGTCGGCGAGCACGGCGAGGGCGGCCTCGGCGATGTCGGCCTCGTGGATCGGGTCGCTGTGGGAGCCGGGGAAGGGCAGGCTGATCGGCCGGCCCGACCGCACGCTCCGGCTCCATGCGAGCGCGTTGCCCGCGAACGAGCCGGGCCGCAGCGACGTCGACCGGACGGGAGAGGCGTCGAGCGCCCTCTCCACGTCCAGGTGGGACTTCGCCACCGGGCTGTCTCCGGCGTCCGGGGCGAGGACCGAGGAGGACGACAGCAGCACGATGTGCTCGACGCCGGCGCGGGCTGCCTCCTCGGCGAACGCTTCGGCGTGCGACGGGTTGGCGTACAGGAAGACCGAGGTCACGCCCTTGAGTGCGGCGGCGAAGGTGGACGGGTCGGTGAGGTCGCATCGGACGGTGTCCGGGCCGTCGGGCCGGCTGGACGCCGCGCGGACCGGGAGGGCGCGCTCACGCAGCAGGCCGATGAGGGACCGGGCGACGGCGCCGCGGCTTCCGGTGACGAGAACGGTCATCTCGATGGTTCCTTTCGATGGTGCGCCGGGGTCGTGCGGGGCCGTGCGTGGCATGGTCCGTACGGGGCCGCGGCGGATGAGGACGGCGCGTCGCCGTGCGGCGGATGCGGCACCGTGGAGTGAGGACCCACGGGTCCCTTTTCGGGAGGCGCATAGGATGCGACGCGGCGCAGACTCTTTGTTAGAAAGAATCTGTGTGACGAATAATCTTCGTGGCGAAGACAAATTTGAGGCATGGAGGCACCGGGTGTCAAACCGATCGGAGTTGCTCGCGCGCGTCGTGGGGGAGAGTCAGCGGCACTACGCCGCCTACACGCTGTTCAACCAGGCGATGGCCGACCGGATCGGACTGCACCCCACCGACGTGCAGTGCATCGCGCTGCTCGACCTGGAGCCCGGGCCGGTGACGACCGGCGAGATCGCCCGGCTCACGGGGCTGGCGTCGGGATCGGCGTCCCGGCTGGTCGACCGCCTGGAGAAGGCGGGTTTCGTACGACGCCTGTCCGACCCGAACGACCGCAGACGCGCCCTCGTCGCCCTGGTCCCCGACGCGGCCGGGCGGATCGAGGAGGCGTGGGACGTCCCGGGCCGGGCGTTCGGCGCGGCGCTGGACCACTACACCGACGAGCAGTTGGAGATCATCGCCGACTACCTCCACCGGACCGCCGAAGTGGGCCGTGAGCAGGCCCGGAGGCTGACGTCGGGAGATCCGCGGCCGCGGCCCGGCGGCTGACCTCCGGGGAGCGCCGCAGCGGTGGCCCGCCGACCGGCTCCCGAGGGGTCGTGGCCGTGACCCGCCGGTGGGGCGGAGCGCCCGCCCCACCGGAAACGCTCATGCCCCGCCGGGGCGGCGGGGCATGAGTGTGGATGTCGTGCAGGTGGTGGGATCCTCCGTACGGCGGGGCGGCCTCACTCCTCGCCGGAGAACCTCTCCCAGGCCGACTGCCGGGTCATGCCCAGGGCGGCGCCGATCCTGGCCCAGGTGACGCCGCGGTCGCGCAGCCGGCCCACCCAGACCCGCAGGCTCTCGTCGACCTGGGCGCTCACGGTGGCGACGCGCGGCAGGAACTCGAGGATCTGCTCGTCGGTCATGCGGTCCGGCCAGGGGATCTCGGCCTCCTCCGACGGCTCGGCCGGCGTCTCGAGGATGATGTTGCACAGCCCCACGCACTCGTTGCAGATGTAGACGCCGGGGCCGGCGACCACCTTGCCCACGTCGCTCTTCGGCTTCGCGCAGAACGAGCAGTGGATCCGCTCGTCGGCCAGGGATGGGACGGTCATGCGATCCTCCGAGGCGGCCTTTGTCAGGGTTTTCCTGACGAGTGATCGCGACTCTAACGCGTCAGGCGAATCCTGACAAGCGACGGTGCCGCCCCGCGACGCGCCCCCGTCCGGGGCCTCCTCGTCCGCGGGGTCGCCGGCGAGCGCCCGGGCGGCCGCCGCCTCGTCGCCGCTCCAGCCCCAATGGCCGTCGTCCCCCTGCCGGGACTGCTCGTCGATCCACCGGTTGTGCGCCTCCCAGGCGGCCTGCCTGGTGGTGCCCAGGGCGGCGCCGATCCGGGACCACGGGGCGCCGGCCCGGCGGGCCGACCGTACGGTGAGCTGGCGTCCCTGGCCCGCCTTGCGGGCGATCACCTCGCCGAGCGCGAGCAGCTCCAGCGCCTCCTCGCGTGTCAGGGGCGGCGCGTCCAGGCCGGACGACGCGGCCTCGGGCCCGTCGTCCTCCTCGGGCGGCGGCGCGAGCGCCTCCCGGATGCGCAGCGCGTCGTAACGCGCGACCGCGTTCAGCAGTGTGAACCGGTGTTCAAGGTCCTCAGGAGTGGTCATGTCCCGAGTATTTCGTCAGGCCGCCTTGACGTCAAGGCGGCCTGACAATCATGTGCCGTGCCCGCCGTACGGCCCGGCCGACCGGAGCTAGGGCAGGCGGCGCTGGATGTCGACCAGGATCTCCAGCATCTGGGTCTGGACGCCCTGCATCTGAGCCTGGGACGCCTTCACGCTCTGCACCTCCTCGTGCAGCGCCTGGACCTTCACCCCCATCTCCTTGAGGTTGTTCGCCACTCCGTTGATCCGGACGGTCAGGCTTTCTGCGGCCTCCATCTGGTCGGCCCGGATTTGGATCAGCTCGGTCTCCAGCGCGGAGGCGAGTCGCAGCGCGCTGTCCTTGATGCTCATCGCGATCTTCCCTTACCTTGGTGGTAAGGGACCTGGCTGGTATCAGCAGTCAGGTCCCGCTTCTTCGAAGGGTAGCCGGGATCGGCTCGTCGGTCCCCGGTGACGGCACTAGGCCGACACCGCTCTCTGGCCGAGTGGGATGCCGGCCGGTAACGGGACACACACGAAACCTTACCGAAAGTCACTGGATCGTCACCGGCGAAACCAGGAAAACCCGGCCGACGTCCTCGCATTGGTGACGCAGGGCCTGCCCAAAGCCCAGTCGGCCCGGCGCGTCCATATGACCGAGGCCGGCGTCAAGACCTACGGCAGCCGCATCCTCACCGAACTGGGCTGCGCGAACCGGGTGCGGGCGGCCCTGCTGCTGCGTGCCGCGCCGTTCCCGTCCTGGTCCCAGGAGACCGCCGGGTCTTCGGGTCTCCGGGCGAAGGCCCGACTGTGATCCGGTGCGGACGTCTCCCCGCTTGCCTCATCAAGCCGAAGAATCCCCTGAAAATTCCCTTAATGGCGCTTTTAGCAGGCTATTCGATCCTGCCTCGGCGAATGCAAGAGACCTTTGCGTCGAGTTCATCCCGCGAGGCCGCTGATATGTGTCCCTCCGCAGTTCAGGGCTGATTTTCGGGGTATGGCGACGTTCCATTCACGGTAGGGTCGGCACGTAGAACTGGATATCGAAAACGACAACGGCGACCCCGCTCAGGGTCGCCGTTGCGGCCAGGGATCACAGGGCGCGCCAACGCCCTCCTCCCGGCTGCCTCACTCAACCCACTACCAGGAAACTTGAGGAGGCCGACGTGAGCGTATCTGACGCTGCACGCGGATCTGAAGTAACCCCCGCCTCATCGGCCGGCATCTCGTCCCCGCGACCGGGAAAGCGTGGCGCGAACACCACCTCCAATCACACCGCCATCCGGCGTGGCCGCATGCGTGGTGATCGCTTCACCCAGATCTCCAACGATCTCGCCCGCGACCACCGGCTCACCCGTCGTGCCCGCGGCCTGTTCGTCGAGCTGGCTTCCCACCGCGAAGGGTGGCAGACGAGTCTCGCCCAGCTCGCCGAGGCCGGCCCTGAGGGTACTCACGCGCTTCGCGTCGCCATCGCCGAACTGGAGCAGTACGGCTACCTCGTCCGCAGTCAGATGCGTGATCCCGAGACCGGTCGCGTCGCCGGCACCGAATACTGGATCACGGACTGCCCCGAGGAACATATCGCCAGCTCGGACCCGTCGTCGGAAAACCGCATGACGGACGCGGGGATGGATCCTCCCAGCTCGGAGCCGTCATGCGGTTTTCCGACGACGGCTTACCCGACAACGGCTCAGCCGATATCGGGTGGCCGCACGCATAAGAAGAACACCATTCATAAGAACACCAACGACAAGAAGACCACTTCTAAAACCCCGGCCTCCTCCGCTGACGCTCCGGAGCCCGGAGGGGAGGAACGGCAGTCGAGCATCCCCGGTGAGGACGACCTCCTCCTGGCGTCTCAGGCGAAGAAGGCCAACCGCCGCAGGACCAAGGAACGTAGCCCCGAGGAGCAGGCACGCTTCGAGTTGGCCGGCATCCTCGCTCGCGGCTGGTGGGACCGCTGCGCCGAGCTGAACATCCCGAACCTCAGCCGCGGTACCACCGCGTTCGTCGGGTTCCGCGCCATGGTCGAACGTGCCCTCGCCGCCGGCTGCACGGAGAACGAGCTGAAATGGGCGTTGGAAGACCTCCGTGACCCCTTTCCCTCCACCAAAGGGCTTCAGAACGCCATCGGCAGACGCCGCGGCGTCATCACACGAAGTCACACCGGTCGCTCCACCGCCAACCGCCGCATCCAGGTCATCAAGGACTCCGAGCAGGCCGCCCAGCAGGATGAGCGTAGGGAGATGTTCGGATGAGCACCGACTACGCTGGAGCCCCGCTGAAGGGCGCCATGGCGAAGATCATGGCTGCCCTGCCCGAGCGGGTCCTTAGGGAGTGGGAGGCTGAAGGCTGTCTCACCGTTCGCTACGAGGACGACCCCGCCGACGTACGCACCGAAGTCCGCGCCCGTCGCCGTGACATCTGGAAAGCCGCCGTGCCCGCCGTGTTCGTCGATGCTTCTCTCGACCAGCTCACTCCTGAACAGGACCCGGACGGCCAGGTCTCCGGCTGGCTCGCCTCCGGCGCGACCAAATTGCTCCTCGTGGGTGATGCCGGGACCGGTAAGTCCTACGCAGGCTTCGCCGTCGCCAACGCCGCCGTCGCCCAGACCGAACCCTTGTGGGTCATGTACTACCGGGTACCAGACCTGATCCGTTCCCTCCAGCCTTCCAGCGGCCGAGAGGACTCCACCTATCGCTTCGCCACCGAATGCGATCTGCTGTATCTGGATGACTTCGGTGCCGAGATGGTCACCGACTGGCGCCTCGAGCAGCTTTGGCGCGTCATCGACCACCGCACCGCTAACCGACTGCGGATGCTCATCACCACGAATCTGCCTTATGACGACAAAGGCTTCAAGGGCACCTCTGAGATCGCCCGTCCCGTCGCTCCGAACCTCGTCGACACCTACGGGCTCCGCATCGTTGACCGCATGATCGATGGCGCCATGATCGTCCGCTACGTGGGCCGCTCCAGGCGAACGGTGGCCCCCTGGTGATCGATCGGCCCATGAAGCCCGTTACCGCGTACCGTTGCCGGTGCCGTGGCCTGTCGTCGGGTGCCTGTCACAACGACGTGAAGGCGGCCTCCCCACCGGGGAGGCCGCCTTCACGTCGTTGCCGGTCAGTCGGTGCCGGACTCCATCGCGGCCTGGTCGAGCAGCACCTCGTCGGCGGGGGCCTCGCCGCGGGAGGCGATCGCCTCGGCGCCGCCCTCGGACATCGCGCCGATCAGCCCGGTCGAGGCGGCCTGTGCGGCGCCGATCAGCTGCGGGTGGCCGCTGCCGACCATGCCGAGCCGGGCGTACTGCTCCAGCTTGGCGCGGGAGTCGGCGATGTCGAGGTTGCGCATGGTCAGCTGGCCGATGCGGTCGACCGGGCCGAAGGCGGAGTCCGCGGTCCGCTCCATCGACAGCTTGTCCGGGTGGTAGCTGAACGCCGGTCCGGAGGTGTCGAGGATCGAGTAGTCGTCGCCGCGGCGCAGCCGCAGGGTCACCTCGCCGGTGATCGCCGTGCCGACCCAGCGCTGCAGCGACTCCCGCAGCATCAGGGCCTGCGGGTCCAGCCAGCGGCCCTCGTACATCAGCCTGCCCAGCCGCCGGCCCTCGTTGTGGTAGCTGGCGAGGGTGTCCTCGTTGTGGATCGCGTTGACCAGCCGCTCGTAGGCGGCGAACAGCAGCGCCATCCCCGGCGCCTCGTAGACGCCCCGGCTCTTGGCCTCGATGACCCGGTTCTCGATCTGGTCGGACATGCCCATGCCGTGCCGGCCGCCGATGGCGTTGGCCTCCAGTACCAGGTCGACGGGGGAGGCGAACTCCTTGCCGTTGATCGTCACCGGGCGGCCCTGCTCGAAACCGATCGTGACGTCCTCGACGGGGATCTCGACGGACAGGTCCCAGAACCGGACGCCCATGATCGGGTCGACGATCTCGATGCCCGCGTCGAGGTGTTCCAGCGCCTTGGCCTCGTGGGTCGCGCCCCAGATGTTGGCGTCGGTGGAGTACGCCTTCTCGGTGCTGTCGCGGTAGGGCAGGTCGTGGGCGAGCAGCCACTCCGACATCTCCCTGCGGCCGCCGAGCTCGGTGACGAAGTCGGCGTCCAGCCACGGCTTGTAGATCCGCAGGGACGGGTTGGCCAGCAGGCCGTAACGGTAGAACCGCTCGATGTCGTTGCCCTTGAAGGTGGAGCCGTCGCCCCAGATCTGCACGCCGTCCTCGAGCATGGCGCGCACCAGCAGGGTGCCGGTGACGGCCCGGCCGAGCGGGGTGGTGTTGAAGTAGACGCGGCCGCCGGAGCGGATGTGGAACGCCCCGCAGGCCAGGGCCGCGAGGCCCTCCTCCACGAGGGCGGCCCGGCAGTCGACCAGCCGGGCGATCTCCGCGCCGTACGCGGTGGCGCGCCCGGGCACCGAGGCGATGTCGGGTTCGTCGTACTGGCCGATCTCAGCGGTGTAGGTGCATGGCACCGCACCCTTCTCGCGCATCCACGCGACCGCAACAGAGGTGTCGAGGCCGCCGGAGAAGGCGATCCCGACCCGTTCACCGACAGGCAGAGAAGTGAGCACCTTGGACACGAGTAGAAGTATATACATAGCACTGCATGACTATGCAAGCGGAGGAGGCGGGCGCGTGTCCGGCGTCCCCCGCCGGGACGCACGCCGCACCCCCGGCGCCCCGGCCGGCACGCTCTCCGTCCCGCGGGAAGATCATCCGGGTGCCTTGCGGCTGAGGTGCTCCCAGGCGCGGTACTTCGCCACCCGGTCCTGGAGGTCCTGCTGCACCATGTCGTAGGACGCGGCGCCGACGATGAGACGCCGGGGCGGCTCCGGCAGGTCGACCAGCTCCATGATCACGGGGGCGGCGGTCTCCGGGGCGGGGCCGGCCTCGTCGCCCCACATCTCGATCAGCCTGTCGCGCAGCTCCCGATAGTGCGGGTCGGGCGTGGTCATGGTGGTGCCCGTGGTGAACAGACCGGTGTCGTAGCCGCCCATCTGCACGATGGTGAGCTTGACGCCGAACTGCTCGGCCTCCCCGGCCACGGCGTCGGAGACCGAGTCGAGCGCCGACTTGCCGGCCGCGTACAGTCCGACCATCGGGAAGCCGCCGCCGGTGCCCATCGTCGTGACCTGCAGGATGCGGCCGGAACCCTGGGCGCGCAGGTGCGGCAGCACGGCCTGGGTGACCCAGAGCGCGCCGAACAGGTTGACGTCGAAGTGGGCTCTGATCTGCTCCTCCGTCGCCTCCTCCAGCATGCCCAGGAGCATGACGCCGGCGTTGTTGACCACGATGTCGAGCCTGCCGAAGGCCGCGACCGCCCGCTCCACGCCCTCGAACACGGCCGCCCGGTCGGTGACGTCGAGCGACAGCGGCGCCAGGTCGCCGGGGTGCCGCCGCGCGAGGTCGGCGAGCGGCCCGACGTCGCGCGCGGCCCCGACCACCCGGTCGCCCGCCTGCAGCGCCGCCTCGGTGAACGTCCGGCCCAGTCCTCGTGACGCGCCCGTGATGAACCACACCCTGGTCATGGGCTCCACCTCCGCTTGCTCGAATCCGTTGTCGCGAGACAAGACGTTACGTCTCGTCTCGCAACAATGTCAAGACGGAACGTCTCGTCTCATGCGTGGTACGATCCGGGACATGGCCAAGCAGCCCGATCCCGCCCGCCGCAGCCAGCGCTCCCGGCAGGCCATCCTCACCGCGGCCCGCGAGCTGATCTCCGAGGTGGGATACGCCAAGCTGACCATCGAGGCCATCGCGGCCAGGGCAGAAGTGGGCAAACAGACCATCTACCGCTGGTGGCCCTCCAAGGGGGCGGTGGTCCTGGACGCCTTCCTGGCGCTCAGCGAGAGCGGGCCGGAGCAGGACATGGCGCTGCCTGACACCGGCGACCTGGAGGCCGACCTCAAGACGGTGATGCGGGCGACGGTGGCCGAGTTCGCGGATCCGGCCTTCGAGAGGCCGATCCGCGCGCTCAACACCGAGATCATCAACGACCCCGCCCTGACCGCCATGTACCTCGAGAAGCTGGCCGGTCCGGTGGACGAGGCCAAGAAGGCCCGGCTGCGCAGTGCGCAGCGCGCCGGGCAGCTCGCCGCCGGCGCCGACCTCGACCTGGCGCTCGAACTGCTGTACGCCCCCCTCTACCAGCGCTGGCTGCTGCGTTCCGGCCCGCTCACGGCGCAGTACGCCGACGCCCTCGTCGACGCCTTCCTCAAGGCCATGGGGCCGGACACCGACCGCGGCACCGCCGCCCCACGCGGCTGAACCGCGGCGGAACAGGCTCTCCCGGGCTCCGGAGGCGGGCCCTGCCCCAGGAGGACCGCCGGAGCGGATCTCATCCCGGGGGACTCCGGGAGGACAATGATCCCCATGCATCCCGTCACGTACGCCGAACCGGCCGAGCCCCAGCCCGAGATACCCCTGGTCGGCGGGGACGTCACCGAGGGGGTGGTGCGCGTCGGCGACACGGTCCGACGCCCGGTCGGGCCCAACGCCCCGCTCGTCCACGCGCTGCTGCGCCACCTGGAGGAGGTCGGGTTCGCGGGCGCCCCGCGGCTCCTCGGCATCGACGCGGCCGGGCGCGAGGTGCTGACCTTCGTCCCCGGTGAGGTCGCCGGACGCCCCAGGCCGGAGTGGGTCGCCGACGAGGAGCGGCTGGTCTCCGTCGGGCGCCTGGTGCGCGCCTACGACGAGGCCGTCGCGGGCTTCTCCGTCCCCGAGGGGGTGCGTCCGGGCGCCGGGATCTCGGAGGCGCCGGGCATGCCGCCCGCGCCGCCCTACCCGGCCGAGCTGGTCGGGCACATGGACTACACGCCGGACAACATCGTCTTCCGGGACGGCCGGGCGGCCGCGCTGATCGACTTCGACCTGGCCAAACCGGTCGCCCGGGTGGAGGAGCCGCTGAACGCGATGCTGTACTGGGCTCCGCTGGGCGATCCCGCCGACGCCGGCCCGCCGCTGCGCGGGGTGGACGCGCCGCGCCGCTGCCGGATCCTCGCCGACGCCTACGGGATGTCGGAGACCGACCGCTCCCGCCTCGTCGAGGTGGCCGTGCTGCGCGCGCGGCGGTCGTGGTTCTCGATGAAGAGACTCGCCGAGGAGCGGGGCGGCGGCTGGGCGAGGATGTGGGACGAAGGCGTCGGCGACCAGATCAAACGCCGGGAGGCCTGGCTGGAACGCAACGGCGCGGCCCTCGAAGCGGCGCTGACCGCGCCCTGACCTTGCCTCCGGCTCCGGCCGGGCGTGGAGGAGCCGGAACGGCTCGGGCGTCGGGCCGGGAGCGGGCAGGCCGAGATCAGACGGATCCGGGAGCCGGCAGGCCGCGGTCAGACGGGGCGGAGATCAGGACGGGTCGGGTTCAGGCCGGGCCGGGATCAGGCGGGGCGGATGAGACCCCGCCTGGTGGCCGCGGCCACCGCGGCGGTGCGCGAGTCGACGCCGAGCTTGGCGTAGACGCGCACCAGGTGCGTCTTGACCGTGGTCTCGCTGAGGAACAGCCGCCTGCTGATCTCCCGGTTCGACAGGCCCTCGGCGACCCGGGTGAGCACCTCCAGCTCGCGGGGGCTCAGGGTGGTGTCCGGGGCGCGCATCCGGCCCAGCAGACGGGAGGCGACGCTGGGCGCCAGGGCGCTGCCGCCGGCGGCGGCCGAGCGGATCGCCGCGTGCAGCTCGTGCTGGGGGGCGTCCTTGAGGAGGTAGCCGGTCGCGCCGGCGTCGACGGCGGCCAGGATGTCGGCGTCGGTGTCGAAGGTGGTCAGCACCAGTACGCGCGGGCCGCCCGTGGCGACGATGCGGCGGGTGGCCTCGCTGCCGTGCATGCCGGGCCCGAGCCGCAGGTCCATCAGCACCACGTCCGGGGACAGGCGGCGGGCCATCTCGACGGCCTCCTCCCCGGTGGCGGCCTGGCCCGCCAGTTCGAAGTCGTCCTGGCCGGTCAGCATGGCGCTCAGCCCGGAGCGGACCACCGGGTGGTCGTCCACCAGCAGGATCCGGATCGCCGTCGTCATGGCGCGCTCCCGGCCGGCAGCGGCAGTGCCGCCGCGATCGCGGTTCCCTCGCCGGGGACGGACTCCACGGTCAGGGCGCCGCCCAGCGCGGTGACGCGGTCGCGCATCGCGCGCAGACCGAAGCCGGTTCCGCGGCCGGTTCCGCGGCCGGCGCCATCATCACCGGTTCCGTCCTCGCGGGTGCCGTCCTCATGGAAACGGGCGGGCGGGCCGGGGGCGAAGCCGCGGCCGTCGTCGACGACGTCGAGCACGACCGTGTCGTCGAGGTAGGTGAGGGTGACCGCGGCGTGCCGGGCGGCGGCGTGCCGGCTGACGTTGCCGAGGGCGCCCTGGGCGATGCGCAGCAGCACCTGGTCGTAGTCGGCCGGCAGCGGCAGCGGGACGCCCGACACCTCGAAGCGCACCTCGGTGCCGGTGCCGGCCACCGCCGCGTCGCTGATGCGGCGCAGCGCCGCGGTGAGCGAGGAGTGCTGCAGGGCGGGCGGCGCCAGGGCCCGCACGAAGTTGCGCGCCTCCTCCAGGTTGTCCTGGGCGGCGCGTTCGGCCTCGTCGACGCGCGTCCCGGCCAGTTCCGGGTCGCGGGCCAGGTCGGCGCGGGCGGCGCGCAGCAGCAGGATGATGCTGGACATCCCCTGGGCCAGGGTGTCGTGGATCTCCCGGGCCAGGCGTTCCCGTTCGGCCAGGCGGGCGCCTTCGCGTTCGGCCTCGACGAGCCTGTCCCGGGTGCGCACCAGGTCGTCGATCAGCCTGCGCCGCTGCTCGCTCTCGGCGTGCAGGGCCTTGTAGACCAGGCCCATCAGCGTGGCGACGACCGCGCCGACGACCGGGCCGACCACCTGGGCCCCGGTCAGGCCGCCGTTGTGCCAGCCGGTCGCGGCGACGGCGGCGGCGGTCAGCACGGCCACGCCGGGCAGGGCGACCGGCGGCGGCAGCAGGTGCAGGTGGGCGAAGAACAGCGGGAAGGCCAGCCAGACGTACTGCGGGGCCGCCAGCGCCAGCCCGGCCCAGCCGAGGGTGATCGCCACGAGCCAGATCCGGCCCAGCAGCAGGTGCGCGCGGCCGCCGAAGCGCGGCAGCCGTCCCTCGATGACGATCCCCGCCGCGTACAGCACGCCCAGCGGTACGCCGGCCGCGGCCAGGGGTGCATGGCCGCGGCGGAGCAGACCGATAAGCGCGACGGCCAGCAGGGCCGCGAAGGTGCCGTGGACGGTCCACCGCAGCAGCCGCAGCGCCGGCGGAAACGGATAGTTCATCATTTCTCGCTCAGAGTAGGCGAAAAATTCCATCCGTCGCGTCGTCCGAAAGGTGTACCCCGGGTCACCGTACGGGCGATCCCGGGCGGGCCGCGGGCACGACGCGCCGGGCGGGCCGGATCCCGGACGCTGGGGGAAGCCCCGGTGCCCGGCCTTCGGACGCCGGGAAGAGCCCGTACTCCGGGCACCGGGAGAAGCCCGGACCATCGACAACCGACCGGGGGGATGCGCCGTGTTCGTGGCGCTCAGAGACCTGCGTTTCGCCAAGGGGCGGTTCGCCCTCATGGGGACCGTCGTCGTACTCATCACGCTGCTGGTGACCATGCTGTCCGGACTGACCGCCGGCCTGGCCCGCGAGAACGTCTCCGCGATCGAGGACCTGCCGGCCGACCACATCGTCTTCGCCGGCGGCGGCGACCCCTCCTTCGCCGACAGCCGGATCGGCGAGGGCGCCTGGCGCGGCTGGCAGGACCTCGACGGTGTCCGGGCCGAACGCCTGGGCGTGTCCATGGCCCGCCTGACCCGCGGTGACCGGGGCGACCGCGGCGCCGCCGCGGCGGTCTTCGCCGTCCGGCCCGGGGGGAGCCTCGCACCCCGATCACTGCGCCCCGGCACGGTGGTGCTGTCGGAGGCCCTGGCCGGCGAGGGCGACCCGTCCATGGGGGAGGCGGGGGACACGGTGCGGCTGCTCGGGAAGGACCTGACCGTCGCCGGAACCACCGGTCCGGCCTCCTACAGCCACGCCCCGGTCGCCTGGATCGCCATCGAGGACTGGACCGCCGGGATGCGGGGCCAGACCGGCCCCGACACCGCGGCGACCGTCCTGGCCCTGCGCGCCGGCGGCCGGGCCGATCTCGCCGCGGCCGACGCCCGGCTCGGCACCGTCACCGTCCCGCTGGCCGACGCGCCGGCCGCGATCGGCTCGTACACCTCGGAGAACGGCTCGCTGCAGTTGATGCGCGGCCTGCTGTTCGCCATCTCCGCCCTGGTCATCGGCGCCTTCTTCACCGTGTGGACCATCCAGCGGCGCGGTGACGTCGCCGTTCTCAAGGCGCTGGGCGCCGGCACCGGTTACCTGCTGCGCGACGCGCTCGCCCAGGCCGTCATCGTGCTGCTGCTCGGCGCCGGTCTCGGCGGCCTGCTCGGCGCCGCCCTCGGCGCGCTGGCCGCGGGCACCGTGCCCTTCGTGCTGTCCGCCGCCACCACGGTCGTCCCCGTGGCCGTGATGGTCGTCCTCGGCGCCGCCGGCGCGGCCCTGGCCATCCGCAAGATCACCTCTGTCGACCCGCTGACCGCCCTGGGAGCCTCCCGATGACCCTCAAACTCACCGACGTCGTCCTGACCTACCCCGACGGCGACCGTGTCCTCACCGCCCTGGACCACGTCGACCTGGCGGTCGCACCCGGCGAGTTCACCGCGGTCGTCGGCCCGTCCGGTTCGGGGAAGTCCAGCCTGCTGGCCGTCGCCGCCACGCTCATCCGTCCCGCCTCCGGCACCGTGTCGGTGTCCGGGACGGACGTCACCGACGCCGGCCAGGCCGTCAGGACCCGGATCCGCCGCGACCACATCGGGATCGTCTTCCAGCAGCCCAACCTGCTTCCCGCGCTGACCGCGCTCGACCAGCTCCTGGTCATGGCCCACCTCACGGGCGCCAGGCCCGCCGCCGCGGTTCCGCGGGCCCGTGAGCTCCTGCACGCCGTCGGCCTGGACGGCAAGGAGGGCAGGCGGCCCCACCAGCTGTCCGGCGGCGAGCGCCAGCGGGTCAACATCGCCCGCGCCCTGATGAACGCCCCCGGCGTCCTGCTGGTGGACGAGCCCACCAGCGCCCTCGACCACCAGCGCGGCGAGCGGATCGTCACCCTGCTGGCCGGGCTCACCAGGGACAACGGCCTGGCGACCGTGATGGTCACCCACGACGCCTCGGCCCTGTCCCTGGTCGACACCGTCCTGACCATGACCGACGGCAGGCTCACCGGCGGCCGGTGACCGCGCCGGCGCCGGTCTACGCCGTGGCCTTGACGGCCTCGCCCGCCGCGGTCCGCCCCCGCGTGACGGGGCGCCGCCGGCCCGGCAGCCCGAACGTCGGGTTGGCGACCGCCCAGGCGGCCCCCTTGCAGACCAGCTCCTTGTAGACGGCGGCGAGCCGTCCGGTCAGCGCCGCCCGCACGGCGCGGTCGTCGGCGGTGACGTACTGGATCAGGCCGTCCCCGCGGCCCAGCGAGATGCACTGGTTGAAGTAGCGGATCGGCACGTTCGGGAGCTTCCCGGCGGTCAGGCGCGCCGCGATCGCGTCGGCGGCCTGCAACGCGGCCGGAGCGCCCGAGGCGCACGACATCCGCAGCGGCTTGTCCCCCGGGCCCATCGCCATGGCCGCGTCGCCGACGGCGTACACGTCCGGATGCGAGACCGAGCGCATGGTCGCGTCGACCGCGATCTGACCGGTGCCGGTGACCTCCAGGGTGGTGGCCTTCGCGATCGGGTGGACCGCGAAGCCGGTGGTCCACACGGTGACCGCGGCCGGGATGGTCCCGCCGCCGGCGGTGACGACGCGGCCGGCCTCGACGCGGGCGACGTCGGTGTGCTCGTGCACGGTGATCCCGAGCCTGCCGAAGACCTTCCGCAGGTGCTCGCGCCCCTTGGGGGAGAGCCAGTCGCCGAGGCCGTCGCGGGCGGCGAGGGCCACGTCGAGGTCCGGGCGGGCCTCCGCGATCTCGGTGGCGGCCTCCACACCGGTGAGGCCGCCGCCGACGACGAGCACGGTCCGCCCGGCGTCGAGACGGGCCAGGCGCTCGCGCAGCCGGAGCGCCCCGGGACGGCCGGCGATCTCGTGGGCGTGCTCGGCGACTCCGGGGACGTCCTGGGCGTTCCAGGCGCTGCCGAGGGCGTAGACGAGCGTGTCGTAGGCGAGTTCGGCGTCTCCGTCGGTGCCGGCGACGGAGACGGTCCGGCGGTCGGCGTCGACGCCGGTGACCTTCGCGATCCTCAGCTCGACGCCGGTGCCCGCGAACATCTCGCCGAGCGGCCTGGGGGTGAGGTCCTGACCGGCCGCCAGCTGGTGCATGCGGACGCGTTCGACGAAGTCGGGCTCGGCGTTGACGAGGGTGATGGCGACGTCCTCGCGGCGCAGCCGCCTGGCGAGGCGGCCGGCGGCGATGGCTCCGCTGTATCCGGCTCCGAGGACGAGGATGCGGTGCTGCATTTCCTTCTCCTGTCGTGTACGGCTTCCGCCGACGTACGGTTTCGACCCTTGAACCGGACGGCCCGCCGTTTCCTGACAGGGACGCGGTGTGAAGCACCTCACACCGCGTTCAGCGGCGGATCAGAAGACGTGGAGCAGGGGCTCTCCATGGTCGGCGGCCGCCCAGCGCGCGGTCGCGCGTTCGAGCTTGTCGGGGTTGACCTGGTTGCGGACCGCGGCGACGCCCTCGGCGGTGACCTCCAGGCACATGACGCCGACGACCCGGCCGTCCACGACCGCCACGGCGGCGGGCTCGCCGTTGGCGGTCCAGGCGTAGACCCCGGGCGAGCCGCCGGCCAGGGCGCGCTTGGCCCCGCCGGGCTTGAACAGGCCCCGCAGGAACTTCGCGACCGCGATGACGCCCTCGAACGCTCCGGCGCGGGCCGGGATCTTGCCGCCGCCGTCGCCGATCGCGATGACGTCCCCGGTGAGCAGGCGCACGAGCGGCTCGGTCCGGCCGCTGGCGGCGGCCGCGAGGAACTCCTCGACGATCCGCCGGGCGGCGGCCGCGTCGATCTCGGTGCGGGCCCTGCCGTCGGCGACGTGCCTCTTGGCGCGGTGAAAGATCTGCTGGCTGGCGGCCTCGGTGAGGCCGAGGATCTCGGCGATCTCCCGGTGCGGGTAGCCGAAGGCCTCCCGCAGCACGTACACCGCCCGCTCGGCGGGGGAGAGGCGCTCCATGAGGACGAGGACCGCGTAGGAGACCGACTCGCGCTGCTCGGCGGTCTCGGCCGGGCCGAGCATCGGGTCCCCGTCGAGCAGAGGCTCGGGCAGCCACTGGCCCACGTAGGTCTCGCGGCGCGCCCGCGCTGAGGAGAGCTGGTTGAGGCACAGGTTGGTGAGGACCTTCGTCAGCCACGCCTCCGGCACCTCGACGCGGTCGACGTCGGCGGCCTGCCAGCGCAGGAACGTCTCCTGCACGACGTCCTCGGCCTCCGCGGCGGAGCCGAGGAGGCGGTAGGCGATGGCCTCCAGGCGCGGCCTGGACGCCTCGAACCGGTCGACGTCGTTCGCGGTCAGGGGCATGACCCGATCCTAGAACGGTCGTGCGCGAACCGGACTCGGTCGGGGCGGCTCGGTGCGGTGCCGGCCGGCGCGTCCTGCCGTGCGGCCGGGGAGTCCGGCCGCGCCGGGGGCCGTGCCCTGCCCGAACGGCCGAGCCGGCCGGTGAAGCCCATGAGACCGGGCGGGCCCGGTGTCAGGTCTCCGGGAGCCAGACGCGCATGCTGACCGGGCCGCGGTTGCCCCACCGGTGGTAGGGGATGAGCCGCAGCGCCGCCGGCTCGCCGCCGTCCGGGGCGTCCGGAGTGTCCGGGGCGTCCGGAACGTCCGGGAGGCCGGGAGCGGAGGCGTACGGCCACACGCCGTCCCGCGGACGGCTGAACCTGGCGTTGACGCCGAGTTCGACGACCCCGTCCACGACGTGCTCGGTGACCGGCCCCACCCGCGCGGACACCCGCGCGAGCGGCGGCTCGTCGCCCGCCGACTCGGCGCAGTACACCAGCGGTCCCCGTTCCACCGCGACGCTGCCGCGCAACGCGTCCACCCGCCGGTCCGGGCGGGTCCACCGGGGGGCCATGGGCAGGTCGAGACGGATCTCGTCCCCCGCCGACCACACTCCCTCGGCGGCGGCTGGATGGACATCGGGGTGGCCGTCGGCGACAGCCCGCTCGGCCCGTTCACCGACGCCAAGGGCGGGCCGCTGGTCAGCGACGCCACACCGAACTCCTCGCCGCTCAACATCGACCCCACCGTGTTCACCGACGACGACGGCCAGGTCTACATGTACTGGGGCTCCTACTACGGGTTGCGCGCCGCCAGGCTCAACCGCGACATGACCTCGATCAGCGGTTCGGTGATCACCCCGAGCGGCGTGTCGAACTTCTGGGAGGCGCCCTGGATGTTCAAACGCGAGGGCGTCTACTACCTGGCCTACGCCGCCAACGACTCCGGCTGCGCCTCACCGGGTCACGCCTGCATCCGCTACGCCACCGCGAGCAGCCCGCTGGGCCCCTGGACCCACCGCGGGGTCGTGCTGGACCAGGTCACCTCCACGACGAACCACCCGGCGATCATCGAGTTCAAGGGCCGGTGGTACATGGTCTACCACAACGCGAACGCGCCCGGTGGCGGCGACTTCCGCAGGTCGGTCACCCTCGACAGGCTCTCCTGGAACGCCGACGGCACCATGCAGAAGGTCGTCCAGACCACGGGATCCGCCGGAGGGCCGCCGTCCGGCGTCAACCTCGCGCCCGGCGCCACCGCCTCGGCGTCCTACGTCTCCCCCTGGGAGGCCCTCGGCGCGGTCAACGACGGGTTCGTCCCCTCCGGCTCGGCCGATCACAGCCACGGCGCCTACGGCAACTGGGACCACCGGGGCACGGAGTGGATCGAGTACCGCTGGCCCGCCGCGCAGACCGTCGACCGGGTCGCCGCCTACTGGTTCGACGACGACCTGGGCATCGACCTGCCCGCCTCCTGCCGGGTCCAGTACTGGAACGGAAGCGCCTACGCGGACGTCCCCGGCCAGTCCGCCTGCGGCGTCGCGGGCGACACCTACAACGTCACCACGTTCACCCCTGTCGCCACGACCCGGCTGCGGCTGAACATGACCGCGAGGCCCGGGTACTCGACGGGAGTCCTGGAATGGATGGCCCTGCAGGCACGAAGCGCCGCCCCGGCCGGCTGACGCCCCCCACCGCCGCCCTCCGCACCCGGCCGCCGTCTCGTTCCCGCCCGGTCCCGCGTCGACCGGGCACGGCCCCGCCGCGACGCCCGGCGCGGGCCCGATCCGCTCCACCCCCGCCGTCTGCCCCTCCGGACACCGATCGGATCACCCTGACATGAGAAGACTGACATGAGAAGAATCGTCATGGCCCTGCTGCTCGTCGCGGGGCTGCTCACCGCGGGCGCCCCGGCGCACGCCGCGCAGACCATCGGCTTCCCCGTCTTCGCCGGCCCCGCGATCCCCGCGCCGCCGGCCGCCTACACCCCCGGCGACACGATGCGGGCCATCTACGACGCCGAGAGCTCCGGCACCGACTTCTGGATGGACCGGCTGCTCGCCCGATCCGGCGACGACCCGGCGGGCCCCTGGCTGATGAGCCGGGGCCGGGCCCTGTTCATGAAGACGCACGACCCCGCCGTGCTCGGCTTCGGCGGGCACGTCGCCTACTGGGAGAGCATCAGCGACCGGAACGCCTACTCGGTGGCGATCACCCCGGGCGCCTTCACCGAGCGGGTGAGCTCCCGCCGCCAGACGCCCAGCCACTGGAGGAGCGTGCACACCTCCGGCTCGGTCACGGTGACCCAGACCAAGTTCATCACCGAGAACAACGTCGCCGTCACCAACCTGGAGATCGCCAACGGCGGCACCGCCTCCACCACGCTGCAACTGCGCGTCACCTCGCCCTACGCCGCCTCCGGCAGCGGGAGCGAGCTGACCGGGCAGGTCAACGCGTACAACGACCTGACCACGATCCGCCCCCGCCTCGCCGGCGACGGCTTCACCGCCTCCGCCGGCGCGCTCACCAGGTCGGTCACGGTCCCCGCCGGGGGAAGTGCCACCACCAAGATCGTGATGGGTTTCGTCACCGACGAGATCCCCGAGTCGCGGACCGAGCACGACGCCTACGCGGGCTACTCCGCCGCGACCGCGTTCGCCACCCACGTGCGGGCCTACAACCTGTGGTGGGCACGGAACGTCCCCTACATCGACGTGCCCGAGCCGGCGGTCAAGAAGAACATCTACCGACTGTTGAGTTCCCGCAGCTCGGCCCCGCAAGTCGGTGCAGGCCTCGCCCATATTTGCTCGCAGCGGAACCAGCATCGGGCCAGTGAGCGCCTCGGCGCCGACATCTGGCGATGAACACCAAATGCGTGCCGCGGTGGGAGACGACATGACGTTCGTTGCGCACTTTGAGATTCGGTTTCCATCTCGGTGAGGTGAGCCGAACGATACGATCCGGGCGTGGAGACGGTGAAGCGGGCCAGGGCGCACGTGGCGCGTCTTGACCTGAGCACGGACCAGACGGCCGTGCTGGATGATCAGGCGCATGCTGCCCGCGCGTTGTGGAACCTGCTGCATGAGTACTTCACCTTCCGCCAGGGCCGCTTCGCCATGTTGAAGGACTGCGATGCGGCGATCCGGCAGGCCCGCCGTGAGATCGACTGGCTGGGGCGATTGCCCGCCCAGGCGGCGCAGGCGGTGCTGAAGACATATCGGCAGGCGTGGGCGAACTTCTTCAACCCCGACCATCCCGCTGGCCGCCCGGTGTTCAAGGCCCGCTACCGCTCCCGTCCGGCCGTCGATGTGCCACAGGCCCGCGATCTGCAGATCGCGCGGGTCAACCGGCGCTGGGGCGCGGTCAGCCTGCCCAAGGTCGGCCGGGTGCGGTTCCGATGGATCAGGGACCTGCCCGGCGTCACCCGGGGTGGCCCGGCCGGGCGGATCACCGGAGCGCGCCTGGTCAAGGAAGCCGACGGCTGGCACATCGTGTTCCGGACCGAACACCACGTTCCCGTCCCGGCTCCTCATCCCGGTCCGGCGGTGGGGATCGACCAGGGCATCACCGTCGCCCTGGCTCTGTCGGACGGCACCATGCGCGAGCACGGGCCTTGGCTCACCACTGGTGAGAAGGAACGCCTGCGCCGCCTGGAGAAGAAGTCCGCCCGCCAGCGACGCACCCGCGGCCCCGGGCAGCCGACCTCAGACCGGCTGAATCGCACCTATGACCAGATCGCCCGGCTCCGCGCGACAGCCAAACGCCGAGCCGTGGACTGGCAGCACCAGACCACCACCCAACTCGCTCGCGCCTTCGGCGTGATCGCGGTGGAGGACCTGGAGATCGTGAACATGGTCCGCTCCGCCAAGGGCACGGTCGATGACCCCGGCCGCAACGTCGCGCAGAAGGCCGGGCTGAACCGTGCCATCGCCGGGGAGGCGTGGGGCCGTACGGTCGTCTTCCTGGAGTACAAGTCCCGTGATCGCG
Source organism: Streptosporangium sp. NPDC048047 (assembly GCF_040653115.1). NCBI lineage: Bacteria > Bacillati > Actinomycetota > Actinomycetes > Streptosporangiales > Streptosporangiaceae > Streptosporangium > Streptosporangium sp. NPDC048047. Next base: position 171,039 of record NZ_JBEZNH010000008.1, on the reverse strand, counting down.
GCGGCCGAATCGTGAAGGTGGCCGCGCGGGGCACGTCGCAGACCTGCCACCGGTGCGGGCACCGCGACCCGGCGGCCCGCACCGGGATCAGGTACGCCTGCGCCAGCACCGCGTGCGGCTGGGTCGGCCATGCCGATGTCAACGCCGCGATCAACATCCGCAACGCCGCAGGGACTGCGGTGTCAGGGCGTGGAGACCTCGGGTTCACCCGGTCTGTGAAGCGTCAACCCCCGCGCGTCGCCTGACCATAACGCGACGGGAGGGTCTCCGGCCTTCAGGCCGGAGAGGAGTTCAATACCGCTGGTGGCTGATGCGCTTCAACAACCTCGACGCCGACATCCCCGGGCAGACCTTCCAGTTCCCGACGGCGGTCGAGGGCGCGGTGAGCTACGACAACGCCATCGCGCTGACCCAGCCCATGTACATCGACGACCTCAAGTACCCGGATCCGGCAGCGGCGTCTCGGGCGCGATCGACGGATACACCGTCAACGAGCCGTTCTGGGGCGCCGGAGGCTCCGCGAACAGCCAGGACTGGTACGAGGTGAACTTCGGCGCCGCCCGCACGGTCGACGAGGTGCGCCTCTACTTCAAGGACAGCCGCCCGGCCGGTGCCACCTACCGGGCCCCGTCCGCCTACGACGTCCAATACCACGACGGCACCTCATGGGTGAGCGTGCCCGGCCAGGCCAAGAGCACCGCGGCGCCGCGGGCCAACTACAACCTGGTACGGTTCCCGGCGGTCAGCGCCCGGCGGCTGCGGATGCTGGCCACCAACGCCCCCGGCGCCAGGACCGGCCTCACCGAGATCAAGGTCCACAACCGGGGCGGCCCGCAGCCCCCGGCCAACCTGGCGCGGTCGGCGACGCCGGCGGCGTCGTACACCTCGGCGTGGGAGAGCGTCGCCGCCGTGAACGACGGGATCGAACCGGCGTCGTCCAACGACACCGTCAACCCCCGCTGGGGCTGCTGGCCGCAGACCGGCCAGCAGTGGGTCGATCTGACCTGGCCGTCGGCGCGGACCCTGAACCGGGCCGAGGTGTACTTCTTCGACGACGACCAGGGCGTGGACATGCCCGCGTCGTGGAAGCTGCAGTACTGGAACGGCGGTGCCTACGCCGACGTACCGGGTGCCGGCGCGTACACCCTGGCGAGGAACGCCTACAACACCGTCGCCTTCACCGGCGTGAGCACCACCCGGCTGCGGGTGCTGCTCACCGGCTCCGGGTCCTCCTCCGTCGGCCTGCTGGAGGTCAGGGCGTACGGAGGCTGACCACCGCACGGCGGGCGGCCCGGCCGGGTGCGGCAGGTCCCGCGCCCGGCCGTGGTCGCCGGCGGGTTCCCGCGACTCACGGCCGGGCGGTACGGCCGGGCGGTCCCGCCCGCCGCGCGGCTCAGGCGTGCCCGGTCGCCCGGTCGGTGGCGATGCGGCCGCGGAGCATCTCCTCCATCACGTCCATGAACCGCTGCGCCCTGGAAGGGCCGATGACGAACGGGTTCTCCGGGTCCGCGGACCCGGCGCGGAGCCGCTCCATGCGCACCAGACCTTGGTCGCAGGCCCCGTGGTTGTTCAGCTCGACGTCCACTCCCGCCCGCCTCATGCAGGAGGCGAACTTCCGCACCGAGGACAGCAGGTCACGCTTTCCCGCCGTGCCGGCGGGAGGGTTGGTCCCGCCCCACAGCATCGCGGTGTGCCGCCTCCCCCTCCACCGCACGGGGAAGATCGCCGAGACGGTCCCGGGGGTGTGCCCGGGGGTGCGGTGGAACACCACCGTCGTGCCGCCGAGGGTCAGCCGCTGTCCGTCGGAGATGTCCAGGTAGCTCCCGGGGGCGGGGGAGGAGGAGGCGGCGAGGTTCCAGTCGGCCCGGTTCATCATGACCTTGGCCCCGTACCGTTCGGCGAGGTGGCGGGCGCCGCCGAAATGGTCGTCGTGGCCGTGGGCGGCCACCACGTACCGGATCTCCGCCGGGTTCACGCCCACCGCGCGCAGCCCCGGGACGAGGACCTTCTCGGCCTCCTCCGGCGACCCGAGCGCGTCGATCAGGATCACGCCTTCGGACGTCAGGATCGCCGTGACCGAGACGAAGCCGGTCGTCACCACCGCCACGTCGTCGAAGATCCTGAGCGGTTCGACGGGGTCCGGGGAGGGCGGCACGGCGCCCGGGGAGAGCGCTTTGACGATGTTCCGCAGGATCGGGTCGTCACCCGCCAGCCTGGCCGCGCGGTCGTAGTGGGACCGCGCGCTGTCCGGTGCGGCGGCGGACGCCCGGGCCTCCTGACCCGCCAGCGGCACGATGGCCGTGGCGGCCAGTACGGCGCGGCGGGACAGGCCGGAAGGAGGCTCGAAGGACATTCGGTGGCACCTGCTCTCACTCTCCCCGCGGTCGTACGGGACCATCGGGGCCGGACGTCGGTGCCGTCCAGCAGACCAGAGCCGATCTTGGGATGTCCAATATCGATCTCGCCCGCGCATCGATAGGGGAGCCGATATCGATGCAGGCCGGACGGTACGCGCGTGTCCTTCCCTGCCCCCGCGGCGGCTCCCGCCGTACTGTCGGCGGCGGGCCGTACGATTTCCGGTGTGACCGGCAGATCCTCAGCGGCGCAGCGACTGCGCGACCTCGCGCGGCTGCGGCGCGTCCGCGACCGGATCGACCGGGAGTACGCGCAGCCGCTGGACGTCGAGGCGCTCGCCCGCGGCGCGAGCATGTCGGCCGGGCACCTCAGCCGCGAGTTCAAGCTCGCCTACGGCGAGTCCCCGTACAGCTACCTGATGACGCGGCGCATCGAGCGCGCCATGACGCTGCTGCGCCGCGGCGACCTCAGCGTCACCGAGGTCTGCTTCGCGGTCGGCTGCTCCTCGCTCGGCACCTTCAGCACCCGCTTCACCGAACTGGTCGGCATCTCGCCCGGCGCCTACCGCCGCCACGCGGCGGACGCGACCGCGGGGATGCCGTCGTGCGTGGCCAAACAGGTGACCAGACCGGTCAGGAATCGAGAAGTGCCGGTCGTGGAGCCGCGGATAGGGTGACCGGCATGGACATCGCCATCCACACGGTCTTCCTGCCGCACGACGATCCGGACGCCTCCCTGGCCTTCTACCGCGACGTCCTCGGCTTCGAGGTCCGCGACGACGTCGGCTACGGCGGGATGCGCTGGATCACGGTCGCTCCCCCCGGGCGGCCCGGCACGTCCATCGTCCTGTACCCGCCGGCCGCCGACCCCGGCGTCACCGCGGACGAGCGCCGCGTCATCGCCGAGATGATGGCCAAGGGCACCTACGCCACCATCGTCCTGTCCACCGAGGACCTCGACGGCGTCTTCGAGCGGCTCCGGGCCGGTGACACCGAGGTCGTCCAGGAGCCGGCCGAGCAGCCGTACGGTGTCCGCGACTGCGCCTTCCGCGACCCCGCGGGCAACCTGGTCCGCATCAACGAGACGCGCTGAACGCCCGGCCGGGAAGCCGCGCGCCACCGGGAGACCGGAAATGTCGCCCGCACCTGGTTGGATCATCCAGGGCGACGCCGGCGCAGGCCGAAGGCGGGCCCGACCATCCCCCGCAACGAACGGAGACACCGCATGGCCCCGAGGACGAACCCACAGTCGCCCTCGTCGCACCTCGCCGACAGCCACGACCTGATCCGCGTCCAGGGCGCACGGGAGAACAACCTCAAGGACGTCAGCGTCGAGATCCCCAAGCGCAGGCTGACGGTGTTCACCGGCGTCTCCGGCTCGGGCAAGAGCTCGCTGGTGTTCGGCACGATCGCCGCGGAGTCCCAGCGGCTGATCAACGAGACCTACAGCGCCTTCGTGCAGGGCTTCATGCCGACGCTGGCGCGGCCGGAGGTCGACGTGCTGGAGGGGCTGACCACGGCGATCATCGTCGACCAGGAGCGGATGGGCGCCAACTCCCGCTCCACCGTCGGCACCGCCACCGACGCCAACGCGATGCTGCGGATCCTCTTCAGCCGGCTCGGCGAGCCGAGCGCCGGGCCGTCGTTCCACTACAGCTTCAACGAGCCCGCCGGCGCCTGCCCCCGCTGCGAGGGCATGGGCAGGATCAACGACATCGACCTGACCCAGCTCTACGACGACGGCAAGTCGCTCAACGAGGGCGCGCTCACGATCCCCGGCTACAGCATGGACGGCTGGTACGGCCGCATCTTCGCCGGCTGCGGCTTCTTCGACCCCGACAAGCCGATCCGCGAGTTCACCGAGACCGAGCTCCACGACCTGCTCCACCGGGAACCGACCAAGATCAAGGTCGAGGGCATCAACCTGACCTACGAGGGTCTGATCCCGCGTATCCGCAAGTCGTTCCTGTCCAAGGACAAGGAGGCGCTGCAGCCGCACATCCGGGCGTTCGTGGAGCGGGCGGTCACCTTCACCGCCTGCCCCGAGTGCGGCGGCAGCCGGCTCAACGAGGCCGCCCGCTCCTCACGGATCAAGGGCGTCAACATCGCCGACGCCTGCGCGATGCAGATCAGCGACCTGGCCGGATGGGTCCGCGGCCTCGACGCGCCGTCGGTGGCGCCGCTGCTGGCCACGTTGCAGCAGACCCTCGACTCGTTCGTGGAGATCGGGCTGGGCTACCTCTCGCTCGACCGTCCGTCGGGCACCCTGTCGGGCGGTGAGGCGCAGCGCACCAAGATGATCCGCCACCTCGGCTCCTCCCTCACCGACGTCACCTACGTCTTCGACGAGCCCACCACGGGCCTGCACCCCCACGACATCCAGCGGATGAACGACCTGCTGCTGCGGCTGCGCGACAAGGGCAACACGGTGCTCGTCGTGGAGCACAAGCCGGAGACGATCGCGATCGCCGACCACGTCGTCGACCTCGGCCCCGGCGCCGGTACGGCGGGCGGCGCCGTCTGCTTCGAGGGCACCGTCGAGGGGCTGCGGACCGGCGGCACCCTCACCGGCCGCCACTTCGACGACCGGGCCGCCCTCAAGGAGACGGTGCGGACGCCGTCCGGGAGGCTGGAGATCCGCGGCGCGACGGCGCACAACCTGCGCGACGTCGACGTCGACGTCCCGCTCGGGGTGCTCGTCGTCGTCACGGGCGTCGCCGGCTCCGGCAAGAGCTCGCTCGTGCACGGGTCGATCCCGGCCGGCGCGGGCGTCGTGTCGGTCGACCAGGGCGCGATCCGCGGGTCGCGGCGGAGCAACCCGGCGACCTACACCGGGCTGCTCGACCCGATCCGCAAGGCGTTCGCGAAGGCCAACGGTGTGAAGCCGGCGTTGTTCAGCGCCAACTCCGAGGGCGCCTGCCCCAACTGCAACGGCGCCGGCGTCATCTACACCGACCTGGCGATGATGGCCGGCGTCGCCACCGTCTGCGAGGAGTGCGGGGGCAAGCGGTTCCAGGCGTCGGTGCTGGAGTACCGCTTCGGCGGCCGTGACATCAGCGAGGTGCTCGCGATGCCGGTGACCGAGGCCGAGGAGTTCTTCCGCGCCGGCGAGGCGCGCACGCCGGCCGCGCACGCCATCCTCGCCCGGCTCGCCGACGTCGGGCTCGGCTACCTCAGCCTCGGCCAGCCGCTCACCACCCTGTCCGGCGGCGAGCGGCAGCGGCTCAAGCTGGCCACCCACATGGCCGAGAAGGGCGGCGTGTACGTCCTCGACGAGCCGACCACCGGCCTGCACCTCGCCGACGTCGAGCAGCTGCTCGGCCTGCTGGACCGGCTCGTCGACTCCGGCAAGTCGGTCATCGTCATCGAGCACCACCAGGCGGTCATGGCGCACGCCGACTGGATCATCGACCTCGGTCCCGGCGCCGGCCACGACGGCGGCCGGATCGTCTTCGAGGGCACGCCCGCCGACCTCGTCGCCGCCCGCTCCACCCTCACCGGCGAGCACCTCGCGGCCTACGTCGGCGCCTGACCGGAACCGCCGGGACCACCAGAGCCGCCGGGGCCGTGGGAGTCACCGGAGCCGCCGGGCCCGTGGAGGCCCGTTTCCGGAGGTTCCGCGGCGGAGATCCGTACCGTGCCCGCCGGTGTGACCCGCCGCCTCCCCGGAGGCGCCGGGTCGCACCGGGCGGGCGGGCGGTCCGGTTCCCCGCCGGCCCCCTGACGGGGGTGCGGCAAACTATGACGGTGGTTACAGGAACGGACATCTCACCTCGGGAGGCCGAGGTGCTGGAACTGGTCGGGGCCCATCTCAGCAACGCCGAGATCGGGGCACGGCTGTACATCTCAGTGCGCACCGTGGAAAGTCATGTCTCCTCGCTGCTGCGCAAACTGGAGGCTCCGGACCGGCGGGCGCTCGCCCGGCGCGTACCCGAGTCGTCCGGCGCCGGCCCGTCCCACCCGGCGCCGGTTCTGCCGGCCTCGCTGACCTCGTTCGTCGGCCGGGGGAGCGAGCGGGCCGAGCTGACCGGGATGATCAAGACGCACCGTCAGGTGACCGCGACCGGCCCCGGTGGAGTGGGCAAGACCCGGCTCGCGCTGGCGGTGGCCGCGGAGGCGGCCGGCGAGTACGCCGACGGGGTGTGGTTCGTCGACCTGGTCCCGGTCACCGACCCGGGGATGATCGCCGCCGCGGTCGCCGGAGCGCTCGGCCTCGGTGAGCAGCCCGGCCGCGACATGACCGCGTCCGTGGTGGGCGCGCTGGCCGACCGTCAGGCGCTGCTGGTGCTGGACAACTGCGAGCACGTGGTGGACGGGGTGGCGCTGTTCCTCGGGCGGCTGCTGGCGGCGTGCCCCCGGGTGACGGTGCTGGCGACCAGCCGGGCCCGGCTGATGGTGCCGTTCGAACGGGTGTATCCGGTCCCGCCGCTGTCGCTGGCCGCCGACGGCGGGTCGGACGCGGTCGCGTTGTTCATGGAGCGGGCGGCGGCGGTCGGCCGGCCTCCGGATCTCCTGCTGCGCGACAGGATCGCCTCCATCTGCGAGCGGCTCGACGGGATGGCACTGGCGATCGAGCTGGCCGCCGCCCGGTATCCCACGCTCGGGCTGGACGGCATCACCGCCGCGCTGTCCCATCCGCTGCGGATGCTCACCGGCGGTTCCCGCGCCGACGAGCGGCACCGTTCGGTACGGGCGGCGCTGGACTGGAGCCATGCCCTGCTGGAGCCGGCCGACCGGGCGCTGCTGCGCCGGGTGTCGGTGTTCGCGGCGTCGTTCACCGCCGCCGCGGCGGCGGAGGTGACCGGGGCGGAGGAGGGCATGGTCGCCGACGTCCTGGCCCGGCTCGCCGAACAGAGCCTGCTGGTGGTGACGGCCACCCCGGGCGGTACGGAGTACCGGGCGCTGGAGACCATCCGCCAGTACGGCACGGAGCGGCTCGCCGAGGCCGGTGAGCTGGCCGACGCCCGGTCCCGGCACCTTCGCTGGTGCCTGGAGCGGGCCGCCGGCCTGGCAGTGGCAGGACCGGACTGGCGGGCCCGGTTCGACCTGGTGGCGGACGACCTCCGTGCGGCCCTGGTGTGGGCGGCCGACCGGCCGGAGCGGCGCGCGGACGCCTGCGAACTCGCCCGGCACCTGGCGGAACTGTCCTTCACCCGCAACCTGGTCGGGGAGTCGCAGCGGCACTTCGAGCAGGCGGCCGAGCTCGCGACCGACCCCGCCGTCACCGCGTCGATGCTCCGGCAGGCCGCGGCCGTGGCCGGCTGCCGGACGGCCGGCGATGACATGTACCGCCTCCATCTCGCGGCCGCGGACGCCGCCCGCAGGTCCGGCGACTCGGTCGGCGCCGCCGCCGACCTGGCGACCGCCGCCACCGTCGCGTTCCGGTTCTCGACCATGTTCGTGCGCCTCCCGTCCGGGGAGGAGGCGCTCGAGCTGGTCGCCGAGGCGCGGGAGCGGGCTGGCGACGACCCGGTCGCACAGGCCGCGGTCGCCCTGGCCGAGGCCGCGGTGCTCGCCGACGCGTTCGGCGCCGCCCAGGGGCCGCCCGGCAACGCCGTACCGGAGACGACGGCGTACGCCGAGCGGGCGGTCGAGCTCGCCCGCCGGACCGGTGACCCGCTCGCGGAGTCGGCCGCGCTCGACGCGCTCACCGGCGCTCAGAGCTGGGCCGGTGACACGTTCGCCACCGCGGCCACGGCCCGGCGCCGGATCACGATCCTGTCGTCCACGCCGATCTCACCGGCCGGAACCCACGAACTGATCGACGCGCTCGGCATAGCCGCCGAGGCCGCCCTCGGCGCGGGGGACGTGCGGGACGCCCGCCGATGGGCACGCCGGCTGGCCGGCCATCCGTCGCTGGCGGAGGCCGGTCACCGCGCCACATGCCGGCTGCTGATGGTCGACGCTCTGGCGGGCGACGTCGACGAGGTGCTCACCGGCGGCGTCCGGTTCCTCGACGCGTGGCAGCGGGCGGGCAGCCCGTCCCGGTCGCTTCTCCGCCCGGCGGCGGCCGCTGTCGCGATGATCCACGATCTCCGCGACGACCACGCAGCCCGGCGCGAATGGCGAGAGGTCCTGGATCGGCTCGGCGCGACACCGGAGCACACCTTCGGCTACGGTGCGGTCTTCGACTCGATGGTCCTCCTGCACCGCGGACGGGCGTCGGAGGCTCTGCGGCGGATGACCCCCGAGCCTGAGCAGGTGTGGAAGTGGGTCACCTGGATCTGGCACCACTGGTATGTCGCGCTGCGTGCCGAGGCCGCCGTGCTCGCCGGGAGTCCCGGCGCGTGCGACCGCCTGGCCGAGGCCCGGACCATCGTGGCCGGCAATCCGGTCGCCGGTGCCATCGTCGAGCGGGCCGGGGCGCTGTTCGACGACGACCGGGAGCGGGTGCTCGCCACGGTGGACGCGTTCGACGCCGCCGGCTGCCGCTACCAGTCCGCACGGACCCTGGTGCTCGCCGGCGGTGACCACGCGGCCCGCGGCGCGGCCGTACTGGCCGGCCTCGGCCTCGCCCCGATGGCCCCGCCCGTCCGCCCGGCAGCGCCATGAGGCCCACGCCGCGGCATCACCACAGGTCACAGCCATATCCGGCCGAAACTTCGTGAGTGCCGCCGGAACCCTTCAGGCTGCTCCCGCAGCCCGGCCACCGGGAATCCGGCCCCCGTTCGCCCCTTTTTGCGCAGGACCAAAAGGCATTGCGGCCGGGATTCGGCTGGGGGAGCATTTCCGCCACGGGCCGATGGGAGGTCGTCGCCTCGTCCGTCTCACGAAGGACGGCCGCACTGTCGACCCCCTGCCGGGCCTAATCATCTCTCAACGGTCCAGAAAGGGTGATGGCAGTCATCCGGCTCATGAACGATTTATCTGCAGATCACGGAGAGATCGGTCAGTCCCGGCTGTCACAGACACCCGGACGGCGCGATGCTCGCGTTCTGCACTCCCGTGCTTGAACACGCCTGCCGACTTCCCTGAACCGTCCGGCACTCCACCCGTTCCCTTGTTAAGGAGACCGTCATGCCCATCGCCGTCTCAACCCACCGCAAGCCGATACGGAGGACCAGGAACGTTCTGGCCGCGGCTCTGGCCGCGGGCGCGGTAGCGATGATCTTCGCCCCCCAGCCCGCGTCCGCGGACGGGGTGGTCCGGACCTACTGCGAGAGCGGCCGTGCGTGCGCCATCGACACGGGCCCATCCCCGGACAAGGTCTGGAACGCCCTTTGGTGCGGGTTCCACAACATGGGAGATGAGGGCTTCAACGACAAGACCGATAGATACCAGACGAGCGGCAACAGGATCCAGTTCGGTAACTACAAGGGGTCTGGCGACACCCACACCACGTCCAGCTTCGTCTGGGATTCGATTCTTCCCGCGAACAGCAGTGGATCCGTCCCCGCGAACAAATACGACGCCATGTGGGTGTACTGCTGATCAGCGGGCCCGGGTGACGCCGGGTGGGGAGAGGCCACCCGCCGTCCGGGCCCTCTGAACAGCGCGGACGCTCCACTTTGCGTCTGGTGACACCGATCCGGGCGCCGGGGGCCTCTCAGCCGGTGTGAAGGACCCGGAAGCGATCAGGTCTCGCCGGGTCCCGGTCGGCGACCTGGATCGGCGCCCAGGCCCACTGCCGGACGCCGATGCCCGGCACGCGGGAGAACCGGATCGGCCCGCGGGTGCCTTCGACCTCGACGCGCGGCCAGGCTCCGGCGATGCGCGCCCGGTCCGCGCCGTGGGACCGCAGCACGTCGGCGAGGACGGCGACCGTGTCGTACCCCTCGAAGGCGACGAAGGAGGGCGCTTCGGCCAGCCGTTCACGCAGGGCCGCCTCGACCCGTGCGCCGAGCGGCCCGAGGCGCTCGGGCAGGTAGCGCAGGAACGGGATCGCGGCGCCGTCGCCGCCCAGCGACGTCGCCCATCCGGCGAACTCCGGCTGCCCGGCCGGAGCGCCGATCATGACCTCGGCGAGGCGCCGGTCACGGCGGACGGCCCTGACGATCGGCACCGCCGGCTCCGGGTGGCCCGCCAGCAGGAGGAGGGCCGTCGCGCCGTCGGCGGCGAGTCGGTCGCACACCTCCGCGGGGGTGAGTGCGCTCACGTCGAGTTCGGCGACGGCGCCGCCGTGGGGAGCGAGGTGGTCCCGCAGGATGCGGGTCCCGGAGGCCCAGTAGACGCTCGGCTGGGTCGCCACGGCGATCCGGCGGTGGCCCGCGCCGAGGAGGAAGTCCGCGTAGACCCGCCAGCCGCGCGACTGTGCCGGGGCGAGGCGCGCGACCAGTTCCGTCGGCTGCTCGGTGAGCGCGTCGAGGACCGCCGACGAGCAGAGGAACGGCAGGCCGAGGGCGTCGGCCCTGGCCGCGGCGGCGCGGGCGACGACGCTGTGGTACTCGCCCGCCAGGGCGGCCACGCCCAGGCGGGCCAGTTCGTCCACGGCCTCCGCGGCCCTCCGCGGATCGGCCGCGGTGTCCCGGATCACCAGATCGAGGGGCCTTCCGGCGATCCCGCCGGCGTCGTTGACCTCGCGGACGGCCAGTTCCAGTCCGGCGAGCAGATGCCGGCCCGCCTCGACCCAGCCGGGCCGGGTCAGCGGTACGAGGACGCCGATCCGTACGGATGACCCATCGGTCCGCCCCGCTCCGGGTGACGACGGTCGCGGGTTCATGCGGCGTCCTCTCCCGCGTGACGGTTCCGCCGGGTCTGCGCCGGCAGGGTGAGGATCTCGGCTCCGTCGTCGGTGATGGCGATCGTGTGCTCGCTGTGGGCCGTCCGGCAGCCCGTCGCGCTCCGGAGCGTCCACCCGTCGGCGTCGGTGACGAGTTCGGCGGTGTCGGCCATGACCCACGGCTCCAGCGCGAGCAGCAGCCCGGGACGCAGCGTGTATCCGCGGCCGGGCCGTCCGGTGTTCGGGACGTGCGGGTCCTGGTGCATCGTCGATCCGATGCCGTGGCCTCCGAACTCGGTGTTGATCGGGTATCCCGCCTCGCGGAGGACGGTGCCGATGGCGTGGGAGATGTCGCCGATGCGGGCCCCGGGCCCGGCGGCGGCGATCCCCGCGGCCAGCGCGCGTTCGGTCGCGCTGATCATCGCGACGCTCTCCGGGGGCCGCGTGTCGCCCACGATGAAGCTGATGGCGGCGTCCGCGGCGACTCCGCCCTTGGAGACGGCGAGGTCGAGGCTCAGCAGATCGCCGTCGGCGAGCGTGTAGTCGTACGGCCGTCCGTGGAGCACGGCGTCGTTGACGGCCGTGCAGATGTGGTGGCCGAACGGGCCGCGCCCGAAGGACGGCGCGTAGTCGACGTAACAGGACAGCGCCCCCGCCTCGACGATCATGTCCTTGGTCCACCGGTCGATGTCCATGAGGTTCGTGCCCACCGCGCTGCGGCTCTTCAGCGTCTGCAGGATGTCGGCGACCAGGGCGCCCGTGTCCTTCGCGCGGGCCAGCAGGGTGGGGCTCAGGATCTCGATCATGCGGCGTCCTTCTCACGTAACCAATAGCTATACCGGCCATACTATACCGGTATAAGAATCGGGTCGCGGCCGGGCCGCCCCGGTGGCACAGCGGGGGAGGCCCGGCCCGACGGTCGTCCGCGGTTCATCTCACGTGCGTGTCACGGCTTCTTCCGGCCGCTCCTTTCTCCGCCGCCGGGCCTCACGGGTTCCCGTCTCCGGTTCACCTCAGGCCCGCGTCCACCGCGGCGGTCAGGACCCCGGGGTCGCCGGACATCTCCCAGATCATCACGCCGAGCAGGCCCTTGCTCCGCAGCCAGGCGGTCTTCTTCCCGATCGACCACGCGTCGTCGAAGGTCCACCACTGCCCGCCGTTGCCGGTGTGGCAGTAGGTCGCGACCGCCTGCTCGTCGTGCTTGACGGTGCACCCCGGCACACCCGCCAGCAGGTTGGCGTAGCCCCGGGTGCCCGCCTCCTCCTGGAACTGCCCGGGAGCGGCGCCGGTGGCCGGCTGCCACTCGCCGGATTTCCCGCCGTCGGCGACGCCCTGCCAGCCGCGCCCGTAGTAGGCGAGGCCGACGGTGATCTTGCGGGGGTTCACCCCGGCCTTGAGGTAGACGTCGACCGCGTTCTCGACGCTGAAGTGGAACGGGTAGGGGTCGTCGGTGTCGGCGTACAGGTTGCCCTGGTGGCCGGTGCGGTTGGGCTCCCAGGAGTTGTCGCTCCCCGCGCCGTGGAAGTCGTAGCCCTGCACGTTGAAGATGTCCAGGGACTTGGCGACCTCGGGCAGGTCCCAGCCGGCGGCCACCTTCGCCGGGTCGGCCGGGGTGAACGCGGTCAGCTGGTAACGCTTGCCGGTCTCCTGGGTCAGGGCGTCGAGCTGCCTGCGGAACTCGGCGATCAGCAGCGTGTTGTTCGCCTTGTCGTCGGCGCCGATGTGGTTGCCGGCGTGGCCCTCCGCGCCCGGCCACTCCCAGTCCAGGTCGATGCCGTCGAAGATCCCGGCGGCGCTTCCCGGACCGCCCGCGGCGTTGTAGACCGGCAGGTTCCCCTTGATGTACATGTCGATGCAGGAGCTCACGAACTTCTTGCGGGAGGCGTCGGTGGCGGCCACGTCGGAGAAGTACTTGGAGTAGGTCCAGCCGCCGAGCGAGATCAGCACCTTGAGGTTCGGGTACTTCGCCTTGAGCTTGCGCAGTTGGTTGTAGTTGCCGCGCAGCTTCTCCCAGCCGGTGTCGGCCACGCCGTCCACCGACTGGGCCGCGCTCATCGGCCTGCCGTAGTCGGCGTCCGCGTCACCGGCGCCGTCACCCTGCTTCGGATCCTGGGGGTCGGCCGTGGTGCCCTTGGTGACGCCGTGCAGGCAGGTCAGGTTCACCGGGTCGATGTTGCCGAAGGCGTAGTTGAGGTGGGTCAGCCTCCCCGCGACGCCGGTCGTGTCGAGGTTGCGCACGAAGTACTGGCGGCCGTAGATGCCCCACTGCACGAAGTAGCCGACTCTGGCGTAGCCGCTGCCGACGATGTCGTCGGTGCTCACCTTCAGCGCGTCACTGGCGGCCGAGACGTTGTCGTACAGGTCACGGGCCCTGACGGTGAAGGTGTACTCGGTGGACGGCGACAGCCCGGTCACGGTGGCCGAGGTGCCGGTCACCGTCGCGGCCAGGGTCGTCCCGGTGTAGACCTCGTATCCGGCGATGCCCTTGTCGTCGGTGGAGGCGTTCCACGCGAGGGAGACGCTCGACGAGTTCTTGCCGGTGCTGCGCAGGCCGGTGGGCGCGGTGGGCGGCCGGGTGTCGTCGCCTGCGTTGTTGGTCGTCACCTTCAGCGCGGCACCGGCGGGGGAGAGGGTCCCCTTGCGGTCCTTGGTCTTGACGGTGAAGGTGTACTCGGTGTTCGGGGTCAGACCGGTGAGGGTCGCCGCCGTCCCGGTGACGGTCGTGGCGAGGGCGGCGCCGTTGTAGACCTGGTAGCCGACGATGGGCAGGCTGCCCGGGGTAGCGGCGTCCCACTCCAGTGACACGGTCCTGGTGGTCTTGACCGGTGAGCGCAGGTTGCCCGGCGCGGCGGGCGGGGTGTCGGCCGAGCCGTCGCACCTCACGTCGTTGATCCGGCAGTTCGCCGGTTCGGCGGACGCGCTGAGCGTGAACGCGGGGCTGTAGGGCTCGGTGGACCCGTGCGCGGCCACCGACGTGTTGTAGTGGGCCGGGCTCAGCGTGACCTGACGTCCGCTCTGGCTGAGTGAGCCGTTCTGGGCGTTGCCCGCGGTGACCCCGGCGGGCAGGTCGAAGGTGATCGTCCAGCCGTTGAGCGCGGCGTCGGTGTTGTTGGCGACCACGAACCTGCCCTGCGTCCCGCCGGCCGAGTAGGTCGCGGTGACGGGCGCGTCAGGAGGAGGCGGATCACCGCTGCCGTCGCAGTTCGCGCCGTTGATCGTGCAGCTCGTGGGCCGGGCCGCGGCGCTGAGTGTGAACGTGGGGCTGTAGGGCTCGGTGTCGCCGCCGGCGCGCACCGTGTTGATGTAGTAGGCGGGGGTCAGCCTGACCCGCGTCCCCGTCTGGGAGACGGTGGCGTTCTGGGCGCCGCCGGCGGTGACCCCGGCGGGCAGGTCGAAGGTGATCGTCCAGCCGGTGACCGCGGCCGATCCGGGGTTGCTCACCACGAACTTGCCCTGGGTCCCGGTCAGGGTGAAGGCGGCGGTGAGGCGGGCGGCGGCGCCGGCGGGTGCGGCGAGGGCCGCGAAAGCGATCGCCAGGACGGCGGCCAGTAGAACGGAGACGCATCGGCGCATGTAGAAACCCTTACTTTTAGTAAAGTTTACTAACAATTAGGCGGATGCTAACTCCGCCCCGCTGCTCCTACAAGGCCCAAAACAGCAGTGAGACGATCGGGAACGCAAGGCCGTACGGCCTTCAGACGCCTGCCATCACCGCGACGCCCAGCCCCAGCAGGACGACGCCGGTGGTCACGCTGAGCCCCCGCAGGACGGCCGGCCGCGACACCAGGGCCCGCCCCCGGCCGACGGTCCAGGTGAGCAACGTGTACCAGGAGGCGCTGACGAGCGCCCACAGGGCTCCCAGGGCGACGGTCGACAGGAACACCGGGCCTTCCGCGGTCACGAACTGGGGCAGCACCGAGACGGCGAACACACCCGCCTTGGGATTGCCGAGGTTGGTGATCAGGCCGGTGAGATATCCGCCCGCGAAGCCGGTACGGCGCCCGTCCTCGCGGGGCGGGCGGGCGGAGACGGCGGTGAGCGCGGTCCGGATCGTCTTCACCCCGAGGATCATCAGCACGACGCCGCCCGCGATCCGCAGCGCCGCGTACGCGGTGGGACTGGCCAGCAGGACGGCGGACAGCCCGGCCGCGGCGGCCGTGGACCACAGCAGGAAGCCGGTGGCGTTGCCCGCGAGCGTGCCCCGGACCGTGCGTCGCCCGCCTTCCAGGACCTGCCGGATCATCAGGGCCTGGCTCGCGCCCGGCAGCATCGCCAGCAGCAAGGTGGTGAGAACGAAGACGGGCACATGTGTGGGCATGGGAAAAGAGCCCCTTCCAGGGATGGCGGCCGGTGGATGCACCCCCAGGCTTCCTGTCTCGCGCCCGTAAGAGAAGTTAAAAGAGAAGGGTGCAGCGTTAAGATCGGTGAATGGTGGTGGATCCGGGACAGCTGCGGCTTCTCGCGTTGATCGAGCGGCACGGCTCCCTGACGGCGGCTGCCCACGCGCTCCGCCTCACGCCCGCGGCGGTCACCCAGCAGGTGGTCAAGGCCGAGCGCGACTGGCAGGTTCCCCTGGTCATCCGCGGTCCTCGCGGAGCGAGGCTCACCGCGGCCGGCGCGCTGCTCGCCTCCCACGGCCGGACCGTGCAGGAGGCGTCGGACAGCGCCGAGGCGCAGATGGCCGCGCTGCTCGGCCACCTCTCGCTCCGCCTGCGGATCGGGGCGTTCCAGGCCGCCGCCCTGCACCTGCTGCCACCCGCCCTGACGGCCCTGCGGCACCGCCACCCGGACGCCGACGTCTCGGTCGTGGACGTGGTGTCCGGACGTGGAGCGGACGAGATCAGCGCGGGGCGCCTGGACCTCGCCGTCGTCGCGTCCTGGGGCGCGCCGCTCGCGCCGCCCCCGCACCTGCGGGCCCATCCGCTCTGTCGGACCCGATGGTCGTGGTCCTCCCCGATGACCACCCACTGGCCACCGGGCAACCCGCCGGCACCGAACTCCACCTGGAACGACTGCGCGACGAATCGTGGGTCTCCATCCTGGCCGGGCATGCCGCCCGCGAACAGTTCCACGACGCCGCCCGCGAGGCCGGCTTCACCCCCGCCGTGCGGTTCGAGACCGAGTCCTACGACGTCGCCCAGGCCCTCGTCGGCACGGGCATCGCGGTGGCCCTGGTCTCACGCCTGGCCCTGACCCGTACGCCGGGCACCACCCATCGCGAACTGGCCCACCCCAGGCCCTACCGCCGGATCTACGCCGTGACCAGAACCGACACCGGCCTCACCCCGCTCGCGGGCATGCTCATCGACCTCCTGCGTGATGTCGCCCGCGACGTCACCGCCACCTGGGAGGCCCTCCCGCAGGGAGAACGACCCTCACCGAACCCACCCCACGAAGCCTGAAAGGCCCTCGTTCCCGGATCGACTCCGCCGGCCGTGGCCGTGCGGGCGCGGGGCCGGGACCCGCGGTGCGACGGGAACGGCCGGGGCGTTCACGAAGCCGGTGCTCCGGAATCCACGTGCCGCCGGGCCGCCGCGATCAGCCTCCTGCTCGCGGCGAACGCCGCCTCCTTCCTCTCCGCCAGCGTGTCCCCGGGTCCGCCCTGGCGCAGGACCACCCCGAGGATCAGCCGGTCGCGGTCCCCGGAGGCGGGACGGACGGCCCACAGCAGCGCTCCGCCCGCCGCCGTGCTGGTGCCGGTCTTCATGCCGACCACCCCGCGCAGCCCGAGCAGCCTGTTGCTGTTGACGATCTCGCCCGCGACGCCCGGGACGATCGTCCTGACGGTGGCGACGATGTCGCGCAGCACCGGGTTCCTCATGGCCTGCCTGGCCAGCCTGAGCTGGTCCACCGCCGTGCTGACCGTGGTGGACTCGTATCCGCTCGCCCCGGTGTAGACGGTGTCCCTCATGCCCAGCTCGGCGGCGACCGCGTTCATCCTGCGGACGAAGGCCCGCTCCGAGCCCGCGTCCCAGCGGGCCAGCAGACGCGCGGCGTTGTTCCCCGAGGGGATCAGCATCAGCTCGAGAAGCCGCCGCTCGGTGAGGACCTGGCCCGCGGTGATCGGCACCGTCGACTCGTCCCGGTTCCCCGCCTCGATCGCCGCCTGCCGGTCGACCTCGATGGACGGCCCCGCGGCGTCCACGCCGAGCGGATGGTCGCGGAGGATCACCAGGGCGGTCATCACCTTGGTGAGGCTCGCGATCGGCACGGGCCTCTGCTCGCCGTGCACCCTGAGACCGTTCGCCCGCCCGGTGAACTCGACCGCCGCCTGCCCCGTCGACGGCCAGGGCAGCGCGGGCGGGCGGGGCAGGGCCGGCGGCCGGGCCGCGGTGGCCGGCGCCGGCCTGGAGCTCGACGACGGCGACGGCCGGCCTCGCGCGCCGCCGTGGACCGTACAGCCCGTGGCGGCGAGGACGGCGGACACGGCCGCCGCCGGCAGCAGCACGGAGAACAGCCGGTCCCGTGACCGGGGGAGGATGCGTGGTTCGCTCATGCCGAACTACGATTGGCGCCTGATGTGCGCGCGTCGTCCGCCGTATGTCATGGTTCATCGACGGCGGCCACCGCCGGCGCGACCGTGACACGACCATGACACGGCGCGGACGAGGCGGGGACACGGCCGGCCGACAGTGGACGGAGTTGACCGGGGGCGAGTTACGGAGCGTGCTGTGGTGCTCGGCGGCGTGTCGCGGGTGTTGCTGATCGAGGACGATCCGGCCGTGCGGGAGGGCCTCGAGCTGGCCCTGGGCCGGCACGGGCACCGGGTGCGCGCGGTGGAGTCCGGCGAGCAGGGGATGGAGCGGCTGCGCGCGGACCTTCCCGACGTCGTCGTGCTCGATCTGATGCTGCCCGGCATGGACGGGTTCGAGGTCTGCCGCCGCATCCGGGCCATCGGTGAGACACCGATCATCATGCTGACCGCGCGCGGCGACGACATGGACGTGGTGGCCGGGCTGGAGGCGGGCGCCGACGACTACGTGGTCAAGCCGGTGCAGCCCAGGGTGCTGGAGGCGCGCATCCGCGCGGTGCTCCGGCGGATCGGCCGGGACCAGGCCGAGCTGGAGCGGCACGGGGACCTGACCATCGACCGGGCCGCGCTGACGGTCTCCCGCCGTGGCGTGCCGGTGGGCCTCGCCCCGACCGAGCTGCGCCTGCTGCTCGAACTGTCCGGCACGCCGGGCCGGGTGCACAGCCGCCAGCAGCTGCTGGAGTCGGTGTGGGAGCACGACTACTTCGGCGACTCGCGTCTGGTGGACGCGTGCGTGCAGCGGCTTCGCGCGAAGATCGAGGACGACTCGGCGGCGCCCGTCTACGTGCAGACGGTGCGTGGGTTCGGGCCGGTGTGAGCCGCCGGTGACGCCTCGGCCGAGCCTGGGGCTGCGCACCCGGCTGCTGTCCGCCTTCGCGCTGCTGTGCGTGGTCACCGCGACGGCGGTGGCCGGCGGCGGCTACGTCCAGGCCCGCATCGCCATCCTGGAGCGGACCCAGGACGCCGCGGTGAAGGCGATGACCGGCCGCCTGCAGGCGCTCTACCCGTTGCGGAGCGCGGTGCCGGGCCCGGAGGAGCTCGGTGAGATCGCCGAGGCCGCGGCCGACCCCGACCAGGGCATGCGCGCGGTCGCCGTCTACCGCGGGACGCACTCGCCGTTGCCGCCGGGCCCGCCCCAGCCTCCGGGACGGGGGCGTCCGAGCCTGAGCCCGCCGGTCCTGGACCCCGGGGTGATCCCCAGAGGACTGCGGCGGGTGGTGGCCGGCGGCGACACCGCCTGGCAACGCGTGGTGTGGCGGGGCACCCCCTTCCTGATCATCGGCACGCCGTTGCTGATCACCGAGCGGGACGGGGCGGCGCGGATGTCCGGCATCGAGGTGTACGTCGCGCGCAGCCTGCTTCCCGAACAGCAGAGCATCGACGAGCTCGCCACACGCGCCTGGCTCATCGGCGGGGCGGCCCTGGCGTTCGCGGTCCTCCTGGCGTCGCTGGCCACCCGTGGCGTGCTGCGCCCGGTGCGCGAGCTCGGCCGGGCGGCGCGTCTGCTGGGCGAGGGCGAGCTGCGGACCAGGATCGCGGTCCGCGGCTCCGACGAGCTGGCGGAGGTGGCGCGCACGTTCAACGACACCGCCGCGGAGCTGGAACGGCACGTCAGGCAGCTGCGCGAGATGGAGGCCGAGGCCCGCCGGTTCGTGGCCGACGTGTCCCACGAGCTGCGCACCCCGCTGGCCGCGCTCACCGCGGTCGCCGACGTCCTGGACGAGGAGGCGGCCCGGCTGCCCGAGCCCGCCGGCCGGGCCGCCAGGCTCGTCAGCCAGGAGACGCTCAACCTCACCGTTCTGGTGAACGACCTCATCGAGATCAGCAGGTTCGACTCCGGCGTCGCGGCCCTCGCGCTGAACGAGGTCGACATGGCCGAGCTGGTGCGCGCGACCCTGCGCGTCCGGGGCTGGTCGCAGCGGGTGAGCACCGACCTTCCCACCGGGGTGACGGCGCGGCTGGACCCGCGCCGGGTGGACGTCGTCCTCGCCAACCTCGTCGGCAACGCCCTGCGGCACGGTGAGCCGCCGGTGTCGATACGGCTCCGCGCCGACCCGCACCGGATCTCCCTGGAGGTCCGCGACCACGGGCCGGGGCTGGACGAGGCGGTGCTGCCGCACGTGTTCGACCGGTTCTACAAGGCCAGCGCGGCACGGGCCAGGTCCGAGGGCAGCGGCCTGGGCCTGGCCATCGCGCGGGAGAACGCGCGCCTGCACCGAGGCGACCTCACCGTCGCCAACGCCCCGGACGGCGGCGCCGTCTTCACGCTGCACCTGCCGCGCCGGGCACACGAACCGGACGGAGGCCCCGAGTGAGAACCGGACCCGCCCGCCGCGCGCTCGCCGCGGGCCTCGTGTCGCTGGCCGCCGTGACCGGCTGCGGTGTGCAGCCCAGCGACGCCATCCCCGCCGGCGACCCACCGAGCGGGCCCGTCGCGCCGACCATCGCGCAGGCCATGAAGATCACCCTCTACCTGGTGAAGAACGGCCGGCTCCGCGCGGTGACGCGGACCGGTCTCCGGCTGCCCCAGGCGGACACGCTCGCGTTGCTGGCCGTCGGGCCCACCCCGACGGAACGGACGCACGGGTTCACCACCGCCGTCCCGCCCGGAGCCGTCCCCTTCTCGGTGGCCGTCGGGCCGGCCGGCCGCGTGGCGGTGAACCCGTCCGTCCCGGCCGGTGAGCTGTCCGCACTGGCCGTCGCGCAGATCGTGTGCACGGTCGCCGCCACGATGCCGGAAGGCCCCGCCCAGGTCACCGTCGTCGGCGCCGGGCGCGGCGCCGGCCCCCGCGACTGCCCGGAGTGACGGCGGCGACCCGTCCTCCGCTCCGGGCTGATCGCCGTGGCGCCGGAGAGACCGGGCGGAACGTACGGCAGGCGGCGGCGACCGCGGCGAGGGCGCGTCAGCGGGCCAGCGCGAAGCCGGCCGCCGCCTCCGCGTGCAGCCGGGCGCTCGGCAGCAGCGGCACGGCCGCGTCCTTCTCGGTGATCAGGAGCTCGATCTCCGTGCAGCCGAGGATGACGCCTTCGGCTCCGTCGGCTGCGAGATCGGCGACGACCTGGGCGTACGCGTCCCTGGACGACTCCCGGAGCACCCCGCGCACCAGCTCGTCGAAGATCACGCGATGGACCAGCTCCCGCTGCTCACGCCGCGGGACGACCACGTCGAAGCCGTGGGCGGCCAGCCGGTCCCGGTAGAAGGGCTGCTCCATGGTGAAGCGGGTGCCCAGCAGACCGACCCTGCGCATCCCCCTGGCCCGGACCTCCGCGCCCACGGCGTCGGCGATGTGCAGCACGGGCACGCCCGCGGCCCGCGCCACGTCGTCGCTCACCCGGCTGAAGGTGTTGCTGCAGACGAGCAGGACCTCGGCGCCGAGATCCTCCAGTTTCCGGCCGGCGTCGGTCAGCAGGGCGCTCACCTCGTCCCAGCGGCCGGCGAAGACGAGGTCCTCGACGGTCGTGTAGTCGACCGACCAGATGATGCTGTTGGCGGAATGGCTGCCGCCGAGCCGCTCGCGTACCCGCCGGTTGATGACCTGGTAGTAGATCACCGTTGATTCCCAGCTCAATCCGCCGATGAGACCGATGGCGCGCATGGAACTCCGTTTCGCTGGTCTGCGCCGGCACGCCGATCGGTGCCGGTCGTGGTGACGGTGCCGCCACCGGCCGGGGCGGTGCGTCGGCAGGGACTTTCCGGACCCGCTCGGTCCTTGGGGACGCACCGGCGGTCAGGCGCCGGCCAGTGCGCGGGCGCAGGCACCGAGCCCGACCTCGCTGGAGGCCTTGACGAACACCACGTCTCCCGGTTCGAGAAGCGCGGTGGCCAGCCTGAGGGCCTCGGTCACGTCCTCGGCGGCGTGGACGGCCACGCCCCGGTCCGCCGCCTCCGCCGCCTCGGCCATCGCGAGCGGATCCCCGGCTCCCACCGCGATCAGCACGTCGAAGCGGAGGTCGGCGACGAGCCGGCCGATCTCCGCGTGCCGGGCGCGGGAGGCGTCCGCCTGCTGCCCCATCGCACCGAGCACGGCGACGGTACGGCGGGCGCCGGCCAGGGCCTTCACCGCCCGCAGCCCGGCCCGCATGGACTCGGGGTTGGCGTTGTAGGCGTCGTCGACGACGGTGACGCCGTCCGGCCGTTCCACGATCTCCAGCCGGCCCGCCGATCGCCGCCGCGCGGCGCTCAGCCCGTCGGCGATCCCGGCGGCGTCCAGGCCGAGTGCGGTGGCGGCGGCGGCCGCGGCCAGGGCGTTGCCCACCTGGTGCCCGCCCATGAGGTCCAGCTCGACCGGGGCGCGGCCGGAGGGCGTCACCAGCTCGAACGCCGTCCGCGCCCGGTCGCGCATCCGCACGTCCTCGGCCCGCACCCGCGCCTCCGGCGACCTGCCGTACAGCAGGATCTGCGCCCTGGTGCGGCCCGCCATGCCCAGGACGTACGGGTCGTCGGCGTTGAGCAGGGCGAACCCGTCCGCCGGAAGCGCCTCGACCAGCTCGCCCTTGGCCTCGGCCACGTCGGTGATCCGGCCTCCCATCCGCTCCACGTGCGCGGTGCCGACGTTGAGCACCAGCCCGACCCGGGGCGGTGCGATCCCGGTCAGATACCGCAGATCGCCCTTCCGGCCCGCACCCATCTCCAGCACGAGGTACCGGGTGGCGGCGTCGGCGCGCAGCACGGTGAGCGGCAGGCCGAGCTCGTTGTTGAACGACCTGTCGGTGGCGACCGTCGCGGCGTGCCGTTCGAGCACCTGGGCCAGCAGGTCCTTGGTGGTGGTCTTGCCCACGGAGCCCGTCAGGCCGATCACGGTCGGGCTGATGCGTCCGAGCAGGTGCCTGGCCAGCAGGCCCAGAGCGTACTGGACGTCCTCGACCACGAGGGCGGGCACGCCGACGGGCCTGGAGGCCAGTACGGCGACGGCGCCGCCCGCGACGGCGCCGGCCGCGTGGTCGTGGCCGTCGGCGCGGACGCCGACCGTCGCGGCGAACAGGCCGCCGGGCGCCACCTCGCGGGAGTCGACCGCCGAGGGCGCGGTCACCGGCGTCTCCGGGTCGCGTACGTCGTGCATCGTCGCGCCGACGACCCGCGCGATCTCGTTCAGCGTCATGGGGATCACGAGCCGCTCCCCGTGGTGCTGCCGGCGGCACTCCTGGCGGTGCTTCCGGCGGTGCTCCTGGCGGTGCTTCCGGCGGTGCTCCTGGCGAACGCGAGGTCGATGAGGCGGCGCAGCAGGTCCGGGTACGGGACGCCGCCGGCGGCCCAGGCCCTGGCGTAGACGGAACGGGAGGTGAAACCGGGCATGGTGTTGATCTCCAGTGCGTACAGCCGCCCCGTGTCCTCCTCGTAGAGGAAGTCGGCACGGGCCAGGCCGTAGCCGCCGATCGCCCGGAAGGCGCGCAGGGACAGCTCACGCACCTCCTCGGCCACCCGTTCCGGCAGAGCGGCGGGGATGACGGCGATCTCGGCCGAACTGAGGTACTTGGCCTCGTAGTCGAGCCAGTCGCCGGGCGCGATGAGCTCGCCGGGCACAGAGGCCTCCGGCGCGTCATGGCCGCCGAGCACGCCGCAGATGATCTCGCGCGCGGTCACGCCCTGCTCGACGACGACCTCCCGGTCGTAGGTCAGGGCCAGGTCCACGCCCGCGCGCAGCTCGTCCACGGAGGTGACCCGTGAGACACCGATGGAGGAGCCCAGACCGGCCGGTTTGACGTACATCGGCCAGTCGAGCGGCTTCACCAGCCCCCGGTGGTCGGTGGCGGCGCGCCATTCATGGTCGGTGAACCACACGTACGGGGTGACCGGAATGCCCTCAGCCAGGAACGCCCGGCGCATCGCGACCTTGTTCATGGCCACGGCCGACGCCAGGACGCCGCAGCCCACGTACGGGATGCCCAGCGTCTCCAGGTGTCCCTGGACGACGCCGTCCTCGCCGAACGGCCCGTGCAGCGCGGGGAAGACCACGTCCGCCAGACCGCGTCGCAGTTCCACCGGCCATCTGCCCTGCCGGTCGATGATGACGGCGACGGGCTCGTACAGCTCCCTCGGCAGCGCGTCGAGCACGGCCTGCGCCGACTGCAGCGACACCTCGTGCTCGGCGGACGGCCCACCCGCCAGCACGGCCACGCGTACGCGTTCGGTCACGATCGATCAGCCTTTCTCGGTGACACGGAGCCGGCCGGACCCACCGCCGGAGAGCGGGCGCCGGTCGACTCCGTCCACCGTCGACCGGCCGTGTCCCCGCCCCGTCAGCGCCGTGTCATGGTCGTGTCACAGCCGCGCCGGCCGCCGTCGTCACGCCCGGCGGCCGGCGGCTGTCCCGTGAAATGCGCGGAGGCGGGTCACTTGTAGTCCTGCACCCAGTACTCGACGGTGTGCTTCTTGTCGAGGTCGGTCATCGCTGCACATACGACAGAACCCGCCGCCTGGCTGTGAAGGCAGGGAAGGGCGAACCCGCCGTGCGCGGGTGTCGCTGAGCGGGGAGAACCGGCCTGTCGGATCGGAGCGTTGCGGACCCCCTGTTCATCGCCGCGGCGGTGGGCGTCAGGTCGGCCGCGCGGCGAAAACCCATGGATGCGGGTCCGTGTCCTTCCTAGAATCGTGACCTGTGTTGTCCCGCCCTTCCTTCGTCAGCGACGAGGCGATCACGCGTGAGGTCGCCGCGCACTGGCTGCCCGAGATCACCGGGTACGCGCGCTGGTTCGCCGCTCCGCACACCGGCACCGAGGACGACCACACCGTCCTGGAAGGGCTGTACGAGGCACTGGCGGCGGACGCGGAATAGGCCCCGTGGATCCGGCCGCGTCTTCGGCCGCCGGGCAGGCCCGGGTGCCGGCCGTGTCGGTACCGGGGATCATCCGCTCGATGGCGGTCCAGAGGCCCTGAAGTCACGGCGAGCCGCAAAGTAGCGGTTGGATGTTCGGTATGTCTGATCGCGCGCTGAGCTTCGGTGTGGTGGCGGAAGCCTATGAACGGTTCCGGCCGGGATATCCCGTGGAGCTCTTCGACCTGGTGACGACGTACGCCGCCCGGCCGGTCAGGGCCGTCCTGGAGATCGGCGCCGGGACGGGCAAGGCCACCCGCCTGTTCGCCGGACGAGGGATCGCGGTGACCGCGACCGATCCCGATGGGGCCATGCTCACCGAGCTGCGCAGACACGTGCCGGCGGACGTCAGGACCGTACAGGCCGCGTTCGAGGACCTTCGGCCGGGCCAGAGGTACGGCTTGGTCTACGCGGCCGCCGCGTTGCACTGGACGAACCCGGAGGGCCGATGGTCGCGGGTGGCTTCGCTGGTCGAGCCGGGTGGCGTGTTCGCCTCGTTCGGGGGCCCGATCGAATTGGCCGACCCCGCTGTGCGGCAGGCGGTCCGCGCGGCACGATCACCGTTCCTGGCAGATGATGGCGTTCCCTCTCCGGACGGGACGCCGCCGGAGGCGGAGATGCAGTGGCCGGGTACGGAGCTTCGACGGTCCGAGTGGTTCGCCGATGCCCGGCAGGCTGTGATCGAACGCCGCCTGACGTTGACCGCTCACGACTACATCGGTCATCTCTCGACCGTCTCGGCTTATCTCGTCCTACCGGACGCGGAGCGCGAACAGGTGTTCAGCCGGATCATCAAGGTTCTACCGGAGACGGTGGAGATCACCGCCGACATCATCGTCCACCTCGCGCGCCGGCGCGACGAGCCCTGACGGTATGGCCACGCGCCCGTTCTCCTGGTCTCGTTCCGCTCCGCGGCTCGCTGTGGCTTCAGGAGCTCGGGGCTGTCATTCAGGCATGGCCGGACGGATGGCGGCTTCGGCGGGCACGTCACCGGATCCGCGGTGATCTCGATCTCGGTGTGCGTCACGGGGATCAGCTGTAGTCAGGCGCCCGTGCAGCCCGTCGGCGCGGCGATGAAGCTGACCGGCGTGCTGACGGCCGTGCCCGGCCGTGCCCGGCTATGCCGCCGACCTCACACACCACCTCCGTGGCGGACGATCGGTCCGCTGATCTAGTACCATGCCGGCTCAACGGGCCTCGGCGCGTCGGGGGAGAGGGCGGGACACTCCGCCTTCGGCGGCTCGGACCACAAGACGGGAGGAGCCCGATGCCAGGATCGGCGGGGCGGCCGATGCCCACACAGGAAGACGTGCTCGGATACTTCGGCACGCTGTCGAACTGGGGACGGTGGGGCGAGGACGACGAGTTCGGCACGCTGAACCACATCACCGACGACGTCCGGCTGGAGGCGGCGCGGGCCGTACGCCACGGCAGGAGCGTGTCGTGCGCGTGGGAGGTCGCCGTACCGGAGGAGATGGAGCGGTCGACGACGACGTGCCCGTGCGCCGCCGACATGCCGGGTGCCGAGAACATGCCGCTGCCCGGATTCCGCAACGACCGGCGCTGGGGTTTCTCGTCCGAGCGACTCGGCATCACGTTCCACGGCAACACCCTCACCCACGTCGACTCGCCGTGCCACATCTTCTGGGACGGCACGATGTACAACGGCCGGTCGCACTCGCTGGTCGACGCCGCGACGGGATCGGCGTGGGGAGCCGTCACGGCGGCGGCGAACGGGATCATCACGCGTGGTGTCCTGCTGGACATCGCGAGGGTCCGCGACGTGCCGTGGCTGGAGCCGGGGCAGGGCGTGTTCCCCGAGGATCTGGAGGAGGCCGAGCGCCGCCAGGGTGTGCGGGTGCGATCCGGTGATGCGGTACTCCTGCGGACCGGCCGTGGCCGTGCCCGGCACGAGGCCGGTGAGTCCGGCGGTTTCACGCAGGCCGGCTGGCACGCGTCCTGCCTGCCGTGGCTGCATGAACGGGGGGTCGCGCTGATCGGCGCCGACACTCCCCAGGAGGTTCAGCCGTCGGGGTACGACGACGTGTTGATGCCGGTTCACGCCGTGGGACTCGTCGCGATGGGTCTGTGGCTGCTCGACAACTGTGACCTGGAGGCGTGCGCGGCGATGGCCGCCGAGCTCGGTCAGTGGGACTTCCACCTGGCGGTCGCGCCGGTCCGCTTCGCCGGCACGTCCGGCAGCCCGGTCAACCCGATCGCCACATTCTGACCTCGGTTCACGAGGGGTGCGACGCCGTGAAGGACCCGGCCCGCCTCTGGAACGCGGTCATGGCCGGTGCGGACACGCCGTGCCGGTCGGGGCGGAGGAGACGTGCCGTCCGCGCCCACCGGGGAAACGGCAAGGCAGCCCGCATCATCCGCGCGCCGTGACCGCCGGTTGATCGTTGTTCCTCATGGCCTCCAGGCGACCGGGCCCGTAAGGGGGCTGAGAGTCTGGTGCGCGTGACAGTTGATGCGGTTGAGGAGTTCGAGCGGCATCGTTCGAAGCTGTTCGGGTTGGCCTATCGGATGCTGGGTTCGGCTGAGGAGGCCGAGGACGTCGTCCAGGAGACCTTCCTGCGTTGGCATCAGGCGAGTGCCGTCGCGTCGCCGTGGGCGTGGCTGGCCAAGGTCGCCACCAACCTGTGTGTGAACCGGTTGACGTCCGCTCGTGCACGCCGAGAAAGTTATGTCGGTTTCTGGCTGCCGGAACCGGTGCTGACCGCGAGCGGCGCTTTGGGCCCGCTGGACAGCGCCGAGCAGCGGGAGTCCGTCTCACTGGCCTTCCTGGTGCTGCTGGAAAGGCTCAACCCGGTGGAGCGCGCGGTGTTCGTCCTGCGCGAAGCCTTCGGCTACAGCCATCGGGAGGTGGCCGGGGTCATCGACTCGTCCGAGGCGAACTCCCGGCAGCTGTACGCCCGAGCTCGCCGGCGCCTGACCGAGGCGCGTGGCCGCTCCGATCGCCGCCTGGACCAGACCCGCCGCCGCGACCTGGTGGAGAGCTTCCTGAAAGCAGCGGAACAAGGAGACCTGCCGGGGTTGGAGAAGGTGCTGGCCGAGGACGTGACCGTGTGGGTGGACGGTGGCGGCAGAGTCAGCGCCGCCCGGCGGCCCATCTCCGGTGTCTCCAAGGTGGCGCGCTACTTGGTGGGGACGTTGAGCATCGCCGGTGAGGGGGTGCGGTTGTCGGCCACGGAGGTGAACGGCGTGCCGGGGCTGCTGGCCCGGGCCGGCGGGGAACTGGTCGGCGTACTGGTGCCGGAGACGTCGAACGGCCGGATCAGCGGGATTCGCATCATCGCCAACCCCGACAAGCTGCGGTTGTCACATTCCGGAGGTCCATCCGGTTCCTAACGGGTGACCGCGAACGCCGGGACCCGGCGTGAGGCGGTGACCTGACAGCCGCGCGAGGCCGGACCACCGGCATCGCGCTCCCCATGGAGGATTGCCACTCATGACGAACCCGATCCTGGTGACGGGCGGTACCGGCCGGCTGGGCCGCGCGCTCGTGCCACGGCTTCTGTCGGCCGGTCATGCCGTCCGCGTGCTGAGCCGCAGACCGTCGTCGGACGAGCGGATGTGGCGCGGTGACCTGGTCACCGGCGAGGGCCTGGAGGGAGCGGTCGGCGGCGTCGGTGTGATCGTCCACTGCGCGACCGGTAACGGCCGTGCGGACATCGCCGGCACGCGCAACCTCATCCGGGCGGCGGCGCGAGCCGGACGCCCGCATCTGATGTACGTGTCCATCGTCGGCGTCGGCCGGGTGGACATGGCCTACTACCGGGCGAAGCTGGCATGCGAGCGGCTCGTGGAACGCTCCGCCCTGCCGTGGACGATCCAGCGTACGACCCAGTTCCACGAGCTCATCGTCTGGATGTGCACGAGCCAGCGGTGGCTGCCGATGATCGTGATGCCCGGCGGGGTCAGCTTCCAGCCCGTCGACGCCGGCGAGGTGGCCGACCGCCTGGTCACGCTGGTCGGCGCGCCGCCGGCAGGCCGGGTGCCGGACATGGGCGGGCCCGAGGTGCGCCCCGCCACCGATCTGGCCCGCGCCTATGCCCGCTCGCGCTCCAGTCGCCGGCCGGTGGTGTCGGTGCCGATGCCCGGGGCCGGCATCCGCGGCTACCGCGAAGGGGGCCATCTGACCCCTGAGCATGCTGACGGACGGATCACCTTCGAGCAGTTCCTCGCCGCATGAGTGCCCGCACCTGGCTCCGTGCCGGCCTGGCCTTCCTCGCCGTGGCGCAGTTCGCCGTGGGAGGCTGGGCGCTGTCGTCGCCCCGCTCGTTCTTCGAGATTCCGTGGGTGGGGATGCGCATGCCGTACAACGCGCATCTGATGATGGACTACGGCGCGATGAGCCTGGCCACGTCGGTGGTGCTGGGCGTGAGCGTTTTCATCGTACGGCGGAGCATGACCCGTACGGCGCTCGCCGTGTACCTGGTGTTCGCCGCGCCGCACCTGGTGATCCATCTCCGGCTGCTGCACCACCTCACGCCCGGCGAACGCGTGCCGTTGCTGGTCGCACTCACGGCGGCCGTCGTGATCCCGCTGGTGCTGCTTCCGCTCACCAGCCGGCTCGAAAAGGCATAATTCCTCCACCTCTCGGCGAGGGCGGCGAGTTCTGTCTGGTCGCTCCCCGGACTCGCCGCCGGCGGATTCGGTGGCGGGTGGTTCCATACGGCTCAGGCGATGAAGCGGTGCCGTCACCGCGCTCTTCGCTCAGGAGGCCGCGAGCAACAAGGCCACGGTTGTTCCGGTGACCACCGCCAGCAGCACGGGTGCCACGGCGTGGGAGCGAGGCGTCCCGCTGCACACGCTGACCTTCTGCCAGGGCACGACGGCCCTGGCCGAGATGGACGTGACGGCCGTGGACTCCCCGTTCCCGCTGGACCTGTGCATCCCGCAGTGGCAGACGGTCGCGCTGCTGCGCGAGCGCGCCGAGGAACTCGGAGTCACCATCGAATGGGGCACCCGCCTGGTCGGACAGCAAGCCGGTGAGCATGGCGTCAGCGTGGAACTCGGCCACGAGGACGGTCGCGGCGAACAGTGCGAAACCGGGTGGCTGATCGGCGCCGACGGCGCCCACAGCGCCGTGCGCGAGACGGCGGGCATCACCCGGGAGAGAGCCGACCTGAAGCGGGGGTTCATCCTGGGCGACGTCGCCGTGGACTGGCCGCTCACGCGGGACCGCTCCCATGTCTACTCCGGCAAGTCCGGCCTCGTGGCGGTCTTTCCCATGGTCGGGGGCTACTGGCGCATCCTGGCCAGCACGCCCGACGACCGGCCGCCGCAGACCCCGGGGCTGGACGACTTCGCCGCCTACGTCGCCGAACGCACACCCCTGGACTCCCGCGCACGCGATCTGCAGTGGAGTTCGTCGTTCGTGGCCCGCGAGAGCCCGGCCGACCGGCTTCGCCAGGGCCGGATCCTCCTGGCCGGCGACGCCGCGCACAGCCACAGCCCGGTGGGCGGCCAGGGCATGAACACCGGCATGCAGGACGCCTACAACCTGGGCTGGAAACTCGCACTCGTCGTCACCGGGCGCGCCGAGGAGTCCCTCCTGGACAGCCACGAGGCCGAACGCCGGCCCGTGGTCAAGGCCGTGGTCGACGCGACCTCGACCACCACGAAGGCCGCCACCGGCAGCACACTGGTCGCCCGCAGAGCCAGGCGGCACGCGCTGCGCCTGTTCGGCCGGCTCAATCCCGTGCAGCAGCGGCTGTCGAACGCCTTCGGCGAACACCTCGTCCACTATCGCGACAGTGACCTCGTCTTCGAACGCTGGCACGAGTCGCAGGCCAGGGCATGGAATGACGTCGCCCGTACCGGACCGGAAGCCGGCGAGCTGGTGCGGGACGTCTACGTTGAGAACCGTGAGGGGCCGGTGGCGCTCCGTCGCATCCTCCGGGCGCCGGGCCATCGCCTCGTCCTGTTCGCGGCGGACACGACGGACTCCGCCACCCTGGCCGCCTGGCATGTCTCCGCACACGAGGCGATGGCCGGGCACGGCGAGGTCCATGTCATCACCCGCGGCCACCTGCCGTACGAGCCCATGGACGGAGTCTTCGCCGACCTGCGCAGCGAGGCGCACAACCGCTACGGCGTGCGCCGCCCCAGCCTGTACCTGATCCGCCCGGACAAGTACGTGGGCTTCCGCGGCGACAGCGTCGACTTCGCACCCGTGAGCGACTACTTCCGCGCCCTGGGCGCCCGTCCGTGACACCGCCTGCCGAGATGAGGAGCCGGACAACCCCGTGACGCAAGAACCGACCGTCCCTGAAAGCCTGGCCGGAATCGGCGCGACCGCCTTGGGTGTGGCTCTCCTGCGAGCCCAGGAGAGCAGCCGACCGGACAGGCTGTTCGATGACCCCTGCGCACGGCACTTCCTCCAGGCCGTCGATCCGGCGTTCAGCCCTTGGGCCACCGGGGCCTCTCCGGCGACCGCACGTTTCCTGCAGGTCATGGCCGAGCAGGTCGCCGTCCGCACCCGGTTCCTCGATCGCGCGCTACTGGAAGCCGCCGAACGAGGATGCGAGCAGGTGGTCCTGCTGGCGTGCGGCATGGATGCCCGCGCGTTCAGACTCGCCTGGCCGCCCGGCACCAAGGTCTTCGAGCTGGACTTCGCCGACGTGCTCGCATTCAAGGCTGCCGTACTCGACGGCCGCGGCGCGACCGCCGCGTGCCACCGCGTCGAGGTCGCCACCGACCTGCGCCAAGACTGGCCGCGCGCGCTGACGGCGTCCGGCTTCGACCCGGGGCGGCCGGCCGGCTGGCTGGCTGGCTGGCTGGCTGGCCGAGGGCATCCTGTACGCGCTTCCGCCCGAAGCCGCCGACCTGCTCCTCGACCGGATCACCACCCTCTCCGCCCCGGCGAGCATGCTCGCCCTGGATCACATGAAGGACTCCGAGCTGCTCCGCAGCGCCCGCGCGGACATCTCCGCCGAGCTCGTCGACCTGTGGCGCGGCGGCCCCACCGAGAACCTCGATGCCTGGCTCACCCGCCGCGGCTGGCAGCCCGCCGTGACGGACATCGCCGAGGCCGCGGCCGCCTGCAAACGCCCGGTTCCACCCGCGTTCGATCCCGCCCGCGCCGCCGCCGGCCGCGGCCGGCTGGCCACGGCACACCTCCCGGAACCTCGCTGAAAGGCCCCCGACGTGCCACCCCGCGGCCATCGGGCATGCGCGGTGCGCACGTACACACTCGAGATCCATCGGCTCTGAAGGGCGCCGGCCTCCGCCGGCCTCCACCAAGGCCCGGCCGGCATCCGCTCCTTGAGAGCTGACACACCCTAGGGGGTAGGTTGACTTCCTGGGCGACAAATATACCCACTAGGGGTATAAAAAGGAGGGTTGAGTGTGCACGGCATGTGCGTGCGGCACCACGGACGCCGTCACCGCCGACAGCGGTGACGGGGGCGCGTACTCGGTGAGCGGCATGGCCCTGCGCGCCCACCGGCGGCTCCGGTCCGATTCGAACATCACCCCGGACCCCTCCATCGCAGGCCGTGCGGTCATCGACAGGCTGTTGGCCCGGATGACGATGGCGACGCGGCGGACGGGGTGGCGGCAAAAGGGGGCACGCGGTTCCATGGAGCGTCTGGAACAAGGTCGGGGGAGGGTGCCGGGCTGACTCCGCCCAGACAGGCTGTCAGCCGACACGCCGCCTTCATTTTGAAACGTCCTGTTACTGGGGCTTGAACGCGGCCAGCAGGGTCTTTTCGAGGATCTCACCGACGGCGTCTGTGTCCAGCCGCCCGGCCGCCGCCTCGTCGGCGGCCGCGTGCAGAAGTGTGTAGACGGTGGTGACCAGCCACTCGACCGGCAGGTCGGTGCGGAAGGCCCCTTCCACCCGGCCGCGGGCGATGAGTCGTCCGACATGGGTCATCGGCTGGTCGTGGCGGCGGCGCACTTCGTCGGCGGGCAGGGTGCGCCGCGCGGCGGCATGCAGGCTGCCGAACCGGCTGAGCAGCGGCCAGCAGGACCGGATCACCCGGGCCAGCGCCTCGGCGGGCGGCCCTTCATCGGGTGAGGCGGCCTCGATGACGCCGATGCTCTCGGCGATCGTCTCCGCGAGCACGGTCCTCAGCAGCTGTTCCCTCGATGGGAAGTGCGCGTACAGGGTGACCCGCCCCAGACCGGCGGCCCTGGCGATGTCGGCCATGCTGGCGTCCGGGTCACGGGCGAAGGACTCGGTGGCGGCGGTGACGATCGCCGCGATGTTGCGCTCGGCATCGGCCCTCTTACGCGTCCCGGCCTTCCGATCCCCGTGGTCTGTGGTGTGCGCCATGTCCGAAGCATAGAAGGTAGTCGAACACCCCTGTTTGACTTGTTACCCGTACCCGGTATCTTGAAAGTCGTACATACATGTACGACTTATGTCGGCGGGGTCACCGGCGTCGCCGCCCACCCCTCGATGCCGGAAACGGAGTGCCCGATGTCTCATCCCTCGCATGCGCCGCACAGTCCGCCGAAGCCCCAGGCCCCGCCGCATCCGCGCCGCTGGGCGGCGCTCGCGCTGATCGGAGTGGCCCAGTTCATGCTGATCCTCGATGTGACCGTGGTGAACGTCGCTCTGCCCGAGATAGGCGTCGATCTGCGGCTGGACCGCACCGCGCTGACCTGGGTGATCACCGCCTACACCCTGTTCTTCGGCGGGTCGATGCTGCTCGGCGGGCGACTCGCCGACCTGTTCGGAGCCCGCCGGATGATGCTGATCGGCCTGACGGTCTTCACCCTCGCCTCGCTGGGCACCGGACTCGCCCAGAACGAGGTGCTGCTGATCGGCGGACGCATCGCACAGGGCATCGGGGCGGCTCTGCTGTCTCCGGCGGCGCTGTCGACCGTCACCACGACCTTCCACGGCGCCGAGCGCAACAAGGCGCTCGGCGTGTGGGCGGGGCTCGGAGGCATCGGCTTCGCGGCCGGGGTGTTGCTCGGCGGGATACTCACCGCGGGTCCCGGCTGGCGATGGGCGTTCTTCGTCAACGTGCCGGTCGGCACCGCGGTGCTGGCCACCCTCCCGGCAACCGTCCCCGCCGCCCTCCGGCCGCACCGGGACCGGCGGCGTGTCGACCTTCTCGGGGCCCTGGCCGTCACCGCCGCCACCGGCTCGCTCATCTACGGGCTGGTCACCGCCGGGGACGACGGCTGGGGCTCCGCGGCGACCCTGGTGCCGCTGGCCGCCGCCGCCCTGCTGTACGCGGTGTTCGCCGGCATCGAACGGACGGTGCGTTCCCCGCTGATGCACGTGGGCATGCTGGTCCGCCGCCCCGTGGCCGCGGGCGCGTTCCTGATGCTCACCGGCTCCGGCCTGCTGATCTCCCTGTTCTTCCTCGGCTCGCTCTACCTGCAGCACCTGCGCCACCTCGGCGCGCTGGAGACCGGGCTGCTGTTCCTGCCCGCCGCGCTGGCCACCGGGGCCGGGGCGCACCTGGCCGGCCGTCTCGTCGGCGGCGTCGGCATCCGGCCGGTCGCCGCCACCGGCCTCGCCCTGGTCGCGGCCGGCACCGGGCTGCTCGCCCGGCTTTCGGCGGACGGCAGCGTCTACACCGGCCTGCTGCCCGGGATCGTCATCGCCGCGGCCGGAGTCGGCCCGGTCTTCGTCGCCGCCACCACCTCCGCGCTGGCCCACGTCGATCACGGTGAGGAAGGGCTCGCCTCCGGCGTGATCAATACCTTCCATGAGCTGGGAGGCGCCATCGGTGTCGCGACGGCCTCCTCCCTCGCTGCGGCGGGGCTCACCGGCCTGCCCTCCATCGGCGGGTTCACCGGCGCCTACACCGCCACGGCCGTCGCCGCCGCCGCGGCGGCCGTCCTCGCCCTGGCACTGGTCCCCCCGGGCAAGCCGGAGATCAGCGGCCTCCACCACGCCCACTGAGATCACCGGACACAGCGCCGACGCCGATCTCCACCGCGATTCCGCAAACCCTGGGAGGAACACAGATGGAACTGGGTGCCGATACCGAACTCGTCCTGCTGGCCGCCGGGCTGATCTTCTTGTGGGCGTTGGTGCTGGGCGGGTGGAAATACCGGCAGATGGCCCGGTCCGAGGATCACCTGGCCCATCCCTACGTGGGCATGGCGCATCGCGCCGCCCTGCTCTACTCGTTCGCCACCCTGCTGGTCGCCGCCTTCGTCCAGTTCAGCGGCTGGAACACGATCGTGAACCTGCTGTCCGCCGGGGCGATCGTGCTGTTCTTCGTAGGTGCGATCAGCGCATACGTCTATCACGGCCGGCGCCGCGACACCGACAACCAGTTTCGTGATCCGGTCCGTGGCACCGCCGCATTCATGATCGCATTGATCGTCGCCGAGACCGGCGGCTTCGCCGTCCTGCTCCTCGGCTTCGTGCGGGCGCAGCTGCTCTGAGTCGCCTCCGTGACGGCCCCGTCCGCACTCACGCCGACGGAGTCGCTGAAGCGATCCGGGCGGTGCGTCTGGCCCGCTCGGGTATGGCCGAGGTCCGCACCGCGTGCATCAACGAGGTGTGCAAACCTCCCGCTCGCCGCGCCCGCCGGGCTGTGCGAGGGATGACGGGTATCCCCACGACCAAGACCTGCGTCGCTCGCCGCGGTCACCGTGGTCGCCGGCGGGCTGGCCAGGACCAGCCCGCCGGGCCGCTGCATCGACGCGATCTTCCCCGATGACCCCGCCCGCTACCACGCCACCGTCTGCGACGACGCCTACTGCGCCAGCCACGATCTGCTGGAGCGGCCTCCGGTCCCCGAACCCGAGGAGATCAAGGATCCTGGCGAGGCCGAGGCGACGCGCTGGACGCGGATGGACCCCGACACCCTGCTCAGTCATGCCGTGGCAGGCCCGAGACCTCGTGATCGGCATGAAAGAGGGCCTCGGCGATGAGGGAGCGGACATGGGCGTCGCGTGCGCGGTACAGCACGCGGCGTCCGTCGCGGCGGGTCCGCACCAGCCCGCCCATGCGCAGCTTGGCCAGGTGCTGGGAGACCGACGGGCGGGCCACGCCGGTCATGGCGGCCAGCGAGGTGACGTCGTACTCGCCGCCCGACAGCAGCCACATCAGGCGCAGCCGGGTGCCGTCGCTGAGCATGCGGAACGCCTCGACCGCCGTCTCCACCTGCGCGCCGGTCGGTTGCTCCTGCAACGGGTTGGCACCTGCTTCGTTGTCGCGTGCATACATGACTACATATAATCCGGCCGAACACGTCTCATGCAAGCGAGGTGCGCACCGTGGCCGACCCGATCCCCCCGCACAACCAGCACGACCACGCCGATCATCACGGCCACGGACACGGACACGGACATGGCCACGGGCACGGACATGGGGATGAGGGCGTGCGCGGGTTCAGGCGCCTGGTCTCCGCGGCCGGCCATGCCTTCACCCCGCACAGTCACGACAGCGCGGACAAGACCGACGCGGCCCTGGAGTCCAGCAGCCGCGGCATGCGGGTGCTGGCCATCTCCTTCGCCGCACTCATGATCACCGCTGTGGCGCAGGCGGTCATCGTCGCCTTCTCCGGCTCGGTGGCCCTGCTGGGCGACACCCTGCACAACTTCGCCGACGCGCTGACCGCGATCCCGCTGGCGATCGCCTTCTCGGTCGGCCGGCGCGCGGCCACCCGCCGCTTCACCTACGGCTACGGCCGGGCCGAGGACCTGGCGGGCATCGTCATCGTGCTGCTGATCGCACTGTCAGCCGCGCTGGCGGGCTACGAGGCGGTCAAGCGCCTCCTCGATCCGCAGGACGTGCGGGCCCTGGCCTGGGTGGCCGCCGCCGGATTCGTCGGCTTCCTGGGCAACGAGCTCGTGGCCCGCTACCGGATCAAGGTCGGCCGCCAGATCGGCTCGGCCGCCCTGGTGGCCGATGGCCTGCACGCCCGCACCGACGGCTTCACCTCACTGGCCGTACTCGCCGGCGCAGGAGGCGCCGCGCTGGGCTTCCCCGTCGCCGACCCGATCGTGGGGCTGCTGATCACCGTCGCCATCGTGTTCGTGCTGCGCGACGCCGCCCGCGAGATCTACCACCGGCTGATGGACGCCGTCGACCCGAAGCTGGTCGAGCAGGCCGAACAGACCCTCGCCGCGATACCCGGCGTCCGGCGGGTGGGCTCGGTACGGCTGCGCTGGATCGGCCATGTCCTGCGCGCCGAGGTGGACATCCAGGTCGATCACCGGCTGTCCCTGATCGAGGCGCACGCCGTGGCCGTGGAGGCCGAGCACCGGCTCATTCATGACGTGCCGAGGCTGAAGGCCGCCACCGTGCACGCCGATCCCGACGGCCCGGCCGCGGCTGAGCATCACGCCGTTTTGCTGGCGCACCGCTAGCCCGGGCACGGCTGCGCGTTCGCCCCGCACCCGGCCAGGGACGGCACCGGAAAGCCCAGAGCACTGGTGTGGGTGCGGATCCTGAACGCGCTCGGCGCTTATGCGTTGTCCTTCTTGGCGGTACTGGCCGGGCCGCGGCTCGCCGCGATGGCGCTGGCGCTCTTCGGGCTGACGGCGCTGGTGTGGGTGCGTTCCTGCTGGATCGTTTCTCCTCCCGCGGGGTGCTGGCCGTCGGGCTGGCCGCGGCGGGTGGAGACCCCGAGCAGGTAGCTGGTGGCCATCACGCTGATCAGTGCCTGCTCGGCCCGCCGCCGGCGCCGCACAGGCCATCGGCCTCGGCCGACATCAACGTCTCGGCCACGGTCTTCACCATGGATCGCAACAGATCCGGATCGCCGTGCTCGATCTGCTGGGCCGGCCACGCGGTACCACCGACATCCCGATGCAGAGTTGCATCGTGCCCGCGCCACTTTCACTGAGGCGGCGCCACCTTCACCGGGCGAGGACAACAAGGACAGTCGAAGCGCCCATACCCGGATATCCAGGGTTGCGATAATGGAGCTTATCGCAACCCTGCTTCATGGAATCCCTTGCTTCATATTTCGTTTCGTTGCGTAACGAATAGAAATATTGCTTGAATGAAACGAAATCATTCGCCGGGGAGGCCGGTGTCCCGCTGGCCTTGAGGAGGCGGAAGGCGGCACCCAGCGCCCGTCGCTTCGTAG
Organism: Streptosporangium sp. NPDC048047; assembly: GCF_040653115.1. Taxonomy (NCBI): domain Bacteria; kingdom Bacillati; phylum Actinomycetota; class Actinomycetes; order Streptosporangiales; family Streptosporangiaceae; genus Streptosporangium; species Streptosporangium sp. NPDC048047. Next base: position 133,654 of record NZ_JBEZNH010000008.1, on the reverse strand, counting down.
AACAGTCCACTGGAAGCGATGCCGGTCGACTCCGTGCCGGGAGGGTCGCCGGGGCAACGCCGTGAATGACCAGGTCGCCGGGATCGGGCAGATGGTGGTTCCGGGCACTCCGCGCGATTCGCTGCACGTCCTGGACACCCTGCTGAATCTGGACGCCGGGGTGCGGCCGGAGATGGTGGCCACCGACAACGCCTCTTACTCCGACATGGTGTTCGGGCTGTTCTCACTGCTCGGCTACAACTTCTCGCTCCGCTTCCGGGACCTGGCCGACCAGCGGTTCTGGCGGGCCGGACTGCCCGGGTCAGCGGGTGGCGACTACGGGGTGCTGGAGCCGCTGGCCCGTAACCGGGTCAACCTCGCCCAAGGTGACGATGCACTGGCCGGACATGCTGTGGGTGGCCGGCTCCCTGGTGACCGTTCAGGTGCGCGCCTACGACCTGCTGCGGATGTTCGGCCGCGCGGGGCGGCCGACGCCGCTGGGCACTGCGTTCGCGGAGTACGGGCGGATCGCCAAGACGCCGCACCTGCTGCGGGTGGTCGATCCTTTGGACGACCCCTACCGGCGGCAGATGAACCGTCAGCTCACGGTGCAGGAGTCCGGGGTTGAGGAACCCAGGAACAGCCATTGGCGCCGAGAATGATCTTGCTCGAAGTGTGACGTCCGGCTTCGGTGTGTGATCGGGCCAGCTTCGAGATCCGGGCATCTGGCGCGATCGTCGCTTTGACGGTGATCAGTGACATGTCTACTGTTGTCGCCCATGCTGGTGGGGTTTTGTCTGATGACCAGGTCAGGGCGTATACGGCGCTCGATGAGCTGCCGTCACCGTCGGACCTGGAGAAGTTCTTCTTCCTGGACGCGTTCGATCGGGACGTGATTGCGAAGTCACGCCAGGACTCGCATCGCCTGGGCGTGGCCGTTCAGATCGGGACGGTCCGGTACAAGGGGCTGTTCCTAGAGGATCCGCTGGCGGTGCCGTGGCCGGTGGTGGACTATCTGGCCGCGCAGTTGGGAATCGGCGATCCGTCGCAGGTGAAGAGGTACGGGGAGCGGCTGAAGACGGCGTATGAGCACGCGTGGATGATCCGGGACGCTTACGGTTACCGCGACTTTGATGATCACGAGCCGTGGGAGGGGCGGGTGCTGGCGAGGCGGTTCCGGACGTTCCTGCATGGTCGGGCGTGGACGCATGCCGAGGGGACCAGAACTACGTGCGGGCCGAGACGCACGCCGCGGCGAACGCGATCCTGATCGAGGCCCAGCGCGGCGTGCCGATCGTGGCGCTGTGGGGCGGCGGGCTGCTGGCCTCGGTCGACGGGCTGCGGTTCGTCGTCCCGGTCCAGACGATCAACGCCGCCCCCTCGCCGAAGTACTTCGGCTACAAACGCGGCCTGACGCTCTTGAACGCAGTCAATGATCAAGTGATGGGGATCGGGCAGATGGTCGGGCCCGGGACGCCGCGCGATTCGCTGTACATCCTCGACACCCTGATCAACATCGACGCCGGTCCGCAGCCCGAGGTCGTCACGACCGACCAGGCGTCCGATTCGGACACAGTATTCGGCATCTTCTCCATGCTCGGCTACCGGTTCGCGCCCCGCTTCGCCGACCTGGGCGATCAGCGGTTCTGGCGCTCGGAGGTGCCCGGCAGCAACACCCCGGGCGACTACGGGCCGTTGGAGGCGATCGCCCGTAACAAGATAACCCGGCAGAAGATCTGCACCCAGTGGTCGGATATGACCCGGGTTGCCGGGTCGCTGGTGACCAACCAGGTCCGCGCCTACGACCTGCTGCGCATGTTCGCCCGCAGCGGGCGTCCGACGCCGCTGGGGCAGGCGTTCGCCGAGTACGGCCGGATCGACAAGACGTTGCACCTGCTTTCCAACTTGGACCCGATCGACGACACCTACCGCCGCAAGCTGAACAAGCAGCTCACCGTCCAGGAGTCCCGGCACCGGCTCGCCCGTAAGATCTGCCACGGCAGCAACGGGCAGATCCGCAAGGCGTACCGTGAAGGACAAGAAGACCAACTAGCCGCGTTGGGGCTGGTCGTCAACGCGGTCGCGCTGTGGAACTCGAAGTATCTGTCGGCCGCGGTGGACCGGCTGCACGCCGAAGGCGTCCCGGTCAAGGATGAGGACGCTGCCCGGCTGTCCCCGCTGGGCCACGCCCACCTCAACGTCCTGGGCCGCTACTCCATCTCCTCCTCCGCCCCGGCCGAAGGACTGCGGCAGCTCGGCGAGATCCCGGACCTCCCCGATGGTGGCGGCGTGAACGAGGAGGGGGTGTAGATGCCCGGGCTCGCGGGCCACGACATGCGTCCTGGTCCCGATGCCTTCCTCGCATGCCCGGTGTGCGGGCCGGCGTGGTGGAGCGCTGACGCCGCCGGCGGTCACGGCGCGCGGTCGGCTAACGCGGCGTGACCAGGCGGGCCTCGTAGGCGGCGATGACGAGCTGGGCGCGGTCGCGGGCGTTGAGCTTGGCCAGCAGACGGCCGATATGCGTCTTGACGGTCCCGGGACTCACCTGGAGCTGCACGCTGAGCTCGGCGTTGGACAGTCCGTGGGCCACGAGGGTGAGCACTTCGCGCTCCCGGTCCGTCAATGTGTCGAGCCCGTGAAAGGGCTGCTGGGGCGGCCGCTGTACGAACTCCGTGATCAGTCGGGTGGTGACGGTCGGCGCGAGCAGCGTCTCACCCGAGGCCACCACTCGGATCCCCTTCAGGAGGTCGTCCGGAGGCGCGTCCTTGAGCAGGAACCCGCTGGCGCCCGCGCGCAGCGCCGAATAGACGTATTCATCGAGGTCGAACGTGGTCAGGATGAGGACCCGAGTGTCCGCGGCGATCTGCCCGGTCGCGGTGATGCCGTCCATCTCGGGCATTCTGACGTCCATGAGCACCACGTCGGGTGACTCTGTACGCGCGAGCGCCACCGCCTCCCGCCCGTCGGCCGCCTCTCCGACCACGGTGAGATCGTCCTCCGAGTCGATCAGCAGGCGGAAACTGCCGCGCAGGAGCGCCTGATCGTCGGCGATGAGCACCCGAATCACGAGCCTCCCCCTGCCGCACCCACCCGGAGCAGGCCCGGCCCGGTCCGCGGACGTCCTGTCCGGACCCGCCGGCTCCGCTTCCTCCGGCTCATGCTCGTGATCCTCGTCATCACGTCCATCATGACCGATTCGCGCCTACCGCTCGCACCACGTCGATGCTTTCTCGGAACGCCGGCCGTACGTACATCCATCATCCATGCGCCACTGCGGCGCTCTGTCGAATGGACCTGCCGTTCGCGCACGCACGCGCTCGCCGGAAGGTGTCCGGCGCCGCACCCCCTCCCTCCGTCGAGAGAGAGTGGAACTCCCAGGCGGGTCACGGGATCTCCCATGACGCGTGCACGCCGAACCCCCGTCCCGGGAGCGGGCCGGCCTCGAAGGTGCCGCCGTACAGCAGCGCCCGTTCGCGCATTCCGGCCAGCCCGTGCCCACCCGGCCGCCCCGGCAGCACCCTCTGCCCAGGCCCGTCGTCGAGCACGGAGATCCGCAACCTCCCATCGGCGACCGACACGCTGGCCTGGCAGTGGGCGGGAGCGGCGTGCTTGACGACGTTGGTGATCGCCTCCTGGACGATGCGGTAAACGGCCAGCGCCATGCTGTCGGGCACGGCTCCGTCCACCGACAGATCGACTTGCACGCCGGCCTCCGCCGCCTGGCACGCCAGGGACGGCAGGTCGGCGAGCCGGGGGAGCGGTGTGCTGTCGGGCGCGCTGCCGGGTGCGCGCAGCACGCCGAGAAAATGGCGCATCTCCGCGAGCGAGCTACGCCCGATCTCCTCGATGGCCCGCAACGCCTTGCGCCCTTCCTCTGGGTGCTTGTCCAGGACCTTGGCCGCCACCCCCGCCTTGACGGTGATCATGCTCATCGAATGGGCGACGACGTCGTGCAGCTCGCGCGCGATCCGCAGGCGTTCGTCGGCCGCCGCCTTCTCGGCCTGCATCCTGGCCTCGCGGGCGGCGAACTCGCGGCGGGTGCGCGCCGCCGTGCCAAGACTCCAGCTCGCTGCGAGGAGCAGCCAAACCGTACCGAGGATGAAGACGGGGTCGGGCCAGCCGTTCGAATATCGTGCTGGGCCCGGCATCGAGACCAGCAGCGACCCTCCGTTGACGAGCAGGCCCGACACCAGGGCGATCGCCGATCGCCACACCGGCCGGCCGGCCGCCACCGGGTAGATGGCCAGGGCCATCACGGCCGTCGCCATCAGCCGGTTGCTCTGCAGCGCCAGCACGGCAAGGCCGATCAGGAGCGCACCGTAGTAGGCGGGCTCCGGCCATACCCGCCGCACCGCCACGGGCACCGCGAGCAGCCAGCAGAGCACGGTGGTCACGGCGTTCGTGGTCAGTTCCGGCGGACTCGCCGTGGACGCCAGCGCGAGCAGCACCGCGACCACGGTGTCGGCCAGGATGAGCAGCCAGGGCGGAGGCCGTCGGGCGAGCAGATTCACAGCCCGACGTTATCGAGGAACGGCCGGGGGCGAATCGGAGCACGGTCCGTCAGACCAGGGTCATACTCCGCCCACATACGCCCGCACCGTATGACCCTGGTCCAATCCCAAAGATCAGATCTGGCTCCGATGTGCGGCCCACCGCCGTACAGCATCGTTGTTGCCATGAACCGACGCAGACTCATCGCCCTGTGCCTGGCGGCCTGTCTCGCCGTGCCGCTCGGTGGTATCGCGCTGGCCTCGGCGCAGGCCCACGGCCTTGTGTGGAAAGACTGTGGTGACGGCCTGCGATGCGCCGAATTGGTCGTTCCCGTGGACTGGGCCGATCCTGGCGGGCCCAGAACCTCGGTGCACGTGGCCAAACTGCCCGCGACGGGCAAGAGCATCGGGCCGCTGATCGTCAACTTCGGAGGGCCCGGCACCAGCACGTCGATGCTCAGGCGGAAAAGCCAGCCCGATGCTCCGGCGGAGCTGCCGAACCTGCTTGATGAGTTGCAGAGGAGCTTCGACGTCATCGCCATCGATCCGCGCGGGATGTCGGAGCCCGCGGGCGGCAAGAGAGTGAGCTGCGCGGAGCCCGGGGCCTCCATCTTCGGACTGCTCCTGGCCAGGACGAAGCAGGACTGGGACGCCCACGCCGCAAAGAACGCGGCCCACCAGGCAAGTTGCCGCAAAATGGCCAAATCGGCCTGGCGCGGGATAACGGCATGGAACGTGGCGCACGACATCGACGCCCTGCGCGCCGCACTCGGCCAGGACAAGGTCATCTACGCGGGCAACTCCTACGGGACCGTCTACGCCCAAGCCTACCTGGAGCTGTTCCCGCAGCGGGTCGGCCGGATGTACTTCGACGGCACCGCCGATCACACCCAGCAGGACTTCGAGCCCTGGATCCGCAACTACGCGCTCACGCAGGAGCGCCATCTCACTCGCTTCCGCGACTGGTGCGCCCGCCGCACCGACTGCGCCCTGCACGGCAGGGACGCGGGCAAGGCATGGGACGAGCTCGTCGCCAGGGTGCAGCGCGCGCCACTGCCGGCGTCGGCCGGACGGACGGTGACCGAGGGTCAGCTGTACGCCGGCGCGGTCAAAGGCATGAATCCGGCGCTCTGGCCCCAGCTCGCCACTGCCATTCGCAATGCCCTCGACAGCGACGCCGGCGGCTTCCTGGAGGGGGAACTGCTCCCGGATGAGGGCGGCACGTCCGTGAGCCAAGACTCCTTGTGCAACGACTTCATGCCGAAGCCGCCGACGTACGAAGAGTTCCAGGGCATCGAGGCCAGACTCCATGAGATCGCGCCGAGGTTCGGCTGGCTCGAGGGACGCTTCGAGCTCGGGCGGTGCTGGGGCCGCAGCGGGGGCGCGTCCTGGGCGCCGCACCCGTTGCGTGTGAAGGACGCCCCGCCGATCCTCTTCGCGATCGGGGAGCTCGACAACAACACCAACTATCGCGGGCAGGCGCACGTGGCCGAGCAGATCCCGTCCGCGCGCGTCCTGTGGCACGGCGACGGCCACGCGTCGTGGGCAGCCAACATCTGCCTGCGGCGGCACGTCAATGCTTACCTGACCACGGGGGGGCTGCCCGCGCCGGGCACGCGTTGCCCGGCCGAGCGGATTCAGAAGGTGGGCAAATGATCGAGGTCACAGACCTGACGAAGCTGTACGGCTCCACCCGCGCGGTGTCCGGGCTCACGTTCGACGTCAAACCCGGACAGGTCACCGGCTTCCTCGGGCACAACGGCGCCGGCAAGTCCACCACCATGCGCATGATCCTCGGCCTCCACACGCCCACCTCGGGCAAGGCGTTGATCAACGGCGTCCGCAAACACGACCTGCGCGACCCCATGCGCGAGGTCGGCGCCATGCTCGACACGGCCGAGGTGCAGGGCGGGCGCAGCGCGTTCGCTCACCTCCAGGCGCTGGCGCATGCCGGCGGGATCGGGCGCCGCAGGGTCGTGGAGGTGCTGGAGGAGGTCGGCCTGGCCGGGGCGGCGCGCAAGCGGATCGCCGGGTTCTCTCAGGGGATGCGCCAGCGCCTTGGTATTGCGGCGGCGCTGCTCGGTGACCCGGGCGTGCTCATTCTCGACGAGCCGGTCAACGGTCTCGACCCCGACGGCATTCGCTGGCTCAGGACACTGCTCAGATCCCTGGCCGCCGAGGGGCGCACCGTCCTGCTGTCGAGCCACCTCATGACCGAGATGTCCCTTACCGCCGACCGGCTCATCATCATCGGCCAGGGCCGGCTGATCGAGGACACCTCAACGGCGGACCTGCTGGCCCGTTTCCAGAGCGGCGTACTGGTCCGATCCCCCCACGCGGCCCGCCTGTCCAGGGCACTCGAAGCGGCCGGCGCAACCATACACCCCGCTCAGGACACCGACACCGATGAGGAGCCGGTGCCTGGCCGGCCCGCAGCGGCTGGAGTCGATACGCGCCCCGTGCGGGACGCCCGGGCCGGAGAGGAATTGCTGGTGACCGGCCTGACCGCAGCCGCCATCGGCGACATCGCCCTGGCGAACGGCTGCGCCGTTCACGAGTTGGTGTCGCGCCGGACATCACTAGAGGAAGCCTTCATGGAGATCACCCAATGATCAACGTCGTCGCATCGGAATGGCTCAAGCTACGCTCGCTCCGAGCCACCTACTACGTCCTGGCCTCCACGCTCTCGGCCCTTGCGCTCACCGGCTTCGCCGCCTACTCGATCTCGCGCAACTTCGACACCAACGGCCCCGGCGGCGATCCCGTCGGCACGGGTATCAGCCTCAGCGCCGACATTCCGCCTGTGCTGTTCGGCATGCTGGGCGTGTTCACCATCTCCGGCGAGTACGCCACCGGCATGATCAGACTCACGCTGACCACGATCCGGAGCCGGTGGACGCTCCTTGTGGCCAAGGCCGTTGTGGTGGCCGCCGTGGCCGCTGTCGCGGGCCATGTGCTGGCGTTCGCCACCTACTTCACCGCACAGGCCGTGGTGGCCGGGCGTCCGATCGGTGCCTCGTTCGCCGAACATGCGGCCCTGGCCGAGGTTCTGACTACCGGCGCCGGCTCCGCCGTCGCCGGAGTGATGGGGCTGGGCCTGGCCACGGTCCTGCGGTCGACACCGGGAGCGCTCATCGTGCTGGTCGTCCTCCCGCTGTCCCCGACCGTGCTCGAGCGCTTCCTCCCGGCTCCGTGGAACGACTGGATCAGCTCCTTGACGATTCCGTCGCTGGCCAGGCAACTGGCCACCGTACCCGACACAGGAGCCTTCGATCCCTCAACGGCCGCCGTCATCCTGGTGGGTTACGTCGTGGTGTCCCTCCTGCTGGCAACCCTGGCGATCAACCACCGCGACGCCTGACCGGACACTTATGGGCGGCCATGTACGTGGAAGGACAGCTATCACGTACATGGCCGCCCGCCGCTTCGCTACGGGTCGGGGCCGCGCCCGAGGTATGTGGGGTGAGTGCCACCACAGCCGCGCACAAGGGAGATCCAGAACGTGGCCGGGATGAATTGACGTTCCGTAAGGGGATCCTCAACCGGAACACCCACCAGCCGAGACAGACACCCAGGTCGAGGTGTTCCGTATAGGTGTTCCACACACTGCTCCGGTGAAGGCCCCCTATCCGGAACACTTGGGCACGTGAACGGAACCCGCGTCGGCTACGCCCGCTGCTCCACCGACGAACAAGACGTCATCATCCAGACCGAGCAGCTCCTGGCCCTCGGCGTCCCCGAGGATCGCATCTACATCGACCGCGGCTTCTCCGGAACCACCCGACGCAACCGCGCCGGCCTCGACCAGGCCCTCGCCGCCGTCTGGGACGGGACGGTCTTCACCGTCACCAAGTTCGACCGGTTCGCCCGCAACATGGCCGAGGCCAACGAGACCCTGACCGGCCTGTCCGGCCGTGGCGTCCTGTTCGGACTGGGCGCCTCCGTCTACGACTGGAACGACCCGTTCGGCCGGCTGTTCCTGCAAACCCTCGCCATGGTCGCCGAGTTCGAAGCCAACCTCGGGCACCTGCGTACCCGCGAGGGCATGGCCCTGGCCAAGAAGAACGGCAAGCTCAAGGGCAAGCAACCCAAACTGCCTGAACCCGCCCGGCGCTCCATCCGCCGGCGCTACGCCGAGGGCGAGGTGTCCCTGGCCGACCTTGCCACCGAGTACAGCGTCGGCCGCTCCACCATCCACCGCATCATCCACGGGCCAGAGACCTCCAGGTAGAGCGATCACGCACCGAAGCTGGACGTCACACTTCACCCAAGATCATTCTCAGCGCCAACGGCTGCTCCTGGGTTCCCCGACCCCGTGGACGGCGGCCGAGGTCCACTCGGCGCTCGACAGTGACCAGCATGCACTCGCCGCGCTCCGTATGCGCGTCACGGCGTCGGCGTCACCCGGATGCCGAGCGTTCCGGCCTCACCTCGGCGCAGTCGGCTGCCGAGGAGGCTGAGGCGGCCGATGATGCCGTACTTGCGGGCGATGAGCTGCCGATAGCGGGCCGTGGTGGCGGCGTCACAGATCTCGGCGGTGGCGGGAACCTGGTCGCCCGTCGGATTGCCGCGTAGATCGCAGGGGCCGACGAGGACATCGGCGCGGGCCCGGATCCGCTTGACCTTCCAGGAGTCCGCGGCCGTCCAGACGCCGAGCGCGTCGCCGTCACGCACCACCCAGACGGGGGTGGCGACCGGGGTGCCGTTCCTGCGGTAGCTGGTGACCAGCAGGTACTTGCCCGTACCGAGCCGGTCCAGTGAGGCGTCGTCCATGCCCGCGGTCACAGGTTGTTCGCGTAGAAGCTGGTGAGTCGTTCGACGGCGGCGTCGACGTATGCGGGTTCGTCGTACATCTCGTAGTGGCCGGCGCCGTCGATCACCATGAGGTCGACGGGGTTGGGGGCCATCTCCCACAGCTGCATGCCCATGTCGTAGGAGCCGGTGTTGCCGATGCGTCCGGCGAGGATGACCTGCAGGGGCTGGGCCATGAGCTGATCGGCCAGGTGGAACGCGTCGTAGCCCAGCAGGAGGGAGTCGCTGCGCAGGAGGCGCCGGTTCGTGGAGTGTTCGTTACCGCCGCGCTCGGTGCGGTAGTAGGTGACGGCCTGAGTGGTGTCGATGTCGGTCAGGCCCGCTGCCGCGGCGTCCTCGAGGGTGTCGGGCAGCCAGTTCACGCGGGTCATCTCGCCGGAGCGGGCCTCTTCGGTACGTGCGGCCGCGAGGGCGTCGAGTGCTGCGGCCGGACCGTCGGGGGAAAAGCTGCGGAACGCGGCGCCGATGTTGACGGGGACGACCGTGCCGACCGCCTTGATGCGGTGGTCCGTGCGGGCGGTGTTCACGGCGTAGCCCCCACCGGCGCAGATGCCGAGGACGCCGATGCGCTGCGGGTCGATGCCGGGGGTCGTGGTGAGCAGGTCGATGGTGTAGGAGATGTCCTCACCGCGGCGGTAGGGGTCTTCGAGGTCACGGGGCTCGCCCTCGCTCTGGCCCTGGTGGGCGGGGTCGAGGACAAGGGCGGCGATGCCGCGGGCGGCGAGACGGGAGGCGTAGTTGGCGCCGATCTGCTCCTTCACGCTGCTGCCTGGGGTGGAGAGCACCACGGCGGGCAGCGGTGCGCTGCCGTCGGCGTTGTCGGGCAGGTGGAGGTTTGCGGTGAGGTTGATGGGACCGCGCGGGATCGTGAGGTGCTGGATCATGCCTGGCTTCCTTCGTGAGATTGTTGTTCCATAGAAGCCTAGTACAAGAAGATGTCTTGTACGATATGAAACTAATACGAAATTGTACCATATGGATGGAGGATCGCAGTGCCGGTCGACGGGGCGCAGCTGTGGACGCTGAACCAGCGGCTGCTGGCAGTCGTGATGGATGCCTGCACGGAGGAGCTGACCGAGCTCGGGTTGGAGACGAAGGAGTTCTTCGTCCTGGCCGAGGTGGAGGCATCGCCGTACCCGGCCGAGATCGCGACCGCGCTGCTGCTGCCCAAGGCGAGCGTGACGGTCTACGTCCGCAACCTCGTCGCCAAGGGCTTCATCCGCCGCGAGATCGACGAGGCGGACTTGCGGCGTCATCGGCTCGTACTGACCGACGAGGGCGCGCAGGCACGCGATCGAGCGCTTGCAGCCCTCGCAGCGGAGTACGACCGCAGGCTGGCGAGGGTCACCCCCCACGACCGCGTTGAGCTGCAACGCATCCTCAAAGCGATGCTCGCCTCGCCCGCGTCAGGCAGTATGCGCGAGTGATTCGTCTGTCCGGTGCTCTGCTGCTGGGATGTGCTTGTCTCGGTCGGCCTTGACCGCGGCTGCGGCGGTCGCAGGATCCTTGTCCACCGGTCGCGCCTGGCCGTGCCAGATGCACTGGCATTCCGCGCGCACATGCTGAGGCTCACCGTGATGGTCCGGGAACGTCACGAGCCCCGTTTCCTGCCAGGAGTCCCACTGCCGCCAACGACGCCGGTTTCAGGCGCGACCGCCGGTGACCGGCCTCGCCAAGCCCTCGGGCAAGTCCCTCACGGATGCGCTGGCCGTCTCGCTCGTCATTCCACATTGCGGCGCTCTGGCGCTTCATCGACGGACTGTCAGGTATTCCTGGTAGGAGCTGCCGAGGGTGCTCTTGTCGGCAAACGATGGCATCCTCAAAGGATCAATGCACCACCCATGGATGATCATGTGAGCCATGGAGATGCATGTGCGGGACTACGGGTTCTCCCCTGCTCAGCAAGACGAGATATGGCGGCGCTGGCGCGATGGGGAGTCGTTCAACGCGATGGGCCGTACGGAAGGGGCTCCCAGTGGCGAACCTGGTCTACAAGCGGGTCTCGACCGACCAGCAGTCGACCGCCCGGCAGAACCTCGTCCTGGACGAGGCTGGCATCGAGGAGCCGGTCGTCTTCTAGGAGGCCCCCGGCACCTCCAGCCGCCTCCATCCCCTCCAGCGGCCGAATTTCGGCGAGCTGCTGGCATACGCGCGGCCGGGCGACACCGTCCACATCTCCGAGATGTTCCGCCTCGTGCGCAGTGCACCGCCGGCTCCTCGCCCGCCGCCAGCCACTCGACGGCAGCCAGGGCCTCCCAGCTGTTCCGGCCCAGCGCAAGGCCCGCCGCGAGTACGAGATCCGCGTCGGCGCCCTCATGCCCATCGAACCATGATCGTTCTCACCGATAACCACGGTTCCATTGATCCCCGAGGCCGGGAAAGGCGGGCCGTGGCCGGCTGGCCGGGACACCCGTCGAGATCTCCTGACGGAATGATCTCCGCTGCGCTTCGACATCCCGCTGTAGCCGGATGAGAGTCGTCCGGCGATGATGTTTCCGGCCAGGACACCGGTTCCCCAGGCCACCGGTACACGGTCTCCAGCACCACGCCCTCGCGGGCCTGCCCGCGGCGGGGCCGGCGATCAGCGGATCTCCCACCACCTCAGGTTGGCCGCCGCCTGGGACACCGGTTCGATGATCTCCCACGCCTCGGCGATCAGGCCGCCGTCGAGCCGCCAGACGTCGACGACCACGATCTCCGGCCCGGTGCCGGGCAGCCGTCGTCGTGAATGCATCACGACGTGATCGCCGTCGGCCAGCATGTGCTGGATCTCGACCTGCATGCCGGCGAGCGGGACGAGCGCGGCGCCCACGGCGGCCAGCCATTCCGGTTTCGTCCGGGAGGTCGCGTCCGGCCGGTGGTGGAGGAAGTCGTCGCTCAGCAGTGGCGCGAGCGCGTCGACGTCGCCGGTCGCGACCAGTGCCGTCAGCGCTCGCTGAACGATGTCCTTGTTGTCATGGGTCATGTGCTGTGTGTTCACGGGCAGCAGTGTTTCCACCGGCCGGGAGAGTTGTCGATGAAATCCCATTTCATGGCGTCCGGCCGTCCGATGAGTAGCATCGACGTCCATGTACACGGTGGGGGAGCTGCTGCGGCAGTGGCGGCATCGCCGGCGGCTCAGCCAGCTGGATCTCGCGATCGCCGCCGATGTGTCGGCTCGTCACGTCAGCCTGGTCGAGACCGGCAGGTCCCGCCCGAGCGCCGAGATGATCCTGCGTCTGGCCGGGCAGCTCGACGTGCCGCTGCGTGAGCGCAACCGGCTGCTGCTGGCCGGCGGCTTCGCACCCCGCTACGCCGAGCGGCCGCTCGATCCGGAGACGCTGCCGGGGGCCTGGGACGCGATCGAGCGTGTACTGCGCGCGCATGAGCCGTATCCGGCACTGGCCGTCGACCGCCGGTGGAACATCGTGATGAGCAACCGCGCCCTCGGCCCGTTCCTCGCCGGCGTCGCCCCCGACCTGCTGGCCCCGCCGGTCAACATGGTGCGGCTGGGGCTGGATCCGCGCGGGCTCGCCCCGCACATCGTCAACCTGGCGCAGGTGCGCGCACTGCTGCGCGTCCGGATCGCACGGCAACTCGCCACGGCTTCCGATCCGGAACTCACCGCACTCTACGAAGAACACCTCGCCCCCCGCCCGGGAGACGCGGACCAGCCGGTCGAATCCGAGATCGCCATCCCGATGGTCTTCCGCTTCGGCGATCGGGAACTGCGGCTGTTCTCGACGACCACCACCTTCGGGACCCCGATGGACATCACCCTGGACGAGGTCGCGATCGAGGCGTACTACCCGACGGACGCCGAGAGCGCCGCCTACTTCACCTCGCCCGACGCCGACGTGTAGCCGGTCGGGGCAGGGTCGGATCAGGGCCCCTCACCGGCAGGCCCTGTGACCCTCCTTCCGAGCCGGCGGCGCTCACGGCGCCGGTGTTCCTCTCGCGGCCGACGGCGGGAACGGGCCGGTGCGGATCGGCGTCGCCGTACCCCTGCAACCTTTCGCCCGGCGGGCCGCGTTGGGAACGGGCGAGAGGAGATCACATTGGATCGTCACGACGGCTTCCGCGAGTTCGTGCTCGCCCGCCAGCAGGCGCTGATGCGGACCGCGTACCTGCTCACGGGAGACGCCCACCTCGCCGAGGACCTGCTGCAGAGCGTACTGATCAACGTCGTGGGGCGGTGGCCCAAGCTGTCCGCGGACGGCAACCCCGAGGCGTACACGCGCAAGGCGCTGGTGAACCAGTACATCTCGTGGAGGCGCCGGTTGCAGCGGGAGTGGCCGAGCGCCGATCCGCCCGAGTACGGGGCCTCCCACGACGAGGAGACGGTGGACCGGATCATGCTGCGCCAGGCGCTGGACAAGCTGACGCGCAAGCAGCGCGCCGTGATCGTGCTGCGTTTCTGGGAGGACCTCACCGAGACGCAGACCGCCGAGGCGCTCGGCTGCTCGGTCGGCAACGTCAAGAGCCAGACCCACCGCGCGCTGGCCCGTCTACGCACGGTCGCACCCGAGCTGGCCGGCCCGCGTTCCCTTTACGAGTTCCAGGAGGTGACACCGTGACGAGGCTGCGCAGAGCACTGAGCGGCATCGCCGAGGAGGCCCCCACGGCGGACCTGACCGGTTTGATCGACCTGGCCGTGACGGGTCACCGGCGCAGACGGCGCGCGACCGCCGTGCTGGCCGCCGCCGCCACGATCGTCACCGTGGTGGCGACGGGTGCGGTGACGGCCGCAGTGGTGCCGTTCCGGTCCCACCAGGCGGCCGCGCCGACACCGGCGCAGGCGGTGCCCGACCTGCCCGAGGGCGGTGTGGGGCCGCTCGACCACGCGTACGAGACGCCCTGCGAGGTCGACAAGAAGCGGCGGACCGCCGACTGCAGCGCCGTGGAGTGGCGGGTGGTCACCCGTACCGGCCGTACCTACCGGCTGCCGCAGGCGCTCAACAGGACCGCCCAGAACCGTCGCGCACCTATCGCGATCAGCCGGGACGGGCGCATGCTCGCCTACTACAGCAGGCAGGCCCAGGCGCACGTGGTGCGCGACCTGGTGAGCGGAGCGCAAGTGACGTCACCCGTCCCGTTGAAGGAGAAGCGGATCGGCGGGGGCTCCATCCTCGTGCTCTCCGACGACGGCCGCCACATCGTGTTCGACCCGCGCGAGGGGAACAAGGAACCCAGTCTGCTGATCGACGTGCGTACCGGCACGACGGTGCGGATATCCGGCAAGTACGAAGCGATCGGTGTGAGGGACGGGGCCGCCGAGCTCGTCCGGTACGGCAAGACCGACCTGTGGCTGATGCCCATCGCCGGCGGAGGAAAGCCGGTGCGCTTCGACGGCGCGTTCATCGGCTTCAGCGAGCTCGCGCCGGACGGCCGTACGGTCGCCGCCTTCGCCAGACGCGACCACAGGAAGTGGATCCAGGAGATGCGCACGCTCACCCTGCTCGACTCCCGAACCGGACGCCGGCTGCGTACGGTGCCCATCCGCGGCCTCCCGGAGGGCGAACCCGTTTTCGCCACCGGTCTTTGGCGGAGCGGATCGGAGCTCACGGTGCTGACGGACGGGAAGCGCCGGCGCGCCTACGGGGTCGACACCCGCACCGGGAAGGCCCATCGGCTGGCCGACTACCCGGCAACGGCGGCCCTGGTCCTGCCGGGGCTCGCGAGCGACTCGATGGTCATCTCCGGATAAGAGCGGATCCGGCGGTCCGAGGCGCCGTACCCTACGGCGCCTCGGCGGGCGTGGTCAGTCGCCGTCCCTGTGGTCCTGGAGACGGAGGTCCCGCCTCACGTGCGTGCTCCTCCCGGAGGCCCGGCGTCCGGAGCCGCCGACGTGGCCGACGCGACGGCGGCGTCGGCGCGGGCCTGCAACGCGTCCAGCACTTCGATACCAGCGACGCCGACTGGGGCGCGGCCGAGGTTCAAGCGGAACATGCTTCCGAAAAGATGCGGGACTTGATTCGGCTGGAGGAGCTTCTCGCGGGGCACATCCCCTCCCGCGGACCCGAGAGCTGCGGGAGGGGATGTGGACGCTGCCCCTCGGCGGTCAGCGGCGCCGCAGTGACGGGTCGAGCAGGGCGGGCGGGGTGTCGTTCTTCTCGTGTGCGGCGAGGTCGGTGCCGGGGGCGACGATCGCGTCGATGGCGTCGAGCACATCGGCGGACAACACGGTGTCGGCGGCGGCGAGCTGCGAGTGCAGGTGGTCCAGTGTGCGGGGGCCGATGAGCGCGCTGGTCACGGCGGGATGCGCGGTCACGAATCCGAGCGCGAGCTGGATCATCGTCAGGCCGGCTTCGTCGGCGACCTTGGCCAGCTGCTCGACGGCGTCGAGCCTGGCCCGGTTGGAGGGGATGGCGGTGTCGAAGCGTTGCGGCATGAACGTGGAGCGGCTGGTGGTGATTTCCTGGCCCTCGCGGATCGCGCCCGACAGCCAGCCCGAAGCCAGCGGCCTCCACACCAGCACACCGAGCCCGTACTGCTCGGTCACGGGCAGCACGTCGGTTTCGATCCCGCGCTGCAGGATCGAATAGCTCGGCTGCTCGGCGACGTAGCGGCTCAGGTGATGCTCGCGGGCGGCCCACTGGGCTTGCACGATGCGGTAGGCCGGGAAGGTCGAGGAGCCGAAGTAGCGGATCTTCCCCGCGCGCTGCAGGTCGGTCAGGGCCGACAGTGTTTCCTCGTCGCTGGTGCTCGGGTCCCACCGGTGGATCTGGTAGAGATCGACGTGGTCGACATCGAGGCGGCGCAGGCTGCCTTCCAGCGCGGTGACCAGCCAGTGGCGCGAGCTGCCCTGATGGTTGCGCTCGTCGCCCATCGGCAGGCTCGCCTTCGTGGCCAGCACGATGTCGTCGCGGCGGCCGGCGATGGCTTTGCCGACCAGCTCTTCCGACTCTCCGCCGCTGTACACGTCGGCGGTGTCGATGAGGTTGATCCCGCCTTCGAGTGCGGCGTCGACGATGGCGGTGGCCTCGTCTTGTGTAGTGCGTCCGATCTTGCCGAAGTTCATCGTGCCGAGCGCGAGGGAGCTGACCTGCACACCGGTGCGGCCCAAGGTGCGGTACTGCATGACCGTGTCTCCTTCTATTGCGGGTGAAGCGGTGCCAATGCGTGGAGTGGTTGTCAGGCCCCCTGCTCTGGCATCATAAGGAAGCGGAACCTTGTCCCGTTTGAAGATACGGAACGCTGTCCCGTTTAGCAAACTCGGGTAGCGGAGGGAGTGGCACGATGAGCGACAGTGATGAGGGCGCAGGGCGCGCAGCCCGGCCCAAACGGGCGGACGCCCGGCGCAACAAGGAGACTCTGCTCGACGCGGCCGCCGCGATCTTCGTCACCTCAGGCGTGGAAGCGCCGGTACGCGACATCGCTACCAAGGCCGGCGTCGGGACGGCCACGATCTACCGCCACTTCCCGACGCGAGCGGATCTCATCATCGCCGTCTACCGGCACCAGGTCGAGGCCCTCGCCGAGGCCGGTCCGGCCCTGCTGGCGACCGGCCCGACTCCTCACGCCGCACTGGAGCGATGGATCAGCCTCTTCGTCGACTTCCTGGTCACCAAGCACGGTCTCGCCGCCGTGCTGCGGTCCGACGACGCCGGCTTCGACACGCTGCACGCCTACTTCCTCGACCGCCTCCTGCCGGTGTGCACCCAACTCCTCAACGCTGCTGCCGCCTCCGGTGAGATCCGCTCCGGCCTCGACGCCTACCAACTCATGCGCGGCATCGGAAACCTCTGCATAGGCGCCGACAGCGACCCCCGCTACGACGCGCGCCGACTGGTCGCGCTCCTCGTCGCGGGACTGTGCCAACCATGCTGACCGTGGCACCCGCGAACGGCAGGATCCTCGCATAAACGACCGTTTGTGAGAACGCTGGCCGCGTGCGGTGCGTGGGGACGGGTCAGCGGGTGCGTTCATAGTGGCGACGTGCTTTTTCGCGGTTGCCGCAGACGGCCATTGAACACCAGCGGGCGCGGTTGGCGCGGCTGCGGTCGAGCAGGAACAGTTGGCACTCGTTGTTGGCGCAGGGGCGCAGTCGGCCAGGCAGTTGCTTCTCGGTGGCGGCCCAGGTGAGGACCATCTCAACGGCCAGCCGGGCGTGCGGGGGAGTCTTGAGTGTCCACTGAAGGCCACCCGAAGTGATCTCTGGGGTCTGGTGGACCCCTTCGAGCAGCGGGCTCATCGTGGCGGGCGAGCTTTCTCCGCGCACTATGCCCTGCAGGATGTCTCGCGTCTCGCGCAGCAGCGCGAGCTCCGCGAGGCTGCCATCGCCGCCGCGCTCCTGCGCCCAGCGCCTGCCTTCGGACGGGTCGCCGAGCGCGTCCCGTTCCTCGCCGTTGACCAATGGCCTGCTGTTGAGCAGGTCCAGTAGTGCGTCCATCGGGTGCCACTCCCCTTCTAACCAGATCGAATAATTTGACAGGTTAGACCATCCCGTGCTTGCATGGCGAGTGACTAACCAGATTAGAAACTCAAAGGGGTTAGATATGAGCTCGGTGCACCACAGGACCGCCACTGTCGACGGTCATGAGATCTTCTACCGCGAAGCCGGCCCCGCCGACGCTCCCGTGATCGTCCTGCTGCACGGCTACCCGACCAGCTCGTTCATGTTCCGCGAGCTCATCCCGCTGCTGGCCGACGACTACCATGTCATCGCGCCCGACCACCTGGGCTTCGGCCACTCCGATGCCCCCCTCGTGGGAGAGTTCACCTACACCTTCGACGCCCTCGCCGAACTCACCTCCGGACTGCTCGACCAACTGGGCCTGGACCGCTACGCCCTCTACGTCCAGGACTACGGCGCCCCCATCGGATGGCGCCTCGCGCTCCAGCACCCCGAACGGATCTCCGCCCTCGTCACCCAGAACGGCAACGGCTACGAGGACGGTTTCGTCGAGTCGTTCTGGACCGACGTCTGGGCCTACGGGGCGAACCCCGGCCCCGACACCGAACCCGCCGTCCGCGCCGCGCTGAGCATCGACGCCATCCGCTGGCAGTACATGCACGGCGTACCCGACCCGAGCCTGGTCAGCCCGGACACCTGGGAGCACGACTTCGCCCTCGTCTCCCGCGAGGGCAACGACGAGGTCCAGCTGGCGCTGTTCCGCGACTACCGGAACAACCGCCCGCTCTACCCGCTGCTGCACGAATTCCTGCGCACCAGCGAGGTCCCGGTGCTCGCCGTGTGGGGCCGCAACGACGAAATCTTCGGCCCGGCCGGCGCGCAGGCCTTCGCCCGCGACGCAAAGGACGCGGAGGTGCACCTGATCAACGGCGGTCACTTCCTGCTGGAGAGCCACCTGGACGTCGTCGCGGGCTACCTGCGCGGCTTCCTCGGACGGGTGCTGGGATGAGTAGGGACGGGGCTGCAAACGGAGGGCCACCGCGCCGGTCCCCACCCTAAAGCCGCATGCCATAGGTGTGACTCCAGTCGCTTGATGGATCGGAGTCCCGGCGGTATGTGGCATCCGCCTGTGTGGGAAGGGCTGGAGCGTACGGATTGCCCCCGCTCACCGTGCAGATCACCGAACACCCCTAGGGGTCCCAGACTGGTGAGGTCGCGTATTCAACTGTCGTCAGTTCGTCGCTTGGGTAGCGGTCATGGTGACCGTGTGTGGTCGCCTGGAGCGTAGCGGCTGTAGGTGGTTCCGGTCTCGGCGGCGAGCTTGGCCGCGGCGACGGGGTGGAAGCCGAGGGCGTCGGCGACGATGGGTGCGGGGCTGTCTTGGAGGTGCTGGCGGAGTGCGGCGCCCTGAGCTGCGGTGGTCGGGACGCCCATCTGGGTGACCTGCTTGGCGAGCCATTCGGGGCGGAGAGGCTGGCCGGTGCGGCGGCCGGGGAACAGCCATCGGGAGCTGGGATTCGTTGCTGTGCGCATGTTCGTGCGGTGGGCGATGTAGTCCAGGAGCAGGGCGGCGAAGGGTTCGGGGATGCTGCGGGGTGAACAGGTAGGTGCCGGGGTCGGCGTAACGGCGCGAGCCCGGCACGAACACATCCCCCGACCGCAGGCCATCGCGTAACGCGAGGATGGTGCAGATCTCCCAGTAGTGCCGAAACGCCGTGTCATCACCGCTCCTGCGGGCCTTGGTCAGGTAGTCGGCGTAGCGGGCCGGAACGAACGACGTCGGCGCCCCGGCCGGGACCTTCCGGCCGCCGACCCGGTTCAGCTCCTTCAGAATCTCCACGGCCTCCATCAGGTCCGCGGTGCCCGGCCCACCATGGAAACCCACCGTCTCCAGCACCTGCGGGGTGAACCTGCGCAGGTAGGTGTGAGATGCCTCCAGCGCCGCCAGACGGCCGTGGTCCCTGGGCAGCGGCTTCCAGCTCACCGAGGCCACCTCGCGCAGCTTGTCCATCCCGATCCGCTCACGCAGCAGACCGCCCACCTGCTCGTCCGGGGCACCCGGGTCGATGAGCACCGGCAGGATCACATCCATCAGCAACTGGCGGGCCTCGCCCTTCTCGGCCCGCTCCGCCAGGGCCGCGTCGGTCTTGGCCTTGGCGTGGGACTCGCGTGCCGACACCGCCTGGTCGAACAACGCCACGACCTCGTCCAGCTGATCGACCGCCGACTGGGCGACCAGCGCCAGCAGGATCGGGTAGCGGCGCTCCCCGCGCCGCTGAAGTCCCTGCACCGTCGAGCGCCGCCCCGATGTCGCCAGGAACCGGCGCCGCTCGGTCGGCAGCATCGACAGATCCAGATGGTGGGCGTCCATCCCGCGCAGATACCGCAGCTTGGCGATCGCATCCTTCACCACCGCGGGCGTCGCCTCCATCGCCGGCGTCGTCAACCACGCCAGTCGAACTCGGCCACCCGCAACGGCTGCTCGGCGGTCGGCGGCGTGCACGCCGGCGGCACCCATGCCCGGTCGGAGGCGATGTCGTCACTCATGCCTCGACGGTAAGCCCGTACCCGGGTACCGGATGCAACGTCCTCGCCGGGGTGGCGCGTCCATGCCGCTCCATGCCACACTCACTGTTATAGAACTCATAAATGAGTTATAGAACGATGGGAGCGTGACATGCGAGACGTGCTGCCGCGGCGCGCACCGGCCCCGCCGGACGGGACGATGGGCGAACCCCGGCCCCGGGGCCGGTTCGGCGGGTACGGCGGACGGTACGCGCCGGAGTCCCTGGTGGAGGCGTGCCGCGAGGTGGACGAGGCGTTCCGGGAGGCATGGGCGGATCCGGGGTTCCGCGGCGCACTGGCGGAGCTGCTCGCCCTGCACGCGGGACGGCCGACCCCGCTCACCCCGGCCCGCCGGCTGTCGGAGGAGCTGGGCGTGCGGCTGTACCTCAAGCGCGAGGACCTCACCCACACCGGATCCCACAAGATCAACAACGTGCTGGGCCAGGCACTGCTGGCCACCCGGATGGGACGGCGCAGGCTGATCGCCGAGACCGGAGCGGGCCAGCACGGGGTGGCCACCGCGACCGCCGCCGCGCTGCTCGGGCTGGAGGCCACGGTCTTCATGGGCGAGCGCGACATCGAACGCCAGGCGCTGAACGTCTTCCGGATGCGCATGCTGGGCGCCGAGGTGATCCCGGTGACCACGGGCAGCCGCACCCTCAAGGACGCGACCAGCGAGGCCATGCGCCACTGGGTGGGAGCGACCGGCGACTCCCACTACTGCATCGGCTCGGTCATCGGGCCGGACCCGTACCCATGGATGGTCAGGGAGTTCCAGCGGGTCATCGGCGACGAGGCCCGCGGGCAGTGCGCCGCCGAACTGCGGACCGGCGTGCCGGACCACGTGGTCGCGTGCGTCGGCGGCGGCTCCAACGCGGCCGGCACGTTCGCCGGATTCGCCGACACCCCGGCGCGCCTGATCGGTGTCGAGGCGGAGGGCGGCGCCGGGGCGGCCCTCGGCCGGCCCGGCGTCCTGCACGGCTGCCGCTCGCTGTTCCTCCAGGACGACGACGGGCAGATCCCGCAGGCGCACTCCATCGCCGCCGGCCTCGACTACCCGGGGGTCGGCCCGGAGCACGCCCACCTGCGCGACCTGGGCCGGGCCCGCTACGTCACGGTGACCGACGACGAGGCGGTCGGCGCGGCCGTACGGCTGGCACGCACCGAGGGAATCGTCCCGGCGCTCGAATCGGCGCACGCCCTCGCCTGGGTGATCCGCGCGGCGGGCGGCGACCTGCCCGCGGGGTCGACGGTGCTGATGACGCTGTCCGGCCGGGGCGACAAGGACGTCTCAACCTTGAAGGAGCTGCTGTGACGAACCCCGCCACCCTCACCGCGGGCGCGGTCGAACGCCGCCTGCGTGCCCGCCGGGACGCCGGCCGCGGCCTGCTCATGCCGTACGTCACCGGGGGGATCACGCCCGGCTGGACGGAGTACCTGCGGGCGTTCGCCGCCGCCGGGGCGGATGCGATCGAGGTCGGCCTGCCCTTCTCCGACCCCACGCTGGACGGCGTCACCATCCAGCAGGCCGGTGACACGGCGCTGGCCCGGGGGGCGAGCACCCGCCGGATCCTCGCCGACCTGTCCGAGGTGCGGGGCCTGGACGTGCCGCTGGTCGCCAGCACCTACTACAACCTGGTGTTGAACGACGGCCCCGAGGCGTTCTGCGCCGCGCTGCGCCGGGCCGGCGTCACCGGGCTGATCGTGCCCGACCTGCCGGTGCACGAGGCGGACGAGCTGGCGGACGTGGCCGCCGACGCCGGGATCGACCTGGCCCTGCTGGCATCGCCGTCGACGCCGCAGCCGCGGCTGGCGGAGATCGCGCGCCGCAGCCGCGGATTCGTCTACGCGGTGTCGCTGATGGGCACCACCGGCGAGCGGGCCGTCCTCGCCGCTTCGGCGGCGGAGCTCACCGGGCGGGTCAGGAGCGTCACCGACCGGCCGGTCTTGCTAGGATTCGGTATTTCCACCCCGGCCCAGGCACGCGAAGCCCGCCGGTACGCCGACGGCGTGGTGGTCGGCGCCGCGGTCATGCGGCGGGTGCTCGACGGGGCCGGGCCGGACGACCTGCGGACCTTCCTCACGGCGCTGCGGCAGGCCCTCGACCAGGAGTGACCGATCACGATGACCCCCGACGCCGGGCACGAGGCGAGATACCGCGCCATCGCCGCCGACCTCGCCGCGAAGATCCGGTCGGGACACTACGCCCCCGGTGAGGCCCTGCCGCCGCAGCGGGAGCTGAGCGCCTCCTATGGGGTGACCCTCATGACGCTGCGCCAGGCGCTGCGGGAGCTCAGCGACGAGAGGCTGATCGTGCAGCGGCCCGGCAAAGGCACGTTCGTCGCCCCGCCCCACCTGGCGTACCAGCTCGACTCGCTCCGCAGCCTGGTCGACGACCTGCGTAAACAGGGTCACGACGTGCGCACCGCGGTGACCGGGCGGGCGGTGCGCCGGGCCCCCGGCCGGATCGCCGCACAGTTGCGGTTGCGTCCCGGCGACACCGCCCTGCGGCTGGAGCGGGTCCGTGAGTTCGCGGGACGTCCCGCCGTGCACCAGGTGTCCTGGGTCCGCCGGCCGGTGGCCGACCGGATCCGCGACCGCGACTTCACCGCCGTCTCCCTCTACACGGCCCTCGCCGACGAGGGGGTGACGGTCGCCCGGGCGTCCGAGGTGGTCCGGCCCGGCCTGCTCGACCCCGCCGCCGCCCGCCACCTCCAGGAGCCGGAGGGCAGCCCGGTGCTCGTCAGCACCCGGATCACCTACACGCTCGACGCCACGCCCGTGGTGTCCGACCACGCCACCATCCTCGGCAGCATGATGGAGATCCGCACCGAACGCGCCGCCACCGGCCTCTCGCTCACCTGGGGCGCCACCAGCTGAGCCGTGGGCTCCCGATCATCGTCAGGACGGTTCGGGAGCCTCCCAGCGGGTGACCGAGAAGGTCGCGGAGACGGGGTCCCCGGCGGTCACGGCGGTCACCTTCAGCAGCGCGACGTACTTCTCGAAGCCGTCGAACATGCAGAACCGGTCCCCGGTCCGCAGTTCGGGCATCGGCACGTCGAGGTCGTCGCGCCCGCCGCGGATCGCGGCGTCCTGGCAGGCGGTGATGTCCGGGTCGACGTCGCCCTTCACCCGGGCCGCGTATCCGCCGAACCGCACCTTCGGGCTTCCCAGGCAGCTCGGGAAGTACTCGACGTCCCCTCCGCCGCCGGACAGCATGTGCCGGTACCGGACGCGCGGCATGTCCGAGGCGATGCCGACGCCGCCGGGGCTGCAGTCGTTCGCCTTGGCCACGTCGTCGGACACCGTGAACGGCTGGTTCTCGTAGCTCCTGTCGCCGGGCTTCGCCGGCGGCCCCTCGACCTCGGGCGGTACGGCCCACAGGGTCGCCGACAGCGTGAGCTCCGCGACCGGGGAGCCGCTCACCTTCACCACGCGCAGCAGGAGCACGCGGCCCTCCGCGGCGAAGTCCTCACAGAACCGCTCGCCTTCCGCCAGGGCCCGGGTGCGGTAGCGGTCGATGGCCGTGCCGCTGCCGACCGCCGCCCGTGCGGCGTCCCGGCAGCCCGTCTCGTCGAGGTCCCCGGCGTCCGCCGCCGCCTGGGCGACGGCCACGTCGTCGAAGTCGAACGACCCGTCCGCCGAGGAGCAGGGGGGCGACCACGCCAGGACGGGCGGTCTGTCCTCCTCCGTCTGCTGTCCGTAGTCGTCCTGGCGCGGGTCCGACTCGTCGGTCCCGAGGACGCGGGGACCGTCGTCGGCGAACTCCACGTAGACGTTCGACGGGCAGCCGTTCTTGATCGCCTGGATGTCGCTCAGCGAGACCTCCCTGTCCCGGTAGAGCAGCCCGTTTCTGGGAGCCGTCGGCGTGGCGGACGGCGTCCCTTCCGATACCGGGGACGGCGATCCTTCCGGTGTACGGGACGCCGATGCGACCGGGTCCGCGGACCGTGTATCGCCGTCCCCGCAGCCCGCGAGAACCGCCGCCAGCAGCAGGACGAGGCCGGCGCCTCGTGACGCCCTTCCCCGGCGGTCGTCGATTCCCCACACGTCAACTCCTTGATCGGATTCTTTGGGCCAACCACCGTAGCGGCGACCGGAGCCCCGAGGGCCGGTTTCGTACGATGTCCGGTCTATCGCCGGGTGTACCCCCGGGCGGCCAGGGAGGCGGCCAGGAGATACGGGCCGAGCAGCAGGACGGCGCACAGCAGCGCGTACCAGAACCGCGGGCTGAGCGGCCCGAGCAGGAACCCGTCGGCCGCCCAGGCCAGCACGGTCACCGCGACGGGGGCCACGAAGAAGACGAACCAGGCCAGCACTCCGGCGAACCCGGCCAGCCACAGCCACCGGAACCACCGCCCGGCCCGCACGTCGGCGGGCGCGGCCGAGAGCAGCTCCGCCGCCTGCGCCGGGGTGAGCCTGCCGAACGCGCGCCGCAGCATCAGCGACTTGACCCGCCACAGGTCGCGGCAGCCGAGCGCGTTGACCAGCACGCCGTACAGGTCGGTGCGCAGGAAGACCATGCACTGCCACAGCAGGCCCGCCAACTTCACGAACACCCATGTCGAGAGCGTCGCGTCCACCAGGGGGTCCGGCGACCACATTCCCCGCAGGATCAGCAGGCGGGCGCCCAGCAGCAGGCTGAGCAGGACCACGTCCACCGCCATCCCGCCGAGCAGCGGCCCGTAGCGGCGGCGGCGCGGCACCGTCCAGATCTGGGACAGGTCGGTCTCCAGGACGGGCAGCATCATCCGCCGGTCCACCCCGAACCGGGACTCGACACCGATCGCCCGGGCGGCGAGCCAGTGCCCGCCCTCGTGCAGAGCCGTCGAGACCAGGAAGAACGGCACGAGCAGCAGCGCGCTCAGCCCGACGTCGCCGAGCAGGAACGCGTCCCGCGCCGGGTTCGGGAACAGGGACGGCGAGGTGGCGAAGACGGCCAGGCAGAACAGGGCGAGGACGGTGTAGCAGGTCCAGGCCACCGGTCCGAAGAAGGGACGGGCCGCGCGCTGGCTGACCCCCGCCATCCAGTTCCGCATCTGGATGGGCGCGGTGCGCACGGCCCGGCGCTCCTCGTCGGGCCGGTCGTCGAGGAACCCCAGTTCGGCGAGGGTCGCCACGAACGACGGCATGTCCACGGGCTCACCGGCGAACGCCTCGGCCTCGGCCGCGGCCTCCTCCTCGGTCGCGCCGCGCAGCAACGCCGAGATGACCACCCCGCCCACGGCCGGCATGGTCACGAAGGTGCCGGTGGCCGGATCGCCCACCAGCACCTCCTCGCCCTCCTCGACGACGCTGAGCGGGCGCAGCGGGACCCCGCCGCTCATCGGCTCACTGCCGGGCCAGCGCGCACGCCGGGCACGCGGGGTCGCGGGGGAAGGGCTGCCACACCGGGACGAGCCCGTTGAGCAGGTCGACGACCACCCGGAACCCGGCCGCGCGGGGCGGCTCGACGCCGGTCAGGTACCGCATGGCCTCGTAGGCGACCAGCGACCCGACCTGCATCGCCATCGGCCCGGTGAGGCCGTTGGCGAGCCGCAGCCCGCGGGTGATCCGATGGGCGACCGCCGTGGTCGTGGGTTCGTCGGGGCCGGGCAGGTCGGACTCGTCGCAGCGCAGGCAGGCGCTCTGGCCCGGGTCGACGGAGAAGTAGATGAGCTGGGTGCGGGTCATCCCGCCGGCCACCCAGGGGACGCCCGCGCGCAGCGCCGCCTCGTTGACCCACAGGTTCGCGTCCATCTCGCCGTCGAGGCCGCCGGCGATCAGATGGACGTCACCGGTCAGGTCCTTGAGGTCGTCCGGGCCGGAGATCCACCGGTCCACGGCGCGGACCTCGATGCCCGGGTCGTACTCGCGCACCCACTCGGCGGCGCGTTCCACCTTCGACCGGCCGATGTCGGCGTGCCGGTAGAGGAACTGGCGGGCGAAGTTGCGCGGAGCGATGTCGTCGCGGTCCACCAGCGTCAGCGCGCCGACGCCGAGCCCGGCCAGGCACTGCACGAGGGACGAGCCGCCGCCGCCCGCGCCGAGCACCAGGACGTGGGAGTCGCGCAGCCGCCGGACGAACTCCGCCCGCGACCTGCCGAGCCGGGCGAAGACCCCGAAGAACGTCAGGTTGGAGAAGTGCCGCTCGTCGGCCTCCGGGTCGCCCAGCAGGCGTTCGCCGGCGTCCTCGACCAGGCCGAGGGAGTCGAGCCCGGCGAGACCGTCGCGGACGTCCTCCACCGTGACGGCCACGCCCCGCGCGGTCAGCGCCTCGCTCAGCGCCTCCGCCGTGGCCGGCCCGCGGGCCAGCTCGTCGAGGAGCGCCGCGATCCGGCCGTCCGGGTCGGCCAGCGTGTACGCCTCGCGCGGGTCGTGGACCACCACAAGTTCGTCGCCGAGAGACTCCCAGGCGCACTCTTTCAACATCACTGTCATCGCAGCATCACCGGCATCGTTCATCCGCGTCGCTTCCGCATCGCTCGTCGGGACGGCGCCGGCCGGGGGGCGGCCCGCGCCGTCCCCCCGACCGGCTGAGAGGCGGTGCCTCAGGTCATGACCTGGGTGGCCTTGACAGCCTCCACCTTGCGAACCTCGATCTTCATCTCATCCACCTCCTTCCGGACGTCTTTGATCAAGGTCCTCCCTTCGCCCACACAAACCGCATATGGTCGCCATAGAAGAGGCAGAACCGCTGATCGTTCCGGGAGACGAAGTGGACTTCGCGGTCCTCGGACCGGTCCGGGCCGCCGACGCCAGGCGGCCGATCCGGCTGACAGCCAAGGCGCGCGCGGTGCTCGCCGTCTTCCTGCTCCACCCGGGCGCCGTGCTGTCCAGGGACCGGCTGATCGCCTCGGTGTGGGACGACCCGCCCCGGTCCGCCCTGCCGAACCTCCAGACGTACCTGACCGCGCTGCGCCGCGCCGCGATCGACGTCGAGACCGTGCCGTACGGCTACCGCCTGCGCCTCGGCCCCGACCGGCTCGACCTGCTCGCCTTCGACGAGGCCGTACGGCGGGCCCGGCTGGAGGCGGCGGGCGGCGACGCCGCCACGGCGGACCGGCTGTTCGCCGAGGCGCTGGCGCTGTGGCGCGGCCGGCCGGCCGAGGACGTGCCGCTGGCCGCGACGATGCAGGCGCGCGTCGCCGAGCTGGAGGAGCGCCGGGAGAACGCCCGGCTCGGCTGGATCGACGTGCGCCTGCGGCTCGGCCTGCACGACGAGCTCGTCGGCGAGCTGACACCGCTGGTGGAGGCCGCGCCGCTCAACGAACGCCTGTGGCACCGGCTCATGCTCGCGCTGCACCGGGCGGGCCGGCGCGCCGAGGCGCTGGAGGCGTACCGGCGGGCCCGCTCGACGCTCGTCGCCGAGCTGGGCGTGGAACCCGGCCAGGAACTACGCGGCCTGCAGGCGGCGGTCCTCGACGACGCCCCCGTCCCGGCCCCCGCGCCGGAGGAGGCCCGGGAGCCCGCCTGGACGGGGATCTGCCTGCTCCCGGCCGACATCGCCGACTTCACCGGCCGCGAGGACGAGACCCGCGACCTGGTCGCCGCGCTGGACGGCACCGGGACGGCGCCGGTGATCGTGACGGTGTCGGGTCCGCCCGGGGTCGGCAAGAGCACCCTGGCGGTCCACGTCGCGCACCTGGTGCGGCGGCGGTATCCGGACGGCCAGCTGTTCATCCGGCTGTGCGACGCCTCGGCGTCGCCCCGCGACCCGGCCGACGCGCTCGCGGAGCTGCTGCGGGCGCTCGGCGTGGACACCGCCGGCCTGCCCTCCTCCGCCGGGGAGCGGGCGGCGATGTACCGGGCCAAGCTCGCGGACCGGGCGGTGCTCGTGCTGCTGGACGACGCGGCCGGCGAGGCCCAGGTGGAACCGCTGATCCCCGGGACATCGGGATCGGCGGTCCTCGTCACCTCCCGCGGGCCGCTGCCCGCGCTGCCCGGCGCGACCGCGTACGCGCTGGGCGTGCCGCCGCCCGCCGACGCCCGCGACCTGCTCGCGGGCGTGGCCGGGGCGGGCCGGGTGGCGAGCGACCCGGAGTCGGCGGAGACGATCGTGAACGCCTGCGGGCGGCTGCCGCTCGCGCTGCGCATCGCGGGGGCGCGGCTGGTGACCCGTCCCGCCTGGCCGCTGGCCGAGCTGGCGCGGCGGCTCGCCGACGCCTCGGCGCTGAACGAGCTGCGTGCGGGCCACCTGGACGTCCGCGCCACGTTCGGGGCGAGCTACGCGGCGCTGTCGGCCCCCGCGCGGCACGTGTTCCGGCTGCTCGGATCGGTGGCCGCCGACGGCGTGGCCGCCTGGACGGTGGCCGCGCCGTCGGGCGCGACCGCGCGGGACGTGGACGGCCCTCTGGAGGAGCTGGCCGCCGCCGGACTGATAACCGCCGGTGACGCCGACGCCGCCGGCCAGCCCCGCTACCGCATGCACGACCTGCTGCGCGGCTTCGCCGCCGAGCTGTTCGCCGCCGAGGAGAGCGAGCGGAGCCGGACGGAGGCGCTGCGCCGGATCGCCGCCGCCGCCCGGGACCGCGCCATCGACGCCGCCCGTGAACTGCCCCTCGCCTTCGCCCCGCCGCCGCCCGGCGTCCCGGCCCGGACGCCGCCCTGCCCCCGGGGCGGCGCCTGGCTGGAGGCGGAGCGCGGCGTGCTCGTCGCCGTGGCCGAGACCGCCGCCCGCGCCGGGCTGGCGCGCGAGGCGGTCGGACTCGCCTGCGCGCTGGCGCCGTTCCTGGTCGTGCGCGGTTTCCACGACGACGCCGTCCGCATGCTGGGGACGGCCGCCGGCGCCGCCGCCGCGGCGGGTGACGCCGCCGCCGAGACGCGCCTGCGGCTGGTGCGCGCCGACGCCGAGGTGGACCGCAGACGCGCCGGCGAGGTGGCCGGTGAGTTCCGCCACCTGCTCGACCGCTGCTCACGGGCGGGGGACCTGCACGCCGCCGCGTACGCGTCGCTCGGTGTCGCCGCCACCCTGGAGGCGGACCTGGGATCCGCGCTCGCCTTCGCCACCCTGGCCGCCGAGCGGTTCGAGGCGCTGGGCGACGGGCACGGCCTGCTGAGCGCGTGGACCGAGATCGCCGCGATCCAGTTCTTCCTGGGCCGTAACGACGCGGCCGTGGTGACCTGCCGCCGGGCCCTCGCCCACGCCGGGGGACACAGCGCCGTCCACCGGGCCCGCTTCCTGCGGATGCTCGGCATCGCCTGCTACGAGACGGGCCGCGTCGAGGAGGCGATCGGCCTCTACCGGGCCTGCCGGGACCTGTGCCGGGATCTGCGGTGGAGCACCGGCGAACGTCTGACGCTGCACCGGCTGGCCCAGGCCGAGGCCGCGCTGGGCCGCCACGACACCGCCACCGGCATCCTCCTGCGGTGCGCGGAGATGTCCGTCAACGCCGGGGACACCCGGGGGGAGGCGCTGATCTCCTACACGATGGGCGAGATCAGCCGGTGGCGGGGCGACGAGCGGGCCGCGCTGGCCCACTTCACCACCTGTCTCGATCGGCTCGACCCGCTCAACGAGCACTTCTGGTCCGCCCGTACCCGCGACCAGATCGCCCGCTCCCGGGCCGTCCTCGGCTGACCGTCCTTCGGGTGGCCGTCCTTCGGGTGGCCGTCCTTCGGGTGGCCGTCCTTCGGGTGGCCGGACGCGGCGCTTCGCGGTCCGGCCGTCCCGGCGGCCGCCGGCGAGAGCGGCCTTCCGAGGGCGCGGCCGAAGGTGCCTTCAACGGTGTCATTGGACATCCTGTGTAGGCTCTCCCCGGAAAACTCCGCTCTCGTCGCGATGGACCTTCAACCGGTGACACATCCATGAGGCCGGTGGACCTGGCACGCGAGCACGGCCTGTCCACCCAGGCGATCAGGAACTACGAGGACGCCGGCATCCTGCCCGCCGCCGGACGCACGGTCCACGGCTACCGCGTCTACACGCCGCTGCACGCGAAAGCCCTGCGCGCGTTCCTCGCCCTCGTGCCCGGACACGGTCACCAGACGGCCACCTCGATCATGCAGGCGGTCGGCAGGGGAGCCGTCGAGGACGCGCTGCTGCTCATCGATGAGAGCCACGGCCGCCTCCTCGACGACCGCCGCACCCTCCAGGCCGTCGAGGCCGCGCTCCGCGATCTGGCTCCCGTGCCACAGGAGCGCGGCGACACGTTCATCGGCCCGCTGGCCAGGAATCTCGGCATCCGTCCCGCCACCCTGCGCAAATGGGAGAACGCCGGGCTGGTCCGGCCGCGCCGCGACCCGCAGACGGGCTACCGGGTCTACAACGCGGCCGACGTGCGGGACGTCCGGCTGGCCCACCAGCTCAGACGGGGCGGCTACCTGCTGGAGCAGATCGCCCCGCTGATCGCCCAGGTCCGCTCCGCCGGAGGCGTCGTCCCGCTGGAGTCGGCCCTGCACGACTGGCGGGCCCGCCTGTCCGCCCGGGGCCGCGCCATGCTCAGGGGCGCCGGCGAGCTCGACGCGTATCTCCGCGCCCGGGAACTCTGAGCCCGATCCCGGATCCGAAGCGGGCGCCGGACGTCGGCGGGCCCGCGCGGGCACGGTGTCACCGGTCTCGCCCGGTGGGTCCTCCCTCCCGTTCATCCGGCCCTGCGGAACGGAGCGTCCGGGGCGTGGGGCCGGTGCGCCGCCTCACATTCGGCGGGGGTGCGTCGTCGTACCGCAGAGACGGACGCTGAGAAAGGAAGCCGAGCGTGGAGCCGGTGAATGTCGCGGTCATCTACTACAGCGCCACGGGCACGGTGCACGCCCTGGCACGGGCCGCCGCGGAAGGCGCGGAGAAGGCCGGCGCGCGTGTGCGGCTGCGCAGGGTCGCCGAGACGGCCCCGCAGGAGGCGATCGCCGCCAGGCCTGACTGGGCCCGCCACCTGCGGGACACCGCCGACGTCGTCGAGGCGGGCCTCGACGACCTGGACTGGGCCGACGCGGTGCTGTTCGGCACCCCCACCCGCTTCGGCAACCCCGCCGGCCAGCTCCGGGCGTTCATCGACACCACCGGGCCCCTGTGGTACCAGGGAAGGCTCGCGGGCAAGGTGTACTCGGCCTTCACCGCCTCCAACACCGCCCACGGCGGGCAGGAGTCCACCATCCTGGCGCTGGGCAACACCTTCTACCACTGGGGCGGTGTCATCGTGCCTCCCGGCTACACCGACCCGATCCGGTTCCGGTCGGGCAACCCCTACGGGGCCTCCCACGTGACCGGCGACGGCGTGCCCGGCGACGTGTCCCTGGAGGCGGCCCGTCACCAGGCCCGCCGCGTCGCCGATGTCGCGGCCGCGCTCAAGAGGGGCGGCTGGAGCGCGGGATGACGCCCGTGACGGCCCACGAGGAAGCTGAGTGCCCTGTCATCGATCGGCATCGGATCCGATGGGATGGACGCCGCCACGGCGTTCAGGAATCTCCGGGGTGGCGGCCCAGGAGGCGAGCAGGCGCAGTCCTTCTTCGGAGGGGGAGCCGGGTTCGGCGGTGTAGACGGTGAGGGTGAGGCCGGGTTCGGCGGCCATCTCCAGGCTCTCGTAGGCGAGGGTGAGGTCGCCGACGGCCCGGTGGTGGAAGCGTTTGGTGCCGGTGCCGTGGTGGCGGACGTTGTGGGCGCCCCAGCGGATGCGGAATTCGTCGCTGCGGGTGGACAGTTCGCCGACCAGGTCGTGCAGGTCCTTGTCGTGAGGGTTGCGGCCGGCTTCGGTGCGCAGGATGGCGACGGCGATGTCGGCGGCCTGGTCCCAGTCCGGATAGAAGCGGTGGGAGGCGGGGTCGAGGAAGTTGAAGCGGGCCAGGTTGGCCTGGTTGCCGGGGACGGCGTAGACGTCGCTGTAGAAGGCGCGGGCGAGCTGGTTGGCGGCGAGGACGTCCATGCGGCCGTTGCGGACGAACGCGGGCCCGGCGGTGATGGCGTCCAGGGTCCATTGCAGGCTGCGGTGCGGCTTCCACCGGCCTTTGGCGGGCCGGTGGCGGGTGAAGGCGTCGGTGCCGTCGGCGGCCCGGGTCAGGTTCAGCAGGTGGGCGCGTTCGGCGTCGTCGAGCCTCAGGGCGCGGGCGAGGGCTGCCAGGACGGCCGGGGAGACGCCGGCGAGGTTGCCGCGTTCGAGCTTGGCGTAGTACTCCACGCTCATGTCGGCCAGGGCGGCGACCTCGCTGCGGCGCAGTCCCGGAACCCGGCGCCGGGAACCGGCGGGCAGCCCGGCCTGCTCGGGGGTGATCTTTGCGCGCCGCGAGGTCAGGAACTCGCGGGCTTCCTCACGGTTGTCCACACCTCGACATTACGTGCCGGCGGCGGCCGTAGGGATGTACTGCCGGCACACCCTTCACCGGTGACTGGTTACGTGCGCCGACCAGGGGTTATCTAGGAAGTGTGGGCTTCCTCCCGCCGGGTGTCGGGCCGGTGATCGGAGAGGCCCGTGCCCGGCCCCGGCGGTCCGCCGTCTGAGGTTCCGGGCTCCCACGCGCACGCGGCACGGCCGGAGGCCTACCGGTGCGCCCCTATCGAGCAAAGGACTCTCCTCATGCGCGGAGCAGTGATCCACGCCCCTGGCGACATCCGTTTCGAGACCCTGGACGACCCGGAGATCCTCTACCCCACTGACGCGATCATCCGCACCGCGGTGACGTGCGTGTGCGGCTCGGACCTGTGGCCCTACCGCGGTGCGGAGCCGACCGACGCGCCGCATCCGATGGGCCACGAGTACGTCGGTTTCGTGGAGGAGGTCGGCTCGGAGGTGACGGCGGTGAAGCCGGGGCAGTTCGTCGTCGGGTCGTTCGCGACCTCGGACGG
Source organism: Streptosporangium sp. NPDC048047 (assembly GCF_040653115.1). NCBI lineage: Bacteria > Bacillati > Actinomycetota > Actinomycetes > Streptosporangiales > Streptosporangiaceae > Streptosporangium > Streptosporangium sp. NPDC048047. The sequence continues at coordinate 100,719 of NZ_JBEZNH010000008.1, read as the reverse complement.
CACCTGCGCCAACTGCCGCAACGGCTTCCAGTCCAACTGTGTGAACCGTGAGTTCATGAGTACCTGCCAGGCCGACCACGTCCGCATCCCCAACGCCCAGGGCACGCTGGTGGCCACCGACGGTGTGCCCGGTGAGGAGTTCTGGCCGGGTCTGCTGGCCGTCTCCGACGTGATGGGCACCGGCTGGTGGGCCGCCGACGCCGCCGAGGTCCGCCCCGGCTCCACCGCCGTGGTGGTCGGTGACGGCGCGGTCGGCCTGTGCGCGGTGATCGCGGCCAGGCAGATGGGCGCCGAGCGGATCATCGCCATGTCCCGGCACGAGCCCCGCCAGAGGCTGGCCCGCGCGTTCGGCGCGACCGACATCGTCACCGAACGCGGCGATCAGGGCGTGGCACGGATCAAGGAGCTGACCGGCGGAATCGGCGCCGACAGCGTGCTGGAGTGCGTCGGCACTCCCGAGGCGATGCGCCAAGCCCTGCACTCGGCGCGGCCGGGCGGCAACGTCGGGTTCGTCGGCGTCCCCCACGACGTGACGGTCGACGGGCAGGAGCTGTTCTTCTCCCACGTCGGCCTGCGCGGCGGTCCCGCTCCCGTACGCCGTTACCTGCCCGACCTGATCGAGCGCGTCCTGACCGGCGCCATCGACCCGGGCAAGGTCTTCGACCTCACGCTGCCCCTGGACCAGGTCGCCGAGGGCTACAAGGCCATGGACGAACGCCGCGCCATCAAGACCCTCCTGAAGCCATGACCCCGAAGTCCTGACCACGTCCGCACGCCCGCGCCGCCGCCCCCGCTACCGCCTGGTTCCGCACCATCCAGGCCACGTCCCGACTCAGGCCGTACCGCGCACCTCCGACAGGAGCGATTCCTCATGAATCCCGTCTATGACTTCACCGGCCAGGTCGCCTTCGTCACCGGCGCCTCCTCCGGGATGGGGCTGGCCGCCGCCCGCGCCTTCGCCGCCTCCGGTGCCGCCGTCGGCCTCGCCGACGTCAACGCGGGCGCCGTCGAGCGGGCCGCGAAAGAACTGACCGACACCGGCCACCAGGCCCTGGCTCTGGTCTGCGACGTCACAGACGAAGACCAGGTCGCCGCCGCCGTCGACCGCACCGTGGAGACCTTCGGACGGCTCGACATGGCCTACAACAACGCCGACATCATGGTCCCGCCCACCGACGCCGCCGACGAGAGCGCCTGCAGCCCCGGCGCCGGCTACGTCACCGGCGTCGCCCTGCCCGTCGACGGCGGCTACACCGCCCGATGACGGCTCGACGCCCTGGCCCGGTGAGCCGGCGCGGCTGAGCCCTCACCCCTCGGCGGCCGGGAGGGGAGGACCGCCGCGCCTCGCCGCCGGTGCGCTTCGGCTCCCACACCGTCGCCGGTAACGTGGTGCCGCTCTCATCGGCCCGGCCCCGGCCCTCTCCTGCGACAGGCGGTAACCCACGCTCATGGCGGAAACAGGATCCCCTCCACCGGCACCCCGTACGGAACCCGAGGGTGAGGGCGCGGGCCTCGTGACGCGGCCGGCCGGCGGCGAGGGCCCGCCCGGCCGTCAGGGGCCGCTGTGCGCCCGTTCCGGCTGCGGAAACCGGCTGGAGATCTCCGGACGGCGCGCCGGGCGACCGGCCGTGTACTGCGGTGACTCCTGCCGGGCCGCCGCCCACCGCGCCCGCGCCGCCGCCCACACGCCGGTCGTGGCCGAGGCGTTGCGGCGTGCCGAGGCGCTGGCCGCGCCGCTGCTGAGCGCGGGGGAGCAGTGGTCCGCGGCGCTGTCGGCGCTCACCGCCCAGCTGAACGCCGCCACCACCGGCGCCCTGGCCCAGCTCGACGCCGCCGAGGAGGCCGCGGAGGAGTCCCGGGCCGCCGCCGCGCTCGCCGAGCAGCGCGCCGCCGAACACGTCACCGCCGCCGAACGCCGCGCCGCGGCGGCCGAGGACAGGGCGAAGGCCGAGGTCGAGGCCGCGCGTACCGCCGTGAGCGAGGCCGCCGTCGTACGGGAGCGCGCCGAGGAGAGCGAGCGGACGGCCTGGCGGGCGGTCGGGGAGCACCAGAGTGAGCGCGCCCGCGCCGAGCAGACCGCCGCCGAGGCCGTACGGCGGGCCGCCACCGCCGAGGCGTCCGCGCGTGACCGGGCCGCCGAGCTGGCGGCGCTGACCGCGGCGGCGGCCGGTGAGCGCGAGCGGGCCGCCGCGCTGCAGGCCGAGCAGGCGGCGAGGATCACCGCGCTGGAGGGCGAGCTGGCCGGACGCGCCGCCGAGCTCGCCCGGACGGGGGAACGGCTGGATGCCGCCGAGGGTCGCGCCGGCCGCGCCGAGTCCGAGCGTGACCGGGCCATGGCCGACGCGGAGCAGGCCCGTACGGAGATCGGGGAGATCCGGGCGGAGGCCGGGCGGATCCGCGAGGAGCTCACCGCGGAGCTCACCCGGCTGCGGGAGGAACTGGCCGGGGAGCGGGCCGCGGCGCGTCAGGCGGGCGGCGAGCGTGACCGGGCCCTGGCCGAGCGCGACGCCGCCGGTGAGGAGTTGTGGGCCGTCCGTGCGGAACGGGACGCGGCGCGCGCCGAGCGCGATGAGGCGCGTACCGCCGCCGCGGTGGCCGAGGCGCGCTCCCAGACCGGGGAGGAGGCGCTGCGCCAGGTCGAGACGGCCGCCCAGGAGGCCGTACGCCGCCTGCTCGCCGGGTGGGAGACGCGCGGACGGGAGACGGAGTCCGACGATTCCACGGGGAAGAATACGGGTGGGGGTATGGTTGCGGGGGAGTGAGGGCGTCCTCGGGACGCCCCGCCCGGAGTGGGGGAGACCTCCGTCTCTTCCGCGTCCGGGTGCGCGCCGGGCGGGAAGGTGAAACATGGAGATGGATGCGACGGTTCTGTCCGACGCCCTCAACCGGCTCAAGCGGGCCCACGGCCAGCTGGGCGGGGTGATCGCGATGATCGAGAACGCCGAGGACTGCGAGCGGGTGCTGACGCAACTGGCGGCGGTGTCCAAGGCGCTGGACCGCGCCGGATTCAAAATCATCTCAACCGGCCTGCAGCAGTGCCAGCTGGCACGGGAGAACGGCGAGGAGCCGCCGATCACCCCCGAGCGGCTGGAGAAGCTGTTCCTGGCCCTGTCCTGAAGCGGCCCGGGGTCCTGAAGCGGCCCGGAGTCCTGAGACGGCCTGGAGTCCTGAGACGGCCCGGAGTCCTGAGGCGGCCAGGGACCTCGTAAGCCGAAGCCTCGCGGACCGGGATCCCGCGGGCCGGAGCCTCGCGGGCCGGCACCTCTCGGGTCGGGTGGATGCGTCGGGCCCGGATGCCCGTTCGCCGGCCTGCCGAACGGGTACCCCCTCCGAACTGGGGATACCCCTGACCGATGGGTACCCCCATGGGTATATCCTTCTAACCGATGGATACCCCCCTGGTATTTTTGACGAGGAGTCGCGTGATGACGGTCCCCGAAGCGGCCGGCTGTAAGCCGTACCGCGACGACCCGGTCCTGATTCCGGCTCCGGCCACGCGAAGGCCCCGCCGGCGCGAAGGCCCCGACGACACGAAGGCGGTAACACGGTGACCACGATCCACGTCGAGGTGGTGGAGACCTCCTCCCTGGGCGACCGCAGCTACCTGGCCCACGACGGCCACGTCGCGCTGGTGGTCGATCCGCAGCGCGACATCGACCGGATCCTGGCTCTGGCCGGCCGGCTCGGCGTGCGCGTCACGCACGTGGCCGAGACCCACCTGCACAACGACTACGTCTCCGGCGGCCTGGCCCTGGCCCGGGTGACCGGCGCGACCTACCTGGTCGCCGGGGCCGACACCGTCGGCTTCGACCGGCTGCCGGTGGCCGGCGGCGACGAGATCGTCCTGTCGGAGGCCATGCGCGTCTCGGCGGTGGCCACCCCGGGGCACACCTTCCACCACCTGTCGTACGTCCTGTCCGGCCCCGAAGGGCCCGAAGGCGTGTTCACCGGCGGGTCGCTGCTGTTCGGCACCACCGGCCGCACCGACCTGCTCGGCGAGCAGCACGCCCACACCCTGGCCCACCACCAGCACGCCTCGGTGCGCCGCCTGGCCGACCTGCTGCCCGACGGCGCGCAGGTCTGGCCCACCCACGGGTTCGGCAGCTTCTGCTCGGCCGCCCAGTCCGACGCCCCCGACTCCACCATCGGCCGCGAACGGCGGGCCAACCCGGCGCTGAGACTGGAAGCCGACGACTTCGTCGCCGAGACCCTGGCCGGACTGGACGCCTACCCGGCCTACTACGCCCACATGGGCGCGCGCAACGGCGCCGGCGCCGACCTGATCGACCTGACCCCGGCCGGGATCGCCGACGCCGGGCAGCTGCGGGAGCGGATCGCGGCCGGAGAGTGGGTGGTGGACCTGCGTTCGCGCAAGGCCTTCGCCCGGCGGCACCTGACCGGCACCCTGAGCTTCGGCCTGGACGGGCCGATGTCCACCTGGCTGGGCTGGATGGCCCCGTGGGGCGCGCCGATCACGTTGCTGGGCGAGTCGCCCGAGCAGGTCGCCGAAGCCCAGCGCGAGCTGGCCCGCATCGGCGTCGACCGCCCGGCCGCCGCCGCGACCGGAGGCCCGGAGGAGTGGGCCGCCGGCGACGAGACCCGCCTCGGATCGCTGGCCGTCGCCACGTTCGCAGACCTGGCCGCCGCCCGCGCCGGGCGGGCCCCGCACGGGCTGCCCGCCCCGGACGCGGTGCTGGACGTGCGGATGACGAACGAGTGGCGCGCCGGGCACATCGACGGCGCCGTGCACATCCCGCTGCCCGACCTGCCGGACCGGCTGGCCGACGTGCCGGACGGAACGGTGTGGGTGCACTGCGGCTCCGGCTACCGCGCCGCCGCGGCCACCGGCCTGCTGCGGCGGGCCGGGCACCGGGTGGTGCACATCGACGACGCCTACGCGGAAGCCGCCGGCGCGGGCCTGACCGTCACCGCCCCCGAGAGCTGACCGCCCGGAAACCACCCATGCTGAAGCGGTCTGCCCGGGAAGCGGCCGGCCGCCGTCACGTCCCGACAAGGAGCACCACATGACCACCGACACGAACCCGGCGACCCCCGCCGCCCTGGACGCCGCGTCCCTGCGGGACCTGCTGGAGTCCGGCCGCGCGCCCCGGCTGATCGACGTGCGCACCCCCGGCGAGTTCGAGACCGCCCACATCCCCGGCTCCTACAACGTGCCGCTGGACCTGCTGCGCGAACACCGCGCCGAGCTGCGCGCCCACCTGGACGAGCAGGTGGTGCTGATCTGCCGGTCCGGGCAGCGCGCCACGCAGGCGGAACAGGCCCTGGCGACCGCGGGCCTGCCGGGCCTGCGCGTGCTCACCGGCGGCATCACCGCATGGCAGGCCGCCGGAGCGCCGATCGCGTCGGGCAGGCCGCGCTGGGACCTGGAACGTCAGGTCCGCCTGGTGGCCGGCTCGATCGTGCTGGGCTCGGTCCTGGTCAGCACGGTGTTCCCGCCCGCCAAGTGGCTCGCCGCGGCCATCGGCGGCGGGCTGACCTTCGCCGCCCTGTCCGGCACCTGCGCGATGGGCATGATGCTGGCCAAGCTGCCCTACAACCGCGGCCCGCGCGCCGACATCGCCACCGTGCTGGGCGCCCTGGCCGGCGGTCACGGGTGAGCCGGCGCGCGGCCGTCCCGGCACGGGAACGCGCCCCGGCTCGCTGAAGACGATCGAGACGACCGAACGGAGAAAAGCCATGCCGACCGCTCTGGGCCTCGGCGCCGCGATCGGTGTCCTGCTCGGGCTGCTGGGCGGCGGCGGATCCATCCTGGCGGTGCCCGCCCTGGTCTACGGCGTGGGCCTGCCCCTGAGCTCCGCCGTGCCGGCCTCCCTGCTGGTGGTGGGGATCTCCTCGGTCACCGCCGTCCTGCCCCGAGTCCGCGCGCACCAGGTTCGCTGGCGCATCGCCGCCGTCTTCGGCGGCGCCGGAGCGGTGGCCGCGTTCGGCGGCGCCGCACTCAACCGGCTCCTGCCACCGCAGGCGGTCCTGATCGGCTTCGCCGCGCTCATGATGGTGGCCGGATGGCGGATGCTGGCCGGGGAGGCTTCCACGGGCGGGGCGTGCGAGCTGCCCGGCGGCGGCGTCAACTGGCGCGGCTGCCTGCCCAAGGCCATCGGCGCCGGCACCGCGGTGGGCGTGCTGACCGGCCTGTTCGGAGTCGGTGGGGGGTTCCTCGTCATCCCGGCCCTGGTGCTGGGGCTGGGACTGCCGATGACGGCTGCGGTCGGCACCTCGCTGCTGATCGTGGTGGTCAACTCGGCCGCCGGGTTCGCCGCCCACGCCGGGGAGTCGGCGCTGGACTACGGCGTCATCGCGTCCTTCACCGCGGCGGCGGTGGCCGGGTCGCTGACCGCGGCCCGGCTGGGCCGCCGCCTGGATCCGGTACGGCTGCGCCGCTGGTTCGCCTACCTGGTCTTCGCCGTGGCGGCATTCGTCGCCGCCCAGGCGGTGTTCAACCCGGCCGCGCTGAGCCACTGAACCGGGCCGCCGAACCGCGGACATGCCCCGGCCACGCCCCGGGAGCCGGGTGACGATCCCGGCTCCCGGGGCATCACTCGCGGTATGAACCGTGAGAGCCGTCCGAAGAACAGGAGAACTCCGTTGAGCCGCCCCCGAATCATCACCTTCCGCACGCCGCCCGGCGCCACGGTCACGATCGGCGAGGCCCCGTGATGGACGCCTCCGCCTGGGACGAACGCTATGCCGCCGCCGAGCTCATCTGGAGTGCCGAGCCCAACCGGTGGGTCGCCCAGGCGCTGGACGGCCACCCGCCCGGCACCGCCGTCGACCTGGCCTGCGGGGAGGGCCGCAACGCCGTGTGGCTGGCCGAGCGCGGCTGGCGGGTCACCGGCGTGGACTTCTCCGCCGTCGCCCTCGGCAAGGCCGAGGCGATGGCCGAGCGCCGCGGGGTGCCGGTGACCTGGGTGCACGCCGACGCCACCGCCTGGAGCCCGCCCGAGCCGGTCGACCTGGTCGTCCTGGCCTATTTCCACCTGCCCGCCGCCGAACGCCGCCGCGTGCACCGGACGGCCGCGCACGCCCTGGCCCCGGGAGGCACGCTCCTGGTGGCCGGGCACGACACGACGAACCTGACGCGCGGCGTCGGCGGGCCGCAGGACCCCGCGGTGCTGTTCACCCCCGGTGACGTACTGGCCGACGTCGAGGGCCTGGGGATGGAGACCGTACGCGCCGAGCGGCTCGCCCGGCCGGTGACCGGTCCCGGCGGGACCCGGGACGCCATCGACGCGGTGGTCGAGCTGCGCCGCCCGGATCCCGCCGGCGACGTCGACGCGCCCGCGTAGGTGCCCGCTCTGCCGCGCCGGGATTATCGGAAACACTTTATGTAGGCGGCAGTCCGCCCATAAGGTGCTGTTTGCCGAACAATGACCCGTGTCATGTTCCGGGGAAGGCCCGTTCGCCAACGTTCGACAAGGAAGTCCGTGAGCGCATCAACCGACGTTCCCGCACTGCGCCTCAACGGCCTGGTCAAAAGATTCAGCCACGGACTCGCGGTCGACCACGTCGACCTGGAGGTGCCGGGCGGGTCGTTCTTCGGCCTGGTCGGTCCCAACGGAGCCGGTAAGACCACCACGCTGTCGATGGCCGTGGGCCTGCTGCGGCCGGACGCGGGCCGCGCCGAGATCTTCGGCCAGGACGTGTGGGCGGCCCCTGAGCGGGCCAAGGCCACGGTGGGGGTGCTGCCCGACGGGCTGGCCATGCCCGAGCGGCTGACCGGGCGGGAAGTGCTCACCTACCTGGGCCTGCTGCGCGGCCTGGCCGAAGACGTGGTGACCAGTCGGGCCGAGGAACTGCTGGCCGTACTGGAACTGGACGGCAAGGACGGGACGCTGGTCATCGAATACTCGACCGGCATGCGCAAGAAGATCGGGCTGGCCATCGCGCTGCTGCACGCGCCGCGCCTGCTGGTGCTGGACGAGCCGTTCGAGGCCGTGGACCCGGTCTCGGCCGCCTCGATCAAGAAGATCCTGCGCGGCTTCGTCGCCGGCGGCGGCTCGATCGTGCTGTCCAGCCACGTGATGGCGCTGGTGGAGCAGCTGTGCGACCGCGTCGCGGTGATGGACAAGGGCCGGGTGGCCGCGGTCGGCACGGTGGACGAGGTGCGTGGCGGGCTTTCCCTGGAGGACGCCTTCGTCGGGCTCGTCGGTGACCAGGACGACGACGTCAGGGAGCTGTCGTGGCTGTCGCGCTGACCATGACCCGGATGAAGCTCGCCGTACTGCGTCACGCCTTCCACGGCACACGCGCGCAGATGGCGGGCACGGGAGCCGTGCTCGGCGTGCTGCTCGCGGCCGGAACGGTCTACCTCGCCTTCGTCGGCCCCGACCTGCTGGCCGCCGGGTACGCGGTCTGGCTGCTGGGCTGGATGCTCGGGCCCGTCTTCATGGGCGGCGGCGACGAGACGTTGCGTCCGGAGTACTTCTCCCTGCTCGGCCTGCCGCCCCGCCGCCTGGCGACGGGGCTGCTGGTCGCGGCCTTCGTCGGCGTCGCACCGCTGGTCAGTCTCGGCGCGCTGCTCGGGCTGCTGGTCGCGGGCGTCCGCCTCGGTGCGGTGAACGCCCTGGTGGCCGTGGTCGCGATGGTGCTGCAGCTGGCCGTGTTCGTGCTGCTGTCGAAGGTGAGCGTGGCGGTGGTCGGGCTGGCGCTGCGGTCCCGGCCGGGTGCGCTCGCCTCCGGCCTGATCAACGGCGCCATCCTGGCGGCGCTCGGGCAGATCTGGGTCTTCTTCTGGGCCTTCGGCCAGACGGGCGTGCCCGCCGCGGTGTGGTACCTGCCCTCCGGATGGGGGCTGCTCGCCGTACGGGGCCAGTGGTGGGCGCTCGGCGCGCTGGCCGTACTGGCGCTGCTGCTCCTGGGCGCGTGGGCGGCCCTGATCACCCGGCGCGTGGGCGCGGCCCGGGTCTCCGCGGGCGGCCGGCGCCCGATCACGGCGGGTACCGCCGTCGGCGCGGTCGTCGCCAAGGAACTGCGCACCTGGTCACGCGACCTGGTGCGCAACCACCAGTTCGCCTTCGCCCTGTCGTACGCGCTCTGCTTCACCGCGAGCCCGCTGCTTCTCGGCTGGGACGCCATGCTTCCCTACGCGGGCCCCGTCTTCGTCGTGATGGCGGCCGCCATGACCGCCAACCTCTACGGCACGGACGGCACGGCCCTGTGGCTGACGCTCATGACACCCGGCGCGAGTGACGTGCGCGGCCGGCAGCTGGCCTGGCTGTCGGCTCACGCGCCGGTGACGATCGTGCTCGCCGTGGCGTTCACCGCGATCGCCGGCGGCCCGTGGCCGCCGGTCCTGGCCCTGGTGCCCGCCCTGCTCGGCGGCGCGGCCGGACTGGTGCCGTTGATCTCGGTGTACGCCCTGGTGCCCGGCACCGACCCGCACCGCCGCGCGGGCAACCCGCTGCGTACCAGTGAGGACGACGGCGGCCTGACCGGCCTGGCCTACCTGATGCTCGTCCTCGTGGTCCTCACCGGCGCGCCCGCGGTCCTGACGGCGATCCGGTACGGCTGGGCCGGTGTGGCCGTCGGCGCCGGATCCGGCGCGCTGTGCTACTGGGGTCTCGGCCTGCTGGCCGAGCGGCGGCTGCGCGCGCACGGCCCCGAACTGCTGGACGTCATGCGGACCGGCCGCAGGCCGCGGACGTCGATGACCTCCCGCTTCGACCAGCTGTCCAGGACCCAGAAGACCGTCGCCGGCTGGTGCTTCGGCTTCGGCGCCATCCCGCTGATCCCGCAGGGCGTTCTGGCCGCCGTCTTCGTGTCCGACGACATGCTGCGCCACAGCTGGTTCCTGGCCACGTACATGCCGCCCGGCCTGCGCTATCCGGTCGCCGCCGCCTTCGTCCTGCTCGGCCTGGCGATCTACGGCACGGGTGTGTGGATCATCAGGCGGCGATCGGCTCCGGCGGCGTCATAGGGCGCGCGGACCGGAGGAGGGGCCGGGTCAGGCACGGGCGAGGAAGAAGGCCCGGACGTCCCCGGCGAGCAGCTCCGGCACCTCCATCGCGGCGAAGTGGCCGCCGCGGTCGAACTCCGACCAGTGCCTGACGTCGTACAGCCGCTCGGCCAGCGGCCGCACCGACTGGGTGATGTCGTGCGGGAACACCGCCACGCCGAGCGGCACCGGGCACGGCTGCCCGCTGCCTCGCGGGGCGTCGCGGTGGAGCCGGCCCGAGGAGGCCGCAGTCGCGGTCAGCCAGTACAGCGAGACGTCGGTGAGCATCCGGTCGTCGCCGACCGGCGTGGCGGGGTCGGTCCACTGCGCGAACCGCTCGGCGATCCAGACCAGCTGGCCGACCGGCGAGTCGGTCAGCGCGTAGCCGATGGTCTGCGGGGTGAGCGCCTGCAGGGCCTGGTACGGCGGGCGGTTCGTCATAAGCTGCCGGACCTTGTCCAGCCGGGCCTCGTCCGCCTCGGACACCTCGACGCCGGGGTCCGGCCGGGTCGGCAGGTAGTTGACGTGCACCCCGACGACGTGCTCGGGCGCGACGGCGCCGAGTGCGATGGAGATGCCCGCGCCGAAGTCGCCGCCCTGCGCGCCGTAGCGCTCGTATCCGAGGCGGCGCATCAGCTCGGCCCAGGCTTGGGCGACCCGGACGGTGTCCCAGCCGCGCTCGTGGGTCGGCCCGGAGAAGCCGAAGCCGGGGATGGACGGGATCACCAGGTGGAAGTCGCGCGACAGCGGCTCGATCACGTCGAGGAACTCCAGGAACGACCCGGGCCAGCCGTGGGTGAGGATCAGCGCGAGCGCGTCCGGCTTCGGGGACCGGACGTGGACGAAGTGGATGTTCTGGCCCTCGATCTCGGTCGTGAAGTGCGGAAGCTCGTTGAGCGCGGCCTCGTGCTCGCGCCAGTCGTAGCCGGTGCGCCAGTGTTCGGCCAGTTCCCTGAGCCGCGCCAGCGGGAACCCGTAGTCCCATCCGGCGTCGGCGACCTCGTCAGGCCAGCGGGTGCGGGAGAGCCGGTCGTTCAGGTCGTCGAGGTCCGCCTGGGGGACGGCGATGCGGAACGGCTTGATCATGGTCTTCACTCCGGGGGACTGGTTCGACGCCTGATGGCCGGAGGGTTTCCATGACCATGGCGCCCAATTGATTGGCATGGCCAACGTTGGTGTCACCAACTGTACATGCATTCATTGGCTACGCCAACGGTATGTGGCGGCCGGTTCGGCGTGGTGGCAGGCCGGGCGCCTACCTGGCCGGGCTCCATCGATGCGGTCGGGCTCGGGGACGGGTGCGCCACCGGCCCGATGCGCCGGGATACACGACCGGCCCGTTCCGGCCGGGTTCGGCCGGGTTCGGCGTGGGAGGTCAGCCGAAGTCGCGACGGCGCAGGGACAGCAGGCCGCCGATGAGAAGGAGGGCGGTGACCGCGGTGAGCGCGAGGGTCGGGCGGGCGTCGTACGGCGTCCCGGTCATCGCGTTCGCGACATAGTGGAACGGCTCCACGGGGAGACCGCCGAAGAATCCGTAGAAGGGGGTGATGATCTGGCCCAGTGCGGAGGTCAGGACCCAGGCCGACCAGGAGATCGCCACGACGGCCCGCGGTGTCAGCCCGTACGCGAGCACACAGACCGCCCCCACGCTCCACGCCGCGGGCACGGTGGTCAGCGCTCCCGCGACGAAACGGGGCAGATCGATGGCGAGGTCGCCGACGAGCAGCGAGAACACCGTGCCGAAGACCAGGCCGGCGACGGCCATCAGCGCGGCTGTGCCGAGCCCGGCCACGAGCAGGTGCCCGCCCGCCCAGCGCAGACGGGTCAGTGAGGTGGCCAGCACCGCCTCCCCGCGGCCCGAGACCTCCTCCGCCCGCAGCCGGATGACCATGAGCACCGGGTAGAGCGCGACGGCGTACGCCATGATCATGATCAGGTACCAGACGTACGCGGCGAGTGACGGCGATCGCATGCCGGTCATGGTGGTGATGGTGTCGAGCATGATGCTCGGCCGCGTGAGCAGGTCGTTCGTCAACGGGGACAGCCCGCCTGCGGCCCCCGCGAAGACCCCGACCCCCACCGCCCATTTCAGGAGCAGGCCGCGGTGCAGCCGCCAGGCCAGGCTGACCGGGCCGCGCAGCTTCGGGGCCGTGGCCGGGCCCGGCCGCTCGGTCAGCACGCCCGCGCCGAGGTCGCGGCGGTCGAGCAGCCGGCACGCGAGCGCGTGCGGCGCCGCGCCGGCCACGAACACGACACCGGCCAGCCACCACCGCTCGTCCTGGTACGGCTGCACGAGATGACTCCAGCCGATGGGGGACAGGTACTTCAGCCAGGGCTGTCCCATGGCGTCCCCGGAGAAGCGCATCACGTAGGCGAGCCCGAGCACGGACAGAGCGATCGTGGTGGCCGTGCGGGCCCCGGCGGCGAGCTGGGCGGCGACCGCGGCGACGCCCCCGAACAGCCAGCCCGCGAGCGCGATGGCGGCGCCGTACGCGACCGATCCGATCGGCGGGAGCCCGACCGTGATCAGCGCGGCCGCGGTCAGCGCCCCGGCGAGCAGACTGACGCCCGTCGCCACCAGCACGGCGGCGATCAGTGGGGCACGACGGCTCACGACGGCGGCGCGGACCAGCTCGGCCCTGCCCGCGTCCTCCTCCCTGCGGGTGTGCCGGATGACCGACATCAGGGCGGCGAACGCGCTGGCCACGTACAGGAAGCCGCCGCTGCGCCAGGTCGCGAGCACCTCGAGCCGGGGTTCCACCCGGCCGCCGCCGATCGCATGGAGGAAGGGCGTCCTGGTGATGATGCCGAGATAGGTGAGCTTCAGCTCCCTGGTGGCCATGTAGCGGTTGATGTAGGCCACCATCACCAGGCTCATGCCCACGATCAGCAGGATCCACCAGGGGGCGATGGCCCGTTCGCGGCGCAGTGCCAGGCGGACCAGGTGACCGGTGCCGGTGAAAGGGCTCATTCCGTCCGGGTCCTGTCCAGGGCGTCGCGGTGGGCGGCGGCCTCTTCGGGACTGAGCCAGGGGTGGGAGTAGAGGTCGAGCAGGGTCAGGGCGAGCAGGTGGGCGCCTTCTTGACTGGAGACGTCGGCGCCCAGCCCTCGGGACACGTGCTTGTGGAGGATCGCGACGGCCAGGGCCATCGCCGTGCCCACCGTCGCCCTGGCCTTGCGGCCGGTGAAGGGGGGATCAGAGCGGCGCTCGTCCAGCCTTGCGAGCCACTGCTCGCTCATCTGGACCATCGCGTCGAACACCGGCTCGGCCCATCCCTCGGTCAGGGCGCGCGCCAGGTATCGCTGGTAGGGCCCGAGGGCCGCCATGGAGGCCGCGACGTGGTTCACGCCGTTCACACCGGCGGTCATGTCGGCGTCGGCCTGCTCGTTGATCCTGCTGATCAGCTTGATCAGGTGGGCGTCACACGCCTCGCGCAGGGCCTGCTTGGACCCGAAGTGATGACGCAGCAGTCCCGGGGAGACGCCGGCGGTCTCGGCGATCGCCCGGGTCGTCGCCCTGTCGAAGCCATGCTCCCCGAAATGCCGCAAGGCCGCGTCTCTGATCCGCGCGCGAGCGGTCAGGTCCTCAGCCTCGTGTCCCGATGTCGTCACTGCCCGTAGCTCCTATCCGCTTGCATAGTAAATTGCCCTTCTGAAGAGAATGCTATGCAAGTGCATAGTACGTCTGAAGCGCGGGAGTGAACAGGGGAGAGGCCGAGCACAAGAGAAAAGGGACGGTCATGTCGCCGGCAAAGGCGATCACACGGCTCCCGCGAGCGCGCCGCATGGCCGGGACGGGTGTGCTCCGAAGCCGGCGACGGCCCGGCCCCGGCGGGTGCCGAACCGGCCTGGCACGTGCGCATCGGTCACGCTCGCGCCTCCACCGTCCGGCGGTCCTCGGACGGCGGCGCCGCCGTCACAGCGCTGCGCGGCGAAGGGCGGCGCAGGCCGTACGGCCCGCTCACCGGGTGCGCACGGCGCGGTCGTAGGCCGCGGCCGCCCGCGCCCACACCCGGGCCGCACCGGCCGCCGCGGAGCCGTGGTCGAGATCGGGGCCGGGGTCGGGGTCGGGGTCGGGGTCGGGGTCCAGAGGGTCGAGATGGCGGGCCTGGCCGAGGATGTCCGTCTCCAGACGGCGCAGCCGCGGCCCCGGATCCACCCCGAGCTGCTCGACCAGGAGCGTCCGCGCCCGGCGCAGCACCGCCAGGGCGTCCCCCTGGCGGCCGGCGCGGTACAGCGCGAGCGCCAGCAGCCGCCAGGCGTCCTCGCGCCAGGGATGCCCGGTCACGTGCGCGTCCAGGTCCGGCACCGCCTCCGCCGCCAGGCCCAGGGCCAGCCGGGCCTCGGCCCGGCGCTCGACGGCGTGCAGCCGCAGCTCGGGTGCCACCGGAATACGGCAGAAACGGGCCGCGTGCTTGATCACGGTCAGTAGGATCTAGGTATTCGCGCCGGTTGTGACGGTTTCCGGAGTTTCGGGTGGCGTCTATCGATCGGACGGCGTACCCGAGGTTCGCACGTGCCGTGTCGGCGCGGGAACTGGCCGAGGTGTTCACCCCGTCCACTGACGAGATGGAGTGGGCCCGCAGTAAGACGCAGGATGATCAGCATTTCCTGGCGTTGCTGGTGTGGTTGAAGGCCTACCAGCGGCTGGGCTACTTCCCCAAGCTGGCGGATGTTCCTGCCGTAGTGACCCAGCGCGTGCGGTCCGTCGTCGGGCTGCCTGACGACGTGGTACTGGCCGAGGCCGCAGAGCGGTCGGCCAAGCGCCACTGTAGCTTCGTCCGTACACACCTGGGTGTCGACTACGACCCAGCAGGAGTCCGGGCGGTGGCCACCGAAGCGATCCGCAAGGCGGCCCAGGCCAAGGACAACCCAGCCGATCTGATCAACGTGGCGTTGGAAGAACTGGTCCGAGCGCGGTGTGAGCTGCCCGGTTACACGACCTTGGATGACCTGACCAAGACGATCCGGACGGAGGTGAACCGCGGCTTCTACACCCTCTTAGTGGGTACCGGGTCGAGATCGGCGAGGTGGAGCACAACCTGCGCACATGCCGAGGCGTGGTCGACGCGGCGGCACTGTTGCGCGAGGACACCCCGGGCGGCGCGCCCGGACGCACCACGCAACCCTCATGTTGTGCCATTCACTGGCGCGGGCGGGACGGATACGGGAAACTGTCCCGATGTCTGCTGAGTACACCCAAAGTGACCAGTTTCGTGGTGCCCGCATCCACCTGTGCGACCTCTCCGGCCTCAAGATTCGCGATTGCGACGTCACCGGCCTGAAGATCGTGGACTGCTATGGGGGCAACGTCTCCCTCGGTGGCGGCTTCGAGCGTGTCGTTGTCAACGACGTCGACGTGACCGCCTACGTCGAGGCCGAGCTCGACCGGCTGCATCCCAACCGGGTGCTGGCCCGTGAGGCCACGTCCGCCGCCGAATACCGGGCCGCTTGGGATGCCATCGAGAAGCAATGGGAGGAGACGCTCGACCGCGCCAGGCGCTTACCCGAGGCGAAGCTGCACGAGCAGGTCGACGGCGAGTGGTCGTTCATCGAGACGCAGCGGCATCTGCTGATGGCCGCCGATGCCTGGATCGGCAACGCCGTGCTCGAGGAGGACGCGCCGTACCACCCGTTGGGCCTTCCTGGCGGCTGGATGCCGGCCGAAGTATCGGCGAAGCTCGGGCTCACCCTCGATGCCACCCCGACGCTCGACGAGGTACTCGCGCCGCGGCTGGCCCGCATGGCCACGGTGCGCCGAGCCGTCGACGAGCTCACCGAGGCCGAGCTCGACCGGGTATGTGGTCGCAAGCCGGCCGACCCCTACCCGGACAAGGACTACGTCGTACGCCGCTGCCTCAGCGTCGTGCTCAAGGAAGAGGCCGAGCATCACCGGTACGCGGCCCGCGACCTCACCGTGCTCGAGGCCGGTGCCCGAACCGAGTGAAGGCGCGTCCCGGCAATGGACGGCGATCTCGCGATCCTGCGCTTGACCAGCCCATCTTGCTGTCGGAGCCCCTCATTGCACCCGCACTGCCCAGCCAGGGCGCGGTGCCGACCGGCGAGGTAGTCATGACCGGCTACGGAAAGACCAGCAATGCGGGCTTCCCCAACGAACGACGCGAGGTCTTCCTCGATGTCACGCCGCGGTGGACCTGCGAAGGCATCTGCCAGTTCGTGAAGCCGATCACGCCCGGAATGAACTGCACCCCGCAAATCCGGCCAGACGGTCGGAGCGTGCGGCACTGGGTGATGTCGTCATCGGAATCGTCTCCTGAAATATCTCTGGCCAGTGCGGCAACCCGACCTATCCCACCGTGAATAGGAATGTTTCTCAGCACCGAACCTGGATAAGGGGAGCCGGCGGTTCATCCACCTGCCTTCAGCCGGAACGCGAGGCGGCGGGGCGCCTGCACGCGATAGCTGTCCGTCACCAGCTCGGCTACCTCGACCCAGTCCGTCTCGTCGTCCAGCATCATTCCCACGACATTCACAGCCCAGTCGGCCCGGAAGAACGGAGGGCCGGCATGCGCCAGCGCGGCCAACTCCCCGGGCGGCGCCCGGAAGGTCATCAGGATGGCCGGATCGTCCATATCGATGTACGCCGACCCCCTCTCGTCGGTGGTGTAGACGTGCAGGAACGTCCGCCGGCGAATCCGCCACCGCAGGCCGATCCACGCTGGCTCCTCGTACGCCTCGGGCAGCTCCCCGCAGATCACCCGGAGCCGGCCCACAACGGCGGGTGGAACGTCCGCGATGTCGCTCATCTGTACCTCCCACGCCCATCCTGCCCGCCGGGTAGGACATCAGCAGTCTCCGGGGTTGGCGGGGCCGCGCCGACGTTCATAGGACTATCGGGCCCAGCTCGGTGACGACGCTGGCTCCATCAATCCCGGCGCGGTTCAGTCACCCCCAGCCCGGTCACGATGTAGAAGACGGCGGCCATTAGCAGGTCGGTGAGGGTGATCCCTCTTCCCCAGGCCAGCCAGATGCCGGTGCCCAGCGCGATGAACGGCGCGATGACGATCGTGGCCGTCAGCGCCACCTGCCCGGCACGGAGGCCGAGGCGCTGCTGGACGTGCGGGAACGGAGATCGCCCGTCGTATGCCGGGGCCGGGGCCTGAGTGCGCACCCTGGTCACGTCACCATCGGCAGGCCGAGGTCCAGGCCGGTGATGTGCAGCAGCCGGGACATGAACGGGCGGGGCGCCCTCAGGGCCAGGGTGATGCCCATCAGCCGGGCGCGGTGCTGGATGCCGACCAGGACGGCCAAGCCGCAGGCGTCGCAGAACGACACCTGCGACAGGTCGAGGACGAGCAGGCTCGCGCTGGAGTGCAGCGTGTTCAGCAGGTGCCGGCGAAGCGCCGGACTGGTGAAGATGTCGATCTCGCCGGACAGGTGAACGATGGTCGGCCTTGATCGGTCGGCCATGCCGAGTGGCGCGGTGTCGGTGACGGTTATGGAACTCTCCTTCGGAGAGGCCGGAACGAGATGGGATGCCTGCCGGCCGGAGATCGGTCCGCCGTCAGGACAGGCGAGTCCTGGGACTGTCCGCTCCGGCGGGCAGAGGGCGCGCGGGTCACGCCGACGCTGACGTCCGTCTGGTGAGAAGGACGCCTTCTGGTCGGTGACCGAGCCGTCCTCGTTCTCCCAGCGGGCCGTGCCGTCGGCGGCCGTCCCGCGCAGAGGCGGAACGGGGCCGGGCGGCAGATGTGCGCCGGTTCGAGCGTCGACGACGCTCAAACCGGCGGTGTCCTGGGCGGTGAGGTCCTGGGCGGTGAGCCTGAGCGTGGCCTCAGCAGGCGCGGCGGCGGTGTCCGGCGGGACGACCAGCAGGACGACCGGCTCGCCGGCCGCGAAGATCAGAGTGATCAGACGCGGGTCGGTATGGTGGAACCAGCCGATGTGCACCTGCCGCCCCCGTGCCGGGATCCGGCGCGGGATGCATCGCCACGCGTCGCTATGCAGGCCGACGCGGAGCGTGACCCGGCCGAGCAGCCGATCCACGGCGGCGATGAGGTCGGGTAGCTCAGCGGCCGCGTCGCGGGAGTAGGGCCACCAGGTCCCGTCCACCGCGGCTCGTCGGTCAAGCATCGGGTGAAGACTGAGCCGCAGCGCGGAATCGGCCCGAGGGATTGCGGACGAGGTGGAGCTGAATGGTGTGGGTTGAGAAAGAAGTGTCGGCGTCATGGTCGCCTGACCCGTCCAGGCCCCTGCGAAGGGGCCGGTGGTGGTTCGCCGGGGGCGACGCCGACCTGAATGCCAACGCTCGAGAAGTCCTCGGTGTCTTCATTCTACCCTCTACTTCCGGAATCCTCCGATTCCGGAAGTAGAATGGGCGCATGGCTTCCGGAAACTCTCCCTCAGGGATCCCAGAACCAGCCGGACCAGCTTCCGGAAACACAAGCCGGTCGCGTGCCGTCCCGCTCCCCGGCCCGTACGCGACGATCCTCACCGACTACGCCACCGCGCTCGAGCGCTCCCCGCTGGCCAACTCCACCAAGACCAAGTACACCTCCCGGCTGCGCGGCTACCTGGCCTGGCTGGCCGACCAAACCGACGCCGGCGCCCTGGACGGCGACCCGCTCACCGACCCGATCGCGGCCACCGGCGCGGTACGCGACTTCCGCCGCCACCTGAAGAACGGCCGCCGCGCCCCCAACACCATCGACACCTACCTGTCGGCCATCGACGACTTCTACGCCCGCCGCGGCCTCGGCAAGCCCCAGGCCCGCCGCGAGCGCGACGTCGGCCGCACCGCTCCCCGCGCCCTGGACGCCCGCCGCGCCCGCCGCTACATCCGCCACGTCCAGCTCACCGCGCCCCCGCGCGACAAGGCCATCGCCCTGCTGCCGTATTACGCGGGCCTGCGCATCTCCGAAGTCGTCGGCCTCGACCTGGCCGACGTGCGCCTGTCAGCCCGCAAGGGTGAGCTGCGCATCCGCGGCAAAGGCCGCGACGGCGGCAAGATCCGCCTGCTGCCCGTCCATCCCGACCTGCGCCAGGCCATCGCCGGCTGGCTGACAGCCCGCGCCGACTGGAAAGGGGCCCACAGCAGCGCGGTGTTCCTCAACCACCACGGCGGCCGCCTGAGCGATCGCGCCGCCCGCGACATCATCACCGGCCTCGGCGACGCCGTCGGCCTCAACGACGACCCCACCGAGCCCTTCAGCCCGCACGTCCTGCGCCACACCTTCGCCACCCAGCTCATCCGCGACGGCAAGGACCCCATCCTGGTCGCCGAACTGCTAGGACACGGCTCGTTGGACACCACCCGCCGCTACGCCCTGCCCACCGAAGCCGACAAGGCCGCCGCCCTGGACGCCCTCATCACCGACCACTGAACAGCCTCCTCAGCAACGCTCGCCCCGGCGCTCCATACTGAACCGCCCAGCCCAGCCGGTTGTGCGGGCGCCGCTTGAGCCGCGCCCGCTCCAGCGCCGAAGCGTCCAGCCGGAAAAACGACTCCAGTTCCTGCGGTGATGGCTCCCCGGCGAACTGCCCGTATCGCGCGACCTGCTCATCCGACAGGTACTCGATGGCCATGAGCCCCGACCGTATCGACCCAGAACCATCAAGATCAATCCTTAGCGTTCAATCTCGCAGGAATACCGGTCAGACCCCGTCACGGGTGCGATGGCCTCGCCGGTGAGCAGGAGTGGGATCTCCTGGCCGAAGCTGGCGACTTTCGGGCCGATGGTGATCGGTCGGCCGCTGGGGGTGTGGGTGGGGATGAAGGTGTGGCGCCAGTAGTCCGGCGCGGCGCCGCCGATCACCGTCCGGTCGGCGAGGGCCTCCAGGGAGACCGAGTCCTGTTGGGCCAGGGGGTCGGTGGCGGACATCGCCATCACGATGGGTTCGGTGAACATGACGGGGCCAACGGTGAGGTCGGGCTCGCGGATGGGCAGCCACGGGAGCATCGCGTCCAGCTCTCCGGCGCGCAACGGACCGAAGGGGTCAGCGAAGGTGAGGACACGGATCCGCACCTCGCTGTTCGGGCGGCGCTCGGCCAGGGCGTCGAATAGGGGGCGCAGGTCGTCGAGGTTCCACCCGAAGATGCCCAGGCGCAGCACGGCGGCTTCGGCCCGGGAAGACTGCCGGGCCCGTTCCAAGCTGTTCCGCAGGTCGTCGCGCAGCCGCACACCGGCCGACGTGAGTTAGACATTTCGGTTGTTCCGGGCGAAGAGCAGGGTGCCGATGGCGCGTTGGCCGCGCAGCAGGTGACAGCCCATTGGCTGCGCCATACGACGCTCACCTGGGTCGAGCGCAACTTCGGATACTGTGTCGCCCGGGCCTACATCGGGCACAACGGCCGCAACGACGTGGGCAGCACAGCGACCTACCTTCGCGCCGACCTGTACGAGGTGGTACGGGCGCTGGTCGCGCTCACTGGCGAGGACCAACGCCGGGTGGCAGGTAGGCGGCACAAGCACCGCTCCAACTGTCTGACCAGCCGTCACCTTGAGTCGCGGCCCGTTTCTGCCGTATTCCGGTGGCACCCGCAGCTCAGCCAGACGGGAGCGTTCGGCGCGGGTCCAGTCCTCGTCGGCGAACTCGGCGTAGGCGGGTCCGCGCCATCGGTCCAGCGCCTCTCCCAGCCATGCCGCCGCCTCGGCGGGAGGCAGCGCCGCGGCGGCGGTCACCGAATCCTCCTGATGGCCCAGCCGCCCGGCCTGCCGGAGCGGATGATCGCCGCGAGCGCCGACGCGTTCTTCGGCCACTTCCTCGACGCCTGGACGGGCGACCCCGGAGCCGTGCCCGCCGACGTCCGCGCCGCCTACCTGGACGCCTGCCGCGACGCGGTGCCCTCGATCGTCGCCGACTACCGCGCCTCGGCCGGCATCGACGTCGAGCACGACCGGGCCGACCGCGAGGCCGGGAACCGGCTGCGGATGCCGGTGGCCGTGCTCCAGCAGGACTGGGGCGCCGCCCTCGGCTACGACGCCGCCGCGCTGTGGGGCGCCTGGGCGGCCGACCTGCGGCACGTCACCGTCACCCACGGCCACTTCATGGCCGAGGAGGCCCCCGCCGAGGTCGCCGCGGCCCTGCGGGACCTGCTCACCCGTTGAGAACCGCCCCGTCGTACGGCGAGGCGGGCGCAGGCGGTGGCCGTACGGCGGGGCCACGCGGCCCGGACATCGCACGCCCCGGACGTCATGCGGTCCTGGACGTCACGCGACCCCGGATGGGCCTGACAGGCCGGTCGTTCCGGGGAGGAGGACCTTCTCCAGCCTGCGCCGTAGGTGGGCCCGTTCCGGCTCGGTCCCGGCCAGCGCGAGCGCCTCCCGGTAGGCCGCCGCGGCCTCCCCGAGGCGGCCGAGCCGGCGCAGCAGGTCGGCGCGAGCCGCCGGATAGGGGTGGTAGGCACGCAGCAGCGGCTCGCCGGCCAGCCCGTCCAGCAGCGCCAGACCGGCCTCCGGGCCGTCGCGCATCGCCACCGCCACCGCCCGGTTCAGCGCCGCGACCGGGGACGGCGCGAGAGCGAGCAGCACGTCGTAGAGCGCCACGATCTGCGGCCAGTCAGTGGTCGCGACGTCGGCGGCCTCGTCGTGCAGGGCGGCGATCGCGGCCTGCACGCCGTACGGGCCGGGCGGGCCGCCGCTCAGCGCGGCGACCACCAGGCCGCCGCCCTCCTCGATCATCGCCCGGTCCCACCGGCCGCGGTCCTGGTCGTCGAGCAGCACGACCCCGCCGTCCGGGCCGGTGCGGGCCTCGCGCCGCGCGTGGACCAGCAGCATCAGCCCGAGCAGCCCGGCGACCTCCCGCTCGGCGGGCAGCAGCCGGCGCAGGATCCGCGTCAGCCGGATGGCCTCCTCGGCCAGGTCGAGCCGTTGCAGGTCTGGACCGGAGCTGGCCGCGTACCCCTCGGTGAAGATCGAGTAGATGACTCCGAGGACCCCCGGCAGCCGCCGCGGCAACTCGTCCGCGCCGGGCACGCGGAACGGGATGCGGGCCTGGCGGATCTTCTTCTTCGCCCGCACGATCCGCTGGGCCATCGTCGCGGGCGGGACGAGGAAGGCCCGCGCGACCTCGGGCGTCGCCAGCCCGGCCAGGCAGCGCAGCGTCAGCGCCACCCGGTCCTCGGCGGCGAGAGCCGGGTGGGCGCAGGTGAAGAACAACTGCAGCCGCTCGTCGGGCAGGTCGCCGTCACCGCCCGGGTCCGCGGGCGCGGCGGGACCGGCCCGGTCGGCCTCCACCTGCAGGATCGCCAGCCGGGCGGCGTAGGCCCGGTCGCGCCGCAGCCGGTCGACGGCACGACGCCGCGCCGTCGTCATCAGCCAGGCCCCGGGCCTGTCGGGCACACCCTCGGCCGGCCAGTGGATCAGCGCCGCCTCGACCGCCTCGGAGGCGACCTCCTCGGCCAGGTCGAGGTCGCCGAAGCGGCGGACGAGGGCGGCGAGCAACCGGCCGTGCTCCTCCCGGAACACCGCCTCCACCGACGCCCCCACCGGCTCCACGGGTTTCCCCGGCCCGCCGGGACCCCCGAGGTCACCGGACGTCTCCGGACCCTCGGATTCCGCGGGGCCCTCGAGGCCGTCGGGAGCCGACGGCGCGGGGTCCCCGCCGGCTGCTCGCTCCTCCACCGTCGTCAGTCGAACTCGGCGATCGGCCGCACCACCATCGACCCGGCCCGCGCGCCGGGGCAGCGGGCGGCCCAGTCGAGCGCGACGTCGAGATCGGGCACGTCGAGGACGTAGTAGCCGCCGAGGATCTCCCGCGCCTCGGCGAACGGCCCGTCCGTGGTGACGGACCGCTCACCCGAGGCGTCGACCCGGACCCTCGTGGCGGTGGTCAGGTCGGCCAGCGCGTGCCCGCTGACGTAGGCCCCCGACTCCCTGACGGCCTTGTCGTAGACCATCCAGTCCTCGAAGGACGGCCCCTCGGCCGACTCGACGTCGCCGTCGGTCGTCGCGGCACTGTAGATCAGCAGCATGTACTTCATCGCGGAACTTCCCGTTCTCGTGGTCATCATGGTTCTCGTACGGCGGGCTCGCCGTACGTGATGACGACGAACGGGACCCGGGCGTATCGACACGCCTCCCGGATTTTTCCCAGACCGTTTCTCGGTGGTCCGGTGTCCTTAACCATAGGTGGGGTGCTGCGGCCAGCCGGGCGGGGAGTCCTCCCAGTCCTCCTGCCGGCCGTACGGGGTCAGGTCGAGGACGCTGTGCAGGAAGACGAGCCGGTCCACGCCGCGGGCCGTGGTGCCGTAGGTCCGGTAGACCTCGTCGCCGTCGCGCAGGAACACACTGAGCATGAACCCGCCGCCGGCGCCGCAGTCGTCGGAGAACGACGTGCCGCGAGAGGACACGAACGGCAGCGTCCAGCCCATCCGCGCCTTGTACGCCTCGATCTGGGCGAGCGGCATGTTCGACACGGTCACCCAGGTGACATCGCGGTCGGCCAGCCCGGCCAGCGCCGCCACCGGGACGTTGTTCGTGAAGCCCGTGCATCCGGGGCAGTAGTGGTCGGGCCCGTTGTCCATGAACTGGTAGACGACCAGTTGCCGCCGGCCCTCGAACAGGTCGAGCAGGGTCTTCGGGCCTGCCGGCGTGTCGAAGGCGTATTCGCCGCCGAACCTGACCATCGGCAGACGGCGGCGCCGCGCGGCCAGCGCGTCCAGCGCCCGGGTGGCCTCCTTCTCGGCCTTGAGCAGGTCCTCGCGGGCCCGCCGCCACTCCTCGGCCGAGACGATCTCCGGTTTCTCCATCGGCCGATGATGCCCTGAGGGACCGACAGAATCGCGAACCGGCGGAATCGCGGACCGGCGGGGGCGATCCCGGCGCGGCCGCGCGGCCGGTCGCCTCGTGAGCGGTGCCGGACGCCCGCCGTACGGGCCCGGCTCCGGAGACCGTACGGGCCCGGCTCCGGAGACCGTACGGGCCGGGTTCCGGAGAACGCCGTGGTCTCCGGAGAACGACGTCCGATCGCCGCCAGCGGTCCGGGGACGGATGTCCGCATAGTGGGGTCCGCCCGGACCGGACAGAACTCGCAGAAGGACTCGTCAGTGCACAAGCCCCTCGATTTGAAAGTGATGTACTTCGGCACGCCCGTGGTGCTCATCGGCTCCCGCAACGAGGACGGCACCGCCAACCTCGCGCCGATGTCCTCGGCGTGGTGGCTGGGGGAGTGCTGCATGCTGGGCCTGGGGAACAGCGCACAGACGACGGCGAACCTGCTGCGCGAGCGCGAGTGCGTGCTCAACCTGCCCTCTTCGGCGATGGTCGACGCCGTCGACCGGCTCGCGATGACCACCGGGACGCGGACGGTGCCGCCGCACAAGGCACGGCAGGGCTACCGGTACGAGCCGGACAAGTTCGGCGTCGCGGGGCTGACCGAACAGCCGGCGGACCTGGTGCGGGCGCCCCGGGTCGCCGAGTGCCCGGTCCAGCTGGAGTGCCGGGTCATCGGGGTCCATCCCTTCGGCGTCCCCGAACCGCACGCCACCGCCTTCCAGGTCGAGGTCGTGCGGGTCCACGTCGAGGAGGATCTGGTCATTCCGGGGACGGACCACATCGACCCGGTCGGGTGGGACCCGCTCATCATGAAGTTCTGCGAGTTCTTCGGTGGCGGGGACAACCTCCACCCCTCCCGGCTCGCCGAGGGCTGGGAGATGCCCCACGACCTCCGGCGCGCGGACGCGACCGCTTAGGAGCCGGAGCCGGGCGAGGAGGAGGCCGCCGCGTTCCTGAAAGGCGGGCGCGACCGCTTAGGGGCCGGGGGCCCGCGGGGCGGAGTCCGGACGCTCGCCGGGGTCTCGGGTTTGGCGTCCAGGCTGGGCTTCCCGCAGGGGCGAGAAGAGGCCCACCGGACAGGTTGGGCCTTCCCGGCGGTCCCGCGGCGGGTTATCAAGGGGCCGGGGACCGTACGAGCCGTACCCGCTCACGGACACCGCCCCGCCGCGGATGGAGGACGACGTCATGCGCCGGTTGTGGAAGGCGATCGCCCGCACGCTCTGCGCCGCCGCCCTGGTCGCGGCCGGACTCACCGTGCCCGCCGTATCAACCGTGTCAGCCGCGGCCGACCTGCCCCGCTGGGCGTGGGCCGTCGTCGGGGGCGGCTCCGCCCCGACCGTCTACTACCAGTTCGGCACGTGGGCCTCCGGGCTCGCGGCCGAGGCCGTCTCCGGAGATCCCGGCCAGGTGCTCGTGAGGTTCCCGCAGTTCGGCGCGGCGGGCGGGGGAGTGGCCCACGTCACGGCGATCTCCTCCTCCGCCGACTGGTGCCAGGTCCAGAACCAGTGGCCGTCGGGTGACGACCTGATCGTGGCGGTGCGGTGCCAGCGGTACGGCGTCGGCCCGGTCACCCCGTGGTTCTCCGTGGTCTTCGGGTACGGCGGCGGGTATCCGAGCCCGATGCCGCGCCAGGCGCTGGGGTACGTGCGCTGGGACGGCTCCGCCGTGGCCACGCAGTTCAACTCCGCGCGGTTCGGCTCCCCGGCCCCCGCCCCCGTGAACACCGTGACGCCGGGGACGTCCCCGGGCCTGTGGCGGGTCACCCTGCCGGGGCTCGGCTCGGCGGGCCTGGCCGGGAGCATCCAGGTCACCGCGGTCGACCCGGCCGTTCCGGCGCGCTGCAAGGTGGGCGGCTGGACCGCGACGACGGCCGCGCAGAACATCGTGGTGCGCTGTCACGACGCCGCCGGCGCCCCGCTGAACACCGGGTGGAACCTGACCTACCACCGGGAGAGCGCCGTCGTCTGGGCGCCCGTCGCGCCGTACCCGGCGTTCGCCTACACCTTCGACAACGCCCCCGGCACCGCGAGCCCCTACGTTCCGACGCCGTACCCGGTGAGTCACAACTCGGTACCCGGGGGCCTGCAGATCAGCGGGTACGGGACCGGGCTGAGGCGGGTCGCCTTCGGCGACATCGACGCGCAGTACGGGCACATGGGCAACGTCCAGGTCACCGCGTTCGGCTCCGGGGCGGAGTTCTGCAACCTGACCGGTCTCTGGACGAAGTCCGTGACGGGCGTGCTCACCCTGCACGCCTGCTATGACGGCGCGACCCGGGTCGTCCGTCCGGCGACGGTCACCTACGTGACCCGGCCCCGGTAGCCGGGCCTCCGCCACGCCGGGCGGCGGTGAGGGCCCGGGGCCGCCGGCCCGTCACCTTCGCCGGCTCCCGCGCCTGCTCCGCTCGATCCTGTAGGCGATGACGAGCGCGATCACGATGCCGATGACGGCGATGATCCAGGTCGGTTCCATGACGTCTCCCTCCGACGGTCCGCGACCGTGGTGGCCTACCCGTCCGGTGCGGCTCAAACGGGTGTGCCGGAGCCCGAGGCGGAGCGGGCGACGTCGAGCAGGATCTTCAGCAGGTCGTCGGGCGCGTCCCGCATGAGGTTGTGCCGGGCGGCGAGCGCGTGCGTCGTCCACGACGGGTCCTCGCTCAGCCGCCGGTAGACGGGGGCGAACGGCGACTCGCGGTCCCACTCGGTGGCGTACACGTAGTCCCTGCGCCGGAACCGTGAGAGGTCGCCGGCCAGCCGGATCGGCTGGAGCAGCGAGGCGAGGGGGTGGGGTGTGGCGCGCGGGTCGAAGAACGGCAGCGGCCGGGTCGCGTACCCGGCCTCCGTCACGTCGAGGTACCACTCGCGCTCCCAGGCGGGGACGAGGTCCCAGCAGGATTCGCCGTCCCCCGGCACGACGGCGTCCAGGTACACCAGGGAGTCCACCCGGTCCGGGACGCGGTCGGCGACCCCGGTGACGACCATGCCGCCGTAGCTGTGGCCGACCAGCACCGCGTCGTCGATCTCCTCGGCCTCCAGCACGGCGGTCACGTCCACGATGTGGGTCTCCAGGTTCACCCCGGCGTCCAGCAGGTGGGCGCGTTCGCCGACCCCGGTCAGCGTCAGCGGGTACACCTCGTGGCCGTGCCGGCGCAGCCGTTCGGTGAGGGGCCGGTAGCTCCAGCCGCCGTGGCACATGCCGGGGACGAGGACGAAGGTCGCCATGGTCGTGCTCCTTGGATCGCCGGGATCGGCGGATCGGTCCGGGAACCGGCGCGGACCGCCGGCGCCTCCAAGCCTGGACGGCCTCCTTCCAGAAGTCCAACAGATGGTTCTTCTCGGAACTAGAATCACTGCTTATGGAGTTGCGCCAGCTGGAGTACTTCGTCGCCGTCGCCGAGGAGCGGAGCTTCACCCGTGCCGCCGAGCGGGTGCACATCAGCCAGTCCGGTGTCAGCGCCCAGATCCGCCGGCTGGAGCGCGAGCTGGGCGCCGAGCTGTTCGACCGATCGGCCCGCGTCGCCACCCTCACCGTCGCCGGCGAGGCGGCGCTCGGACACGCCCGCGCCGCGCTCGCCGCCGCCGGGGCGACCGGCCGGGCGGTGGGTGAGGTGACCGGCCTCCTCCAGGGACGGCTCACCGCCGGGATGGTGGTCGGCTGCACCGTCACGCCGCTGTTCGAGGCGCTGGCCGCGTTCCACCGGGCCCACCCCGGTGTGGAGGTCTCGCTGCTGGAGGACGGCTCCGACCGGCTCGTGGAGGGGGTGCGCACCGGCGCCCTCGACCTGGCCCTCGCCGGGACGGCCGCCCTCCCCGAGGGGCTGGAGACGCTGACGGTGGTCAGCGAACGGCTCGTCGCGGCGGTCCCGGCGGACCACGCCCTGGCGGAACGGCGGCGGGTGTCCCTGGCCGAGCTGTGCGCGTACCCGATCGCGTGCATGCCGTCCGGCACCGGCGTGCGCACCGTGTTCGACCGCGCCTGCGCCGCGCGCGGCCTTGAGGCCGCGGTCACGCTGCAGGCGAGCGCCCCCGACGCCGTCGCCGGCCTCGCCGCCCGCGGGCTGGCCGTCGCCGTGCTCAGCGCCTCGATGACCGAGGACCACCGCGACAGGCTCGTCACCCTGCCCCTCGACGACGTCGAGACGCCGGCCCTGCTCGTCCTGGTGTGGAAGGACACGTCCAACCCCGCGGTGCGCGAGCTGCTCACACACGCCCGCCGGGCGTTCGCCGTTCCCGCCGCCGGCTGACCACCGTTCCCGTCACCGGCCGGAGGCGGGTCCCGGGAAGCGTGTCAGGACCCGTTCAGGCAGGTGAGGACGGCGAGGACGCGGTGGTCGCCGTCGTCGTCGGTGATGCCGGGCTCGTCGAACATGGAGGTGGTGTACCTGCCGATGGTGCTCTCGCTGAGGAACAGCCGTCGTCCGGGGCGGCGCGGGTCGCGGCCTCCGGAGTCACCAGGGGATGACGCCGTCGTCCTCGAAGAACGAACCGGTCGGGCCGCCGTCGGGCAGCGTGGCGAGCCGGATCGCGGTGGCCGCGCCCTGCTCGGGGGTACGGGGTCCCTGGAAGCCGGTGAAGTCGGTCGCGACCAGGCCGGGACAGGCGGCGTTGATCAGGATGTCCGTGTCGGCGAGATGCCGGGCGTACTGCACGGTGACGGCGTTGAGGAACGACTTCGACGGCGCGTAGGCCGCCATGACGGGGCCGATCTCGATGTCCGGGTCCGCCTGCCGCGTCAGGGAGGCGACGGCACTGGAGACGTTGACGATGCGCGGTGACGCCGAGCGCCGCAGCAGCGGCAGCATCGCGTTCGTCACCCGGATGACACCGATGACGTTGGTCTCCACGACCCGGCGGACCAGGTCGAGGTCGAGCCTGGTCGGGTCCTGCACCCACCCCGGCTCCATCTCCCCTGAGATACCGGCGTTGTTGACCAGGACGTCCAGGCGTCCGGCCCGCCGTTCGATCAGTTCCGCGGCGTCGGCGGCGCTCCGGTCGCCGGTCACGTCCAGGGGCACCCCGAACGCGTCGGCCCCGGCGGCGCGCAGCTTCCCGACGGCGGACTCCCGCCGGGCCTCGTCGCGCGCCCCCACGCCCACGCTGTAGCCGAGGGCGCCCAGCCCGGCCGCGATCTCGTATCCGATCCCCTTGTTCGCGCCGGTCACCAGCGCGATCTTCGTTTCGCTCATGCCGCCGATGCTCGCTCACGGGTGAGCGGCGCATCCAACACCGGTGCGGTGCCCTGTGATACCCGGCGGGTATCACCCGGGTATGGTGTGGCCGTGGACACCCTGGAGACCCGCGAGCTGAGGTACTTCGTGGCCGTCGCGGAGGAGCTGCACTTCGGCCGCGCCGCCGAGCGCCTCGGCATGGCCCAGCCGCCGCTGTCCCGGGCGATCCAGCGGCTCGAACGCCGCCTCGGCGTCTCCCTGCTGGAGCGCGACCGCCGCGGCGTCTCCCTGACCGGCGCCGGAGAGGTGCTGCTGCACGAGGGCCGTGCGGCCCTCGACGCGGTCACCGCCGCCGCGCGCCGCGCCCGCCGCGCCGGCGACCCCGGCGGCCCCCGTGACCGGCTGGTGCTGACGGTGAAGGCCGCCGCGTCCCACGAGCTGCTGCAGAAGCTCCTCGCCGCCTACGCGGCCGAGCCCGGTGCCGCCGAGATCGAGGTGCTGCCGAGCGGCATCTGCGAGCAGGGGGAGCTGCTGCGCGACGGCCGCGCCGACGTGGCGCTCATGCACACGCCGTTCAACTCCCTCGCCGGGTTCGACAGCGAGGAACTACTGACCGAGGGGCAGGTCGCCATCCTGCCCGCCGGGCACCCCCTCACCGCGCGCGGGACCCTGTCCATGGCCGAGATCAGCGACATCCCCGGCCTTCCACTCGCCCGCTGGGCCCGTGACGGCGCCTACCCGCCCGGTCCCGGACCCGAGATCCGGGACCAGACGCAGCTGGCCCAGCTGATCGCCCTCGGACGCACGGCGGCCGTCATCCCCGACTCCGCCCGCGCCTGGCTGTGGGCCGAGCACGCCGCCGTCCCCCTGACCGACGCGCCCCCCGTCGTCACCCACATCGTCTGGCCCGCGCACAGCCGTTCCCTCGCCCTCGCCGGGCTGATCCGCACGGCCACCCGGCTGTGACCCCCTCCCTGCCTCCGACACCGCCTCCATCGCCGCCGTCATCCCGACGGCGCACCGCCTGAGCGCCGGCCCCGCACCCCGCCGCCGCACAAGCCCGGCACGGGGCGTTCCCAGGCGCGGGTGAGCGCCGGGCTCCGGGGTTCGCCCCGATGCCCCTCGACCCTCGTCCAGACCAGGCCGCACCCGGGTAAGGGCCGGGCCAAGGACCGCCCGCGGCGGCGTTTCCGCACCTCACCGCAGTGATCCAGAGATCTACCATTCGATCCGTTCCGGGCTTTTCGCGGCCCGTTCTCCCGTCCTCCCCGCCATGGCGGGGGAGCGCGGACATATTCACCCGGATCGGCGGCAGGTACCGGTGGGCCGCCGCCTCGTCCCGGACGGACGAGGCGGCGGTACCGGGCGGGACGGACGAGGAGGTTCGCACATGACAGACACCACGGCCGGAACGGTGGCGACGAGACGGGAGATCGTCCTGCCGGGCACGCTCCTCGGGGTCGGGCTCGGAGGGTTCGTCGACGGGATCCTCCTGCACCAGATCCTGCAGTGGCACCACATGCTGACCAGCACGGACACCGACAACATCGGGGTCGGGTACTACCCGCCGAACACGGTTCCGGGCCTGCGGATGAACACGCTGTGGGACGGCTTCTTCCACGTGTTCTGCTGGCTGGCGGTGCTGGTGGGCCTGAGCCTGCTGCACGCGCGGGTCACCCACTCCCGCGGCCGGGTGTGGGGCTCGCGGATGCTGTGGGGCTGGATCCTGTTCGGGTGGGGGCTGTTCAACCTCGTCGAGGGCGTCGTCGACCACCACATCCTGGGCATCCACCATGTGCGCACCGATGCCTACCAGCTCTGGTGGGACCTCGGTTTCCTGCTGCTGGGCGTCCTGCTGATGGCCGGCGGCTGGCTGCTGCAGCGCGGCGGCCCGGCGGTGGACCTCTGCCGCGACACCCCGCGCACCACCACGGCGGCCCCGTGACCTCCACCGTGATCTCCACTGTGGTCTCCACTGTGACCTCCGCCGGAGCCTCCGGATCGCACGCGACATCCGTCGCCGTCGCGGACCTCCTCACCCGGCGGGCCGGCGACGTCCCGCTCCTGGCACACGAGGCACACCACCACGGCGGGCTCTCCGGCGCGCTGCCGGCGGCGGGCGTCGCCGTACTGCTGGCGGCCTACCTGGCGATGGCGGCGCTGCGGCGGCGCGAGCCCAGGGGGTGGAGCCCGTGGCGCACGGCGGCCTTCACCGTGGGCGCCGCGCTGCTCACCGCGGGCCTGACCGGGCCGGTCGCCGCGTTCGCCGGGACCGACTTCCGCGGGCACATGCTGCAGCACCTGCTCATCGCGATGCTCGCCCCGCTGGGACTGGTGCTGGGCGCCCCGGTGACGCTGCTGCTGCGGTCGCTGCCCGCCGCCCGCGCCCGCCGCGTCACCGCCGTGCTGCGCAGCCGCCCCGCGCACGTGCTGGCCGACCCGTGGGTGGCGCTCACACTGAACGCCGGCGGCATGGCCGCGCTGTACCTCACTCCCCTGTACGGCCTCTCCCACGCCGACCCGTTGATGCACTCGCTCGTCCACCTGCACCTCGTGCTGGCGGGCTGCCTGTTCACCTGGGTGATCGCCGGGCCGGACCCGGCGCCGCGGCGCCCCCCGGTGCCCAGGCGGCTGGTCGTGCTGGGCGTGTCGATCGCCGCCCATGCCACGCTGTCGCAGCTGATGTACGCCGGCCTGTCCGTCGGCGTGACCGCCCCCGGGCCGGAACTACGGGGCGCCGCGGAGATCATGTACTACGGCGGCGACATCGCCGAGCTGCTGCTGGCCCTGGCGCTGGTGACGACCTGGCGGCCCGCCCGGCCGCGCGTCGCCCCGCGGAGCCGCCCCACGCCCGAACCGGCCGCGCCGGCCGTATCGGCGCCGTGAGCCCGAGGCCCCGCACATGGCCCGGGACCTCACCTGGCGGCCGAGGACCTCACACGGCGACCGGGGGCCTCACGCGGGCCTCGCCGTCACGTCTCCGGGGCCGTCCGCGCCACGGCCCCGGGGGGATCGGTCTCGCGGACCGGCGGGCCGGGCGCCGGGGCGGCGGGGACACCGGCCGCTGCGGCGTCCGGGTGGACGGGAAGCACCTGGTCGAGGCCGATGATGCCCAGGACACGCAGGGTGGGGGCGGGGACGGCCGCCAGCACGACGTCGGCCCCGGCGTCCAGGGCGACGTTGCGGGCGGCCAGGAAGGCGGTGATCCCGGTGGAGTCACAGAACGTCAGCCCGCTCAGGTCGATGACCAGCCGTTGCCCGGGACGCAGGACGAGGCGCGGGAGCACGTCGTGGAACCCGCCGGCGGTGGCGAAGTCGAGATCCCCGGCCACCTCCAGGACCGTCCCGGCCGGGAAGGCGCGGACGCCGACGGTCAGGCCGTTCACGCCGGTTTCCCGGTCGCGCCGAGGGCGGGCACGCTGAAGGCCATGGTCGCGGTGTCGTCGTCCAGGCCCTCGCCGAAGCCGTGCAGCAGGGCGGTGACCGCGGTGATCGTGTCCCCGGCCGTCGCGGGGGCAAGCCGGGCGGCGAAGTCGAGCAGCGCTCCGTCGCCGAAGAGGGCCCGGCTGGAGTCGACGCGGGCCTCGGTGAGGCCGTCGGTGTACATCAGCACGGTGTCGCCGGGGGAGAGCACCGTACTGGTGCGGGTGAACGGCGGGCGGGGCAGCACGCCGACGAGCACGCCGCCCGGGGTGGGCAGGTACTCGGCGCCCCCGCCGGCCCGCAGCAGCAGCGCCGGGGGGTGCCCCCCGCTGGCCAGGGTGAGGGTGAAGCCCTTCCCCTCCGGTTCGAGGATCCCGAACACGACCGTGCAGAAGCGGGGCTGGCCGGTGTAGCGCTCCAGCA
Organism: Streptosporangium sp. NPDC048047; assembly: GCF_040653115.1. Lineage (NCBI taxonomy): Bacteria > Bacillati > Actinomycetota > Actinomycetes > Streptosporangiales > Streptosporangiaceae > Streptosporangium > Streptosporangium sp. NPDC048047. The sequence goes on along the minus strand of NZ_JBEZNH010000008.1, from coordinate 68,018 downwards.
GAACGGTGTTGAGCGTGGTCAGCACCGTGACCGGGTCGGAGTTGTGGACCGCCGCGGCGCGCAGGGAGTATCGGGTCAGCGAGGTCATCGCCGCCGCGGCCGGGCCCTTGCCGCACACGTCGCCGAGGAAGAAGCCCCAGCGCCCGTCGCCCAGGGAGAACAGGTCGTAGAAGTCGCCGCCCAGGCGGTCGGGGGAGGCGGTGTGGTAGTGCGCGGAGGTCTCCAGTCCGGGGATCTCCGGCAGGACGGGGGGAAGCAGGCTGAGCTGGAGGGTCGCGAGCACGTTCTGGAGCCGCTCGCGTTCCCGTTCGGCCCGGAGACGGGCCTCCTCGGCCTCCCGCTGGGCCTGCTCCGCCTCCCGGCGGGCCTTCTCGGCCTCCTTGCGGGCCCGCAGCAGCTCGGTCTCGTAGGCGCGGCGATCGCGGGCGTCGAAGACGCTGGTGCGGATCAGCAGGGGCTGACCGTCGGTGCCGGTCGTGACGGTGGAGGTGACGAGGACCGGCAGGCGGGAGCCGTCGGCGGCCTTGAGGTCGAAGGCGATGCCGCTGATCTCCCCCCGCATGCGCAGCAGGGGGGCGTAGTGGGTCTCGTGATAGAGCCTGCCGCCGACGGTGAGCAGGTCGGTGAAGCTCATGCGGCCCACCACCTGCTCGCGGGTGTATCCGAGCCAGGCCAGCAGGGTTTCGTTGATCTTGGCTATCTTCCCGTCCAGGAGAGTGGAGAGATAGCCGCACGGAGCGTTCTCGTACAGGTCCACGGCGCTGTCCTCCAGAAGGGCCGTGAAAGCCGCGTCCTGCGTCAGGCTACCGTCGCCGCCGTTCTGCTCCGGTTCCTGCTCGGTCCGGGACATCACCGGGCGGCCCCGGCGAAGGAGAGGATGGCCTGGGCCGTCGCCTCGGGGGCGCTCAGCTGCGGGCAGTGGCCGGTGGCGTCGAGGGTGACCAGCGTGCTGCCGGGGATCGCCGCGTGGACGTAGGCGCCGACCTCGCGCGGGGCGATGAAGTCCTGCGTGCACTCCAGGATCAGGGTCGGTACGGTGACCGCCGCCAGGTCGGCGCGGTTGTCGGACAGGAACGTGGCGTGGGCGAAGACGCGGGCGATGTCGGGGTCGGTGGCGCAGAAGCTGCCGGTCAGCTCCCGGGCCAGCTCCGGGCGGTCGGGGTTTCCCATGATCAGCGGAGCCATCGTCGCCGACCAGCCCAGGTAGTTGGCGTCCAGGGACTCCAGCAGCTCCTCGATGTCGGCCTCGCTGAACCCGCCGCGGTAGTCGCCGTCGTCGATGTAACGGGGGGAGGGGGTGACCAGGACGAGGCGGGCGAAGCGGCCGGGCTCCCGCGCCGCGGCCAGCACGCCGATCATCGCGCTGACCGAGTGACCCACGAACGTCACGTCCCGCAGGTCCAGCTCCCGGCAGATCTCCACGACGTCGCGGGCGTAACCGTCCAGCGACGCGTACCGCTCCTCGTGCCACGCCGACAGGTCGGAGCGCCCCGCCCCCACGTAGTCGAACAGCACCACCTCGAAGTGCTCGGCGAGGGCGGGCACGACCAGCCGCCACATGTTCTGGTCGCAGCCGAACCCGTGCGCCAGCATGACCGTCGGCGCGCCCCTCTGGCCGGTCACCGTCACATTGTTCCGTTTCGCAACGTTCACACCGCCCATCCTCTCACCGCGCCACGGCTTCTCCGCGGGACGCGGTGAGACCAGAGCGCGGTGAGACCGGGACGCGGTGAGACCGGGGTCAGCGGGGCAGGTCGAGGCCGTAGGCCAGCAGCGTGAGGGAGGGGACGGGCCGCCAGTCGCGTTCGGGGAGGCGGCGGAAGCCCTCCGAGAGGTACAGCCGCCGGGCGGTCGTCATCGCCGGTTGCGTCGACAGCAGCAGGAGCCCGACGCCCCGGCGGGCCGCGAGGTCGATGGCGGCCCGCACCAGCGCGCGGCCGACGCCCCGCCCGCGGGCGTCCGGCGCCACGGCCAGCGCCCTGATCTCACCTTCTCCGGGGTCGCGCGCCACCTCGCTGCCCTCGTGCCGGGGCTCGAACATGACCGTGCCCAGCAGCCGGTCCTCCTCCGCCGCGACCAGTACCTCGCCGGGGCCGTCGGCGCCCAGGACGCGCAGGGTGGCGGCGTAGCCGGGGCTGGCGTCCAGCAGCCCCTGCGCGTCGTAGGCGGCGACCCGGAGCTCTCCGGCGCTCTTCATCTCCTCGGGGCGGACATCACGCACGATCATGCGGACATCCAACCACCACGCCCCACCGGACGGATGGTCTCAGGGACGTGCCCGGCGGGCGAGCACCACGACACGCCCATGAACGAATTACTGTTTTTTTATTTCTGGAAATTGGAAAAGGCTACGCTCGTCCGGTGGTCAAGGACGCGGGCGTGGTGACGGCATGCAGGCACTGCGGTGCGCCGATCGAGCAGCGCCCCGGGCGGGGCCGCCCCCGGGCCTACTGCCCGCAGGGGGGCTGCCAGGCGATGGCCAAACGGGAGCGGGAGCTGAAGCGGGCCGTGCCGGGCCTGGAGGGCGCGCTGGCTCGGGCCGAGGAGCTGTACGACCGCATGGAGAAGGGCATGGCGGCGGCGATCGCCCCGCTGGCCCAGGCCCTGTCCGACGAGCTGAGCCCGGCCGGGGTGGAGGCCAGGCTCAGCGCCGTGCAGGCCGAGGCGCACACCCGGGTGGCGCTCGCCCACGCCGAGCGCGAGCAGGCGCTGGAGCAGGTACGGCTGGCCCGCGAGGCCGCCGGTCACGCCCGGCGCGAGCGCGACGCCATGGTGCGGCAGGTGGAGGAGGCCAACGCCGAGCGCGACACCGCGCTGGCCGACGCCGAGACCGCCCGGGAGCAGGCCCTGGCCGCGCTGCACGAGGCCGCCGCCACCGAACGCCTGGCCAGGAACGCCGAGCAGCAGGCCAGGCGGCGGGCCGAGCGGGCCGAGGCCGCCATGGACACGGGCGTGCGGGAGATGGCGGAACGGGTGGAGGCGGCCGAGACCGCGGCCCGGCAGGCGCAGGCGGGCGCCGCGCACGAGCGGGAGCTGGCCGGGCGGGCGCACGCCGAGCGCGACCTGGCCCGGCGGGCGGCCGAGGAGGCGCAGGAGGCGCGGGCCGCGGCCGAACGGGCCGTCGCCGCCGCCGAGGCCCGCGCCCGGATGCTGGAGGCGGAGCGGGACCGGGCGCTGGCCCGCGCCGACGAGGAGGCGCGGGCGCGGGCCAAGGCCCAGGCCGAGGCGTCCGAGGCCAGGATCAGGACGACCCGCGCGGAACGCCGGGCGGCCGACGCCGAGAAGCGGGCGGCGCGCCGGGCGGCCGAGGCCGGCGACCGGGCCGCGGACGAGGTCGCCCAGGCCCGCGCGGAGCGGGACGAGGCCCGCACCCGGCTGGCCCTGGAGCAGATGAGGACCGCGGACCTGCGCGAGCGGATCGAGGCGTTGCAGGCCGAGGCCGCGGCGCTGCGGGAGCGGGCGGTCACCGCCGAACTACGCGCCGCCGGATAGCGCCGGCACGGCGGGGCCCCTGGAGGCCCGGAGACTCCGGTCCCCCAGGGGCGGCGGCGCTCAGCGCGGGATCGCCCAGTCCGGCACCCAGGTCCCGGCGGCGCCGTGGCCGGCCGCCGTGGCCGCGAGGTGGGCGCGGAGGACGGCCAGCGCGGGGTGGGGGTTGTCGCGGTGCCACAGGAGCGAGTGCGGGTAGACGGGCGTGGGGTCGGTCACCGGGATCCGGCGCAGGCCGTGGCCGGCGGGCCAGACGAGGCGGGTCTGCCCGCCCATGAAGGTGGCCAGGGCCGGGGTGTCGGCGACGGTGTCGAGGAGCGCGTCGGAGCCGAAGTTGGGGCCGGTCACCTCGATGGTGAGGCCGAACTCGGCGACGAGGTCGTCGTAGTAGGCGGCCCACTCGGTGCCGGGGACGACGCCGGGCATCCAGATCCGGTGCCCGGCGAGCCGGGCGAGGGGCACCGACCGGGCGGCCGCCAGCGCGTGGCCGGGGCCGACGAGGAGCTGGAGCGGCTCGTCGATCACCCGGACGGACTCGACGCCCTCGGGAAGGGGCCGGCCGGGCGCGGCGACGGCGCGGAAGGACGCGTCGATCGCACCGGACCGGATGGCGGCGACGGCCCTCTCGATGTCGAACAGCATCACCACGTCGAGTTCGATCTCGGGGTGCGCGCGGTGGAAGCCACGCATCAGGCCCGACTGCGCGCTGCGTGAGGTGATCACGTCGACGCGCAGCGGACGGCTGCCGGCGCGCACCGACGCGACGGCCCGGTCGGCGGCGCGCAGCAGCTCCCGGGCGTGGGGCAGGAACGCCTGCCCGTCGATGGTGAGCTCGGCGCCGCGCGGCGTGCGGGTGAACAGCCGCACGCCGAGGTCGCGTTCCAGTGCGGCGATGCGCTTGGAGACGGCCTGCTGGGTGACCGCCAGCTCGGCGGCGGCCTCCTGGAACCGCCCCGCGTCGGCGGCGGCGACGAAGGTCCGGACGGTGTCGAGATCCATGCGGACACCCTACGGACACAACCATCGGTTGTATCCGGGTGGCCTTTCGGTTGTTTGATCCCAGGAACGATGCTCGCTTTGATGCTTCTCGATCACGGATCGGTTGTACGGACGAGAGACGAGGGGCGTCGGGCATGCGGGAAGGGCATCGGCTGGGGCGGCGGTTCGGGTGGCTCTGGGGAGCGTACGGGACCAGTGCCCTCGGCACGTGGCTCGCCTTCGGCGCGTTTCCGCTGATCGCGGTCCAGGTGCTGCACGCCGGACCGGCGGAGGTCGCGGCGCTGTCCTCCCTGGGAGCGGCGGCGGGCGCGGCCGTGGCGGTGCCGCTCGGCCCGTGGGTGGAGTTCCGCCGCAAGCGGCCGGTGCTGATCGGGATGGACCTGCTGCGGTTCGCGACGCTGCTGACGATCCCCGCCGCGTTCGCGTTCGGTGTGCTCTCCTTCGTCCAGCTCCTGCTGGTCTCGGTCGTCACCGTGGCGGCCGACATCACCTTCCGCGCCGCCTCCGGCGCGTACCTGAAGACGCTGCTGCCATCGGGGGACCTGCTCGTCGCCAACGCCCGGTTCGAGGCCACCTCCTGGACGACCACGATCATCGGGCCGCCGCTGGGCGGGGCCGCGATCGGGCTCCTCGGCCCGGTGGCGACGGTGACGGCCGACGCGGTCAGCTACCTGCTCTCGGCCCTGGGCATCCGTGCGATCGGCGCTCACGAGCCGCCGCCCGAACGCCGGGAGGCCACGCGCATGCGAGCCGGGGACCTGCTCGACGGCTGGCGGTACATCCTCGCCGACCCGGTGCTGCGCCCGCTGTTCCTCAACATCGCCCTGTTCAACGGCCTGGTGATGGCCATCGACGCGCTGCTCGCCGTCCTGATGCTCGGCGAGCTCGGGTTCGCGCCGTGGCAGTACGGCCTCGCCTTCGCCGCGCCCGCGATCGGCGGACTGCTCGGCTCGCGGCTGGCCCGCCCGCTCGTCTCCCGGTTCGGGCAACGCCCGGTCCTGGCCGTGACCGGTACGCTGCGCGCGCTCTGGCCCGTCGGCCTGGCCTTCACGGGGCCGGGCACCGGGGGGCTGCTGCTGGTGATGGGCGTCGAACTCGGGCTCATCCTCTGCTGCGGGGTCTTCAACCCCGTCTGCGCCGCCTACCGTCTGGAGCGCACCGCGACCGGCCGGGTCACCCGCGTGCTGTCCGCCTGGACGGTGACGACCAGAGCCTCGACCGCTCTCTTGACGGCCGTCTGGGGAGTGCTGGGCGGCCTGCTCGGCCCGCGCACGGCCATCGGCCTGGCAGGCGTGCTCCTGCTGGCGACCCCACTGCTGCTTCCCCGCCGCGCCGCGACGCTTCCCGCTGAACCGGAGCCGTCGCCGGCATGCGGGCCCGCGGCGCCGTCATCGCCTCCTCGGCGGCCGGACCACCGGGGACTCTCGTCGGGCCGGGGCCGGGGCCGGGGCCGCTCCGCTCCGGAGGACGGCTCCCGGAGCCCGGGGACGGTGGCCGATATGCGGGACAATCTCAGTCGTGCGAGTCGGGCTGCTGGGACCGTTCGAGGTCCGGAACGGTGACGGGACCGTGGTGGAGGTCCCCGGGGTCCGGCTGCGCGCGCTGCTGGCCGTACTCGCCCTCGAACCGGGCCGGGTCGTCACGCGGGCGAGGCTGGTCGACTGGATCTGGGGGCGGCGGCCGCCCGCGGACGAGGCGAACGCCCTGCAGGCGCTGGTGTCCAGGCTGCGCAGGGCGCTGCCGGACGGTGTGATCGAGGCGGACTCCGGCGGGTACCGGCTGGTCGCCGACCCCGACGCCGTGGACGTGTGCCGGTTCGAGCACCTGACCGGCCTGGCCCGCGCCGCCGGGCCCGCGGCGCGGGCGGAGCTGCTGCGCTCGGCCCTCGCGCTGTGGCGCGGCACGGCCATGGCGGACATCGCGCCGCGTGACAGCGACGCGTTCGACGCCGCGGTCGCGCGCCTGGAGGAGCTCCGTGTCGCCGCGCTGGGGGATCGGGTGGAGGCGGACCTCCGCCTCGGCCGCGGTCCGGAGCTGGTCTCCGAGCTGACCGGGCTGGTCGCCGCGTATCCGCTGCGGGAGGGGTTCGCAGCGGCCCTGATGCGGGCGCTCGCCGAGGCGGGGCGCACGGCCGAGGCGCTGGCCGTGTACCGGCGGACGCGCGAGCGGCTCGCCGAGGAACTGGGCGCCGACCCGTCGGCCGGGCTCTCCGCCCTGCACGTCGCGCTGCTCCGTGGCGAGCCGGGCGAGCCGGGCGGGCGTACGGAGAACCGCGGGACGAACCTGCGCGCCGAGCTGACGAGTTTCGTCGGCAGGGACGACGACGTCTCCGCGGTCGCCGCCCTCGTCCGCGGGCACCGGCTGGTCACCCTGACGGGGCCGGGCGGCTCCGGCAAGACCAGGCTGGCCGCGGAGACCGCCCGGACGATGCTCGCCGGGCTGCCGGACGGGGCGTGGCTGGTCGAGCTGGCCCCGGTGCGGGCGGACGGCGACCTGGCGCAGGCCGCGCTCACCGCGATCGGCCTGCGCGACCAGGGCCTGCTCGGCGGCGCGCGGGGCGGGGAACCGGCGGACCGGCTCGCCGCCGCGCTCCGCGAGCGCGCGACCCTGCTGATCCTCGACAACTGCGAGCACGTGATCGAGGCCGCCGCGGCCTTCGCGGACCGGCTCCTGGGGGAGTGCCGGAGGCTGCGGATCCTCGCCACGAGCAGGGAACCGCTCGGCATCACCGGGGAGGTGCTGTGGCAGGTCGAACCGCTCGCGTCGCCCGCCGAGGGAGCGGACCCCTCCGAGGCCGGGTCCTCGCCCGCGGTGCGGCTACTGCTGGACCGTGCGGGTCTGGTGCGCCAGGACATCGGCACGGGTGCGGGCACCCTGTCGGCCATGGCTCGGATCTGCCGGGCTCTCGACGGGATGCCGCTGGCGATCGAACTGGCCGCGGCGCGGCTGCGCACCATGTCCGTCGACCAGCTGGCGCACCGGCTCGACGACCGGTTCCGCCTGCTGACCGGCGGCAGCCGTACGGCGCTTCCCCGGCACAGGACGCTGCGCGCGGTCGTGGACTGGAGCTGGGATCTGCTGACCGAGGCCGAACGCCGCGTGCTGCGGCGGCTCTCGGTGTTCTCCGGCGGGGCGAGCCTGGAGGCGGCCGAACGGGTGTGCGGGGACGGCGTGTCCGGCGGGGAGCAGGTGTTCGACCTGCTGACCGCGCTGGCCGAGAAGTCGCTGCTGATCGCCGGCGGCGACGGCGCGCCGCGCTACCGGCTGCTCGACACCATCGGGGAGTACGCGGCGCACCGGCTCGCCGAAGCCGGGGAGACCGAGCGGGCGCACCGGGCGCACCTCGCCCACTTCACCGGACTGGCCGAGACGGCCGAGCCGCATCTGCGCCGGGCCGGGCAGCTGGAGTGGCTGGCCGTGTTGAGAACCGAGCACGACAACATCGGTGCGGCCCTGCGCCGGGCGATCGCCGCCGGATGGGCGGGGGAGGCGATGCGGCTGGTCACCGCGGCGGGCTGGTACTGGTTCCTCAGCGGGTACCGGACCGAGGGCGCCGAGTTGAGCGTCGCGGCGGCCTCACTGCCCGACGAGGCGCCCGGCGAGGTGCCCGACGAGGTGCGGGCGATGGCGTACCTCCTGGTGACGGTGTTCGCGACCTCCGGGCCCGGCCGCGACCAGTACCGGGCGCGGGAGTGGATCCTGCGGGCGCACCGGCTCACCCTTCGCGGCGGGCATCGCAACCCGCTGCTGGGGTTCGTCGCGCCGCTGGAGCGGATGCTGCGGGAGCCGGCGGAGTTCCTGCCCGCGTTCGAGCCGCTCATCGCCGGCGACGATCCGTGGGTGCGCGCGCAGGCCAGGCTCACGCGCGGCCGGCTGCGGCTCACCCACGGCGGCGACGAGACCGGCGTGGACGCCGACGCCGGGATCGCCCTCGCCGAGTTCCGCGCGCTGGGAGAACGGTCGGGGATCTCGCTGGCGCTGACCTTCCTGGCCGACCGGCTCGCCATGCGCGGTGAGTTCGCGCGCGCGTGCGAGCACTACGAGGAGGCGGCCGTGGCGCTGACCGAGGTCGGCGCGGCCGAGGACGTGGTCGGCCTGCGGGCGCGGCAGGCCCAGCTGTGCTGGCTGCTCGGCGATGAGCGGGCCTGCGCCTCCGCCATGGCCGAGGCGCAGCGGTGCGCGGACGGGATCGCCTGGCCGGACGCGTACGTGCTCGCGGAGCTGGCGCTTTCGAAGGCGCAGCTGGCCCGCTGGCGCGGCGAGCCGGAGCAGGCGCGACGGCATCTGGCGGAGGCCAGGGCGGTGCTGGGCGACGACGGGGAATCGGACGTCTGGCTCCGCGTCAGGGCCTCGGGCCTGTACGGCCACCTCATCGAGGATCTCGACGAGGCCCGCGCGCACTGGAGCGAGGCGCTCCGCGCGACCGCGGAGACGGGGTATCCGCCGGCGATCGCCGGGGTGCTGGTCGGGATCGCGGATCTCGCGCTGCGCCGGGGGGACCACGAGCGGGCCGCGCGGCTGCTCGCGGCGAGCGACGCCGTACGCGGCACCCCGGATCTCTCGCAGCCGGACGCCTCCAGGATCGCCGGGGAGGCACGGAGCCGCCTCGGCGGGACCGCGTTCGCCGAGGCGATCCGCGACGGGCGGCGGCGCGATTGGCGCGAGCTGGCCGAGACCGCCCTCGGTCCGTGAGCGTCGCGCGCCGGTCGGCGGCGCGGACGCCGCCGGGGCCCCTGCGGCGACCGGGTCCGGCGCGGGGCGGCGCCGGCGGCCGTGTCAGCGGCCGTGTCAGCGGCCGTGTCAGTACGGCGACGGCCCGGTGTCAGCGCGGCGGGCGATGGTGGACGCCGTCGACACCCGGCTCTGAAGGCCGACGAGAGGAACCACCATGGAACACACCGTCACCGGGCTGCCCGCCGAGCGCCGGCCCGGCTGTCCCTTCGACCCGCCGTCGGAGCTGGTCGAGGCGCGCGAGCACGGCCCCATCAGCCGCTACGTCTTCCCCGACGGGCACCGGGGCTGGCTGGTCACCGGGTACGACCTGGTCCGGTCGGTCCTGGCCGACCCGCGGTTCAGCTCGCGCAAGGAGTTCATGCTCCATCACCCGTACATCGACTACAGCGGCGTGGAGACCGTCCCTCCGGCGGGACCGGGCGAGTTCATCCTCATGGACGACCCGCGGCACAGCCGGTACCGCAAACCGCTGATGGGGAAGTTCACCGTACGGCGGATGCGCCTGCTCACCGAGCGGATCGAGCAGATCACCGCCGAGCACCTGGACGCCATGGAGAAGACCGGGCCGCCGGCGGACCTGGTGACCGCGTTCGCCAAGCCGATCCCCGCCGTCGTGATCTGCGAGCTGCTGGGCGTGCCGTACGAGGACCGGGGTTCCTTCCAGGAGAACATCGACAAGTTCCTCAACGGGGAGACGAGCGACGAGGACCTGTTCGCGGCCTACACCGCGACCCAGGGCTACCTCGCGGAGCTGGTGGCCTCCAAGCGCGCCGCCCCGACCGACGACGTGCTCAGCGACCTCACCGACGGCGACCTGACCGACGAGGAGCTGAGGGGGATGAGCCTGATCCTGCTGGCGGCCGGGCTCGACACCACCGCGAACATGCTGGCGCTGGGCACCTTCGCACTGCTGCGCGACCCGGAGCAGCTCGCCGCGTGGCGCGCCGATCCGGCGCTCACCGACGGGGCCGTGGAGGAGCTGCTGCGGTATCTGACCGTCGCCAAGATGTTCATGAGGACGGCGCTGGAGGACGTCGAGCTGGGCGGCCGGATCATCGAGGCCGGTACGACGGTCGTCCTGTCGAACCACGCCGCCAACCGCGACCCCGAGCGCTTCACCGACCCCCACGTGCTCGACCTGCGCAGGCGGGAGGGCGGGCACGTGGCCTTCGGCCACGGCGTCCACCAGTGCCTGGGCCAGCAGCTGGCCCGGGTCGAGATGCGGGTCGCGTTCCCCGCGCTGCTGAACCGCTTCCCCTCGTTGCGCCTGGCCGTACCGGCGGAGGAGGTCGCGCTGCGCCCGGAGGTGGCGGACATCTTCGGGGTGAAGAACCTCCCGGTCACCTGGGACGCCTGACCGCCGAGGGCGGGCGCCCGTCCCACCCGGTGGTCCGGGTGGGAGGGCGCGCGATCGGGCCGGCCGGGGGCATCGGCCCGACACGGCGCGGTCGCGCCGGCGCGCGGACACGGCGCCGCGGTCCCGCCGGTCATGACCCCTCGGGCGCGAGGCCGCTGCGCCGGGCCAGCACCCTGGTCCCCGGCCCGGAGGCGGCTCCCGGACCGGGCAGTGCCGTCACGTCGGCGGTGGTCGCCGGTTTCCCGCACTCCGAGCAACAGACCCGCGGCGTGAACTCGGCGCCGCACTCGTGGTGCACCAGGCGCACCGGCGGACCGCCTGCCGGTGTCACCCATTTGTCGCCCCAGGCCATCAGGGCCATCAGCACCGGCACGAGTTCGAGGCCGGCCTCGGTGAGGTGGTACTCGTGCCGTGGCGGCCGCTTCTGGTAGGCCCGGCGCTCCACGATGCCGCCGGCGACCAGCGTCTCGAGCCGGCGGGTGAGCAGGTTGCGGGAGATGCCGAGGTTCTCCGCGATGTCGTCGAACCGGTGCAGGCCCAGATGGATGTCCCGCACGATCAGCAGTGTCCACCACTCGCCCACGCGCTCCAGTGACTGTGCGATCGAGCAGTGCATCTCCGCGAAGCTGATCCGTTGCATGACCCCAGCATAGTCAGTTGAATCATTGAACTCACTGCTGTACGTTCGTGGATCAAGAGTTCAATGAAAGGACTGACAGATGCCGTTCGTGGAGTTGTTCGTCCCCAAGGGATCGCTCGACCAGGAACGCCGCGAGATGATCGGCGGGCGGCTGGTGTCGGAGGTGATGATCGCCGAGGGCGCCCCGGACACCGAGACGGCCAGGTCCATCTCGTGGCTGGTGGTGAACGAGGTCGACGCCTGGTTCGTCGGCGGCCGGCGACTGCCCGCCGGGGAGAAGCCGAAGTACGTGGTGCGGGTGGGGGTTCCGGCCGGCTCGATGGACGACGGCAAACGCCGCGACATCGTGCGGCGCGTCACGCGGGTGCTCGCGGACGCCGACGAGGATCCGGAACGGTTCACCCAGGCCGCCACCGCGTGGGTGCACATCAACGAGATTCCGGAGGGCAACTGGGGAGCGCGCGGCGAGATCGTGCGCGTCGAGGACATCGTGGCCCTGGTGGCCGGCGGTTGACCCCTCGGCCGGAACCCGGCGCGACGCCCGCGGGGATCGGGGGCCTGCCGGGCCGGTGGCCCGTTTGACAGTCGTGTCGCGACGCCGTTTCATGGCGCTTCTTCGAAATCCGCGAACGGGAAGGCGTCATGCCCCCCTGCATCTGATCTGCACGTCGTCCTCGGCGCGGGAGGAGCCATCGGCGGCTCCGTGGTCCGCGAGCTCGTCTCCCGGGGGCACCGCGTCCGCGCGGTCAACCGCAGCGGCCGGGTGCCGGAGCCGCACGGCGTCGAGGTCCACCGAGGTGACGTGACCACCGCCGAGGGCGCCAAGGCCGCCTGCGCCGGGGCCGAGGTCGTCCACCACTGCGCCGCCCCCGCCTACGACCGGTGGGTGGAGGAGTTCCCCCGCATGACCGGCGCGGTGCGCCGGGGCGCGGCCGCGGCCGGCGCGAAACTGGTCCTCGCCGACAACCTGTACATGTACGGCCCCGCCGACGGACCCCTGACCGAGGACCTGCCGTACGCCGCCGCCGACCCCAGGGGCCGGGTACGCGCCGAGATGGCCGAGGCGCTGCTGGCCGCCCACCGTTCCGGCGAACTGCGCGTCGCCCTCGGCCGGGCCTCGGACTACTACGGTCCCGGCGGCGTCAACACCATCGTCGGCCCGCCGGTCACGCCGACCGGCGGCCCAGGGCGCGGAGCTGGTCCGGGCTCAGCGCGGAGACGTTCTGGTCGATGGGCGAGTCCGAGTACTGGTGGATCGTCCACGCCTTCCAGCCGGCCGGGGGCGTCACGGCGCCCTTCTCCCGGCCGTAGGCGGCCACCCACAGCGGGTACTGCTCCAGCCCCGCGCCGTAGGTCTCGGCGAAGTTCAGACCGCTGTAGAACATCGGCGTGACGCCGGTCCTGGCCTTCACGTGTGCCAGCCACGCCTTGGCCCAGGCGTTGACCTGCTCGACGGAGCGGTCGTCGGTGGCCTCCAGGTCCAGGACGAGCAGGTCGCCGCGCCTGGCGGGCTGCGCGTCCACGACGGACAGGAAGTGCTCGGCCTCGGCGATCGGGTCGTTGCCCGGGTGGCCGAAATGGTAGGCCCCGCGCACGATGCCCTTCTTGTCCAGCTCCCTCCAGTGCCTGGCGAAGGAGCGGTCGCGGAACGTCGTGCCCTCGGTGGCCTTGATGATGCCGAACTGGGCGGAGCTGGTGCTCCAGTCGTAGGCGGGCTGGTAGTTGGAGACGTCCAGTCCGTACGTGAGCGGGCCCGCCTCCTGCTGGGAGACGCGCTGGGCTGCCGTGACCTGCCCGGCGGGCGAGGCGGAGGCCGTGACGGGGGCGATGCCGCCGAGGGCGGCGCCGGTCAGGACCGTGCCCGCGAGGGCCAGGCCGAGACGGTTTCCGAGCGTGCTGATCCGGGGGTTGCGCATGGGGTGTCGGCTCCTTGCTTCCATGTCGCCTACCGGGTTAGCTGTCGGGTTCGGGCATGGAAGTGCCCTACGGACGCTTCGATGAGAGGTCGTCCGATTCACCCCAGAAAAGGTGGGTCCCCGGTTCCGCTGGGAAGGCGCGGATTCGGCGTCCGCACGCCGTCGGCGGGCATTGCCACGGAAACGGCGTCGGGTCCGGTCGATGGAGCGGCTCTCGTGCCGCTGGGGCGGCTTTCGCGCCGCGATGACAAAAGGTATGCGTTGCCCCACGGAAAGGGCAAGTGACCTGCGACGGAGCGGATCGCGCCGGTGATCGGGAGGGTGCCGGACCACCCTGCCCGCAGGGGATCGGGGCCCATGGTAAAAATTGACGCCTCGCCGTCCCGGACCGGGCGGGAACCGGGCCGCCCGCCGTGGCGACCGGACTTCCCGGCGGTCGCCACGGCGGCCGCATCTCGGCCATACGTCCGGTCTGTAGGGATTCGTGGTGTCCCCTTGGTAACAGCTCCGTAAGAGCGCGCCGTTACCTGACGCGTACGGACCGTGATGTTCGGCAGGCTGGGGGGAGATCGGATCCGGCGACGGGGAGGCGAGATGCAGGATGATCATGGTCCGGCCCGCGGGCGCGGTTCCGGTGCGGGCCCCCGCGGTCGCATGCCGTACGGCGGGCCCCCGGGCGGCCCGCCCGGGTCCGCCGCGTCCCCGTCCCGTCCGCCGGTCCGCCCCGAGGCCCGGTACGACGGTCCGGCGCAGAGCCCCGGAGACCCGTTCATGCACGGCTCGCTGGTGGACGCCGGCATCGCCCTCGCCGGCCGGCCGCGCCACCCGGCCGGGGAACGGCCGCGTTCCTGGACGGGTCCGCGTCTCCGGCGCGACCGGCTGCTGCGCCCGGCGCTGATCGGCGCCTTCCTGGCGGCCGCCGGGCTCGGCGTCTGGACCTCCGGCTGGTCCCCGCTGGACGACCGGCCCTCCGCCGTGGCGGCCCCGCAGCCCGCGCCGTCGCTCGCCCCGCACGGCACCGCGGTCGTCCACCCGCCGCAGGCCGCCCGCACGCCCTCCGCCGAACCCGGCAGGGTCATGGTCGTCCGCGAGCTGAAACCACGCCTGGTGCGGCCCCGGGCCGACGCGGCGGACACCCCGGACGGCCGCGCCCCGGGGGAGGAGCGGCGGCACGCCGCGGCACGCCGTACGCCGGAGGCCGCTACGCGGACGGAAGCGGGAACGGAGGCGGGGGCCGGAGGCGGCGGGCCGGGCCACCGGGAGACACGGGGCCTCTCGCGCCCGCCGCACGCCCCGCACGACCGCGGGCACGGACACGGGCGCGGCCCGGGGGCGCCCGCCCCCGAGGCCGGACCGCGGGGCCGGGCCGACGGCGGCGCCCCCGGTGCCCCGGCCCGTGACACCCGTGACGCCCGGGACACCTCCGCCGGTCCCGGCGGCCACGACGGCTCCGGCGGCGTGGGTCTGCGGTTCGACACCGCCTACGCCTGCCGCAACTTCCGGCCGGACGACTGGCGCCACGACTTCTGCGTCCGGGCGTGGAACGACTACCGCAGAAGCAACGGCCTCCCCTGACCCGGGGCGCGTCCGCTCGCCCGTCCAAGGACCTGCGACACCTCCAGGGACGGGGTTTCCGAAAAGCACGGGCACGCGTGGGCCCGCCGTTCGGCGGGCTTCCGCCCTCCTCGTTCATCGACTATCGTCGATTGACGATGAACGAGGAGAAGGGGCCGCTGCCCCGCGCGGAGGCCGAGGAGTACGCGAGCTGGTTCAAGGCCCTGGCCGACGCCACCCGCATCCAGATCGTGTCGCTGCTGGCGCGGCGGCGCGCGCCGATGAGCGTGGGCGAGATCGTGGCCGTGTCCGGGGTGGGTCAGTCCACCGTCTCGCACCACCTGAAGATCCTGGCCGAGGTGCGGTTCGTGCTGGTGGAACGGCAGGGCACCTCCGGCCTGTACCGGATCAACGAGAACTGCGTGAGCTGTTTCCCCACCGCTGCCGACGTGGTCATGGGCAACCCCGCGCCGGCCGCGCCCGTCTGCGAGTGAAGGAGTACCGGTAATGGCGCACGATGAGATCCCCGGCCGGACGGTCGCCGGCCGCGGGCAGGACGCCTTCGGGCGGGGCCGCTCCGGCGCGGCCGGTCACGAGGAACCCGGCGCGCGCCCGGCGACCGCCCAGGCCGCCGGGCCCGACGCTCCGCCGGGGGTGGAGATCCGGCCGATGCGCCGATGCGACGCCGAACAGGTGCTGGCCATCTATCAGGCCGGGCTGGACACCGGCCAGGCCAGCTTCGAGACCCTCGCCCCGAGCTGGGAGGGCTTCACCGCGGCCAGGTTGCCGCACCTGCGCCACGTGGCCTGCGACACCGGCACCGGCCAGGTGCTCGGCTGGGTGGCCGCCTCGGCGGTCTCGGCCCGCCCCGTCTACGCCGGGGTGGTCGAGCACGGCGTCTACGTCCACCCGGGCTGCCAGGCCCAGGGCATCGGCCGGGCTCTGCTGGCGGCGTTCGTCTCCGCCAGCCAGGACGCCGGCGTCTGGACGATCCAGTCCGGCGTCTTCCCCGAGAACGCCGCCAGCCTGGCCCTGCACCGGGCGCTCGGTTTCCGGGTGGTCGGCATCCGCGAGCGGATCGGCCGCCACCACGGCGTCTGGCGAGACGTGGTGATGATCGAGCGCCGCAGCACCTCGACCGGAACCTGAATCGCCGCCCGGGAACATCGGCTGCCGGGCGATGGTCGCACAACCCGCGGCCGGTGTGCCCGGTGTCCCCGGGCCTCACCTTTCGCCTTCGTGGAACACCGTTCGTCTGGAGCCGCGTTGCGCTTTTCGCCGAGAGGTGACACCCGCACCGGTACGCACACGTGATGGCTGAGGGCCCTCGCCGTTGCGAACTCCTCCGGCTGCCCCTGGATTTGATGTATGTCAATATAGATACGTATCGATTTCGATGACTGTCTATATGGAGGGCATGTGGAACCTCTGGAGCTCCTGGAGTGCAGCCCGCCGCTGACGCGCGAGCCGCTGGACGCCGAGCAGGCGGCCGGGGTGGCGCGGGTGTTCAAGGCGCTCGGTGACCCCGTACGGCTGCGCATCCTGTCGATCGTGGCCAGCCGCGCGGGCGGGGAGGTGTGCGTGTGTGACATCACCGGCGCGTTCGAGCTGTCCCAGCCGACCATCAGCCATCACCTGAAGACGCTCAAGGAGGTGGGGCTGCTGACCGCGGAGCGGCGCGCCTCGTGGGTGTACTACCGGCTGGTGCCCGAGACTCTGGGCGAGCTGTCGGCCCTGCTCGACGTGCCCGCCACCATCTGAGGAGCGACGCGATGTCCTCCTCTTCCATGTCGTCGGCGCCGTCGCCTGCTGTGCCCGCGCGGGGCGTCATCGCCGGCCTGTCCACCCTCGACCGGTTCCTGCCGGTGTGGATCATCGCCGCCATGGCCTCCGGGCTACTCCTCGGCCGGCTCGTACCCGGTCTGAACACCGCGCTGGAGGCGGTGAAGATCGGAGAGATCTCGCTGCCGATCGCGCTCGGGCTGCTGCTGATGATGTATCCGGTGCTGGCCAAGGTCCGCTATGACCGGCTGGGCGCCGTCACCGGCGATCGCCGCCTGCTCGTCTCCTCCCTGGTGCTGAACTGGGTGCTCGGTCCGGCCGTCATGTTCGCGCTGGCGTGGATCCTCCTGCCGGACCTGCCCGAGTACCGCACCGGGCTGATCATCGTGGGGCTGGCCCGGTGCATCGCCATGGTGCTCATCTGGAACGACCTGGCCTGCGGCGACCGCGAGGCCGCCGCCGTCCTGGTCGCCCTCAACTCGATCTTCCAGGTGGTCGCGTTCGGCGCGCTCGGCTGGTTCTACCTGCGGGTACTGCCCGGATGGCTCGGCCTGGCCCAGGCCGCGCTGGAGGTCTCGGCCTGGGACATCGCCCAGTACGTGCTCATCTTCCTCGGCATCCCCCTGACCGCCGGATACCTGTCCCGCAAGCTCGGCGAACGCGCTCACGGCCGTGACTGGTACGAGAACGCCTTCCTGCCGCGCATCGGACCGCTGGCGCTGTACGGGCTGCTGTTCACCATCGTCATCCTGTTCGCCCTGCAAGGGCACACCATCACCTCCCGCCCCGGCGATGTCGCGCGCATCGCGCTGCCGCTGCTGGCCTACTTCGCGCTCATGTGGGGCGGCTCGTTCCTGGCCGGCAAGGTGATCGGTCTGGGCTACGAGCGCTCCACCACGCTGGCCTTCACCGCCGCCGGCAACAACTTCGAGCTGGCCATCGCCGTGGCGGTCGGCGTCTTCGGCGTCACCTCCGGCCAGGCCCTGGCGGGCGTGGTCGGCCCGCTGATCGAGGTCCCCGTCCTGGTCGCGCTGGTCTATGTCAGCCTGGCCGGCCGCCACCTGTTCACCGCCAAGGAGTCCACCCGTGCCTGATCACGTCCCAGGCAAGCCCAGCGTCCTGTTCGTGTGCGTGCACAACGCGGGACGTTCCCAGATGGCCGCCGGGTGGTTGACCCACCTGGCCGCCGGCCGGATCGAGGTCCGCTCGGCCGGATCGGCGCCCGCCGAGCAGGTCAACCCGGTCGCCGTGCAGGTCATGGCCGAGGCCGGTGTCGACATCACCGCCGCGCAGCCGAAGGTCCTGACGGGCGAGGCGGTCCAGGCGAGCGATGTGGTCGTCACCATGGGCTGCGGGGATGCCTGCCCGATCTTCCCCGGCAAACGGTACGAGGACTGGAAACTCGACGACCCGGCCGGGCAGGGCATCGATGCCGTCCGCCTCATCCGTGACGAGATCCGCCTCCGAGTGGAGAGGCTGCTCCGGGAGTTGCCGCCCGGCTGACTCGCCTGTACGGAACGACGGCGTCCGGGCACGGCGGCCCCTGCCCGGACGGTGTCATCGTGAGGAGATCAGGCCGGCATCCGGGCGGCCAGCAGCCCGACCGTGGCGACCAGCAGCCGCGCCGCCGCCATGAGCGTGTCCGGCTCGACGCGGTCGGGGGTTTCCGCAGGGGTCTGGTAGCCGGGGATGCCCATGCCGATGCCGACCGCGGCCAATCCGGCGGCGGCGTAGCGGCGGTTGTCGGAGGCCATGGCACCGGCCCGAAGTGGGACGCCGGTGAGGCGGGCGGCTTGGTCCAGAGTGGCCAGCAGGGCGTGGGCGGGCCCGCCGGCCTCGACGGAGGCGGCCTGGTGCAGCTGCGCGGCCCCGTCCAGGTTGATCACCAGCGTGCCGGACGGCAGGGCGGCCACGTGGTGGGCCGAGCCCCACGCGCCGGCCTCCTCCGCGTCCAGGAAGGCCACCGACAGCCCGGCCCGGTGAGCCGGGCCGTCCGACAGGACGCGGGCGGCCTCCAGCACGGCGGCCACACCGGAGGCATTGTCGGCGGCTGCGGGCAGCCGTACGCCGGGGTCGTCGCCCACGCCGTCGTAGTGCGCGGTCAGCAGTATCCGCGGCCCGCCCTGCACGCCCCCGGCGTGGGAGGCGTGTGGGAAGCGGGCACAGACGTTACGGCCGTCCGTGGCGACCTGCCACAGCGGCATCGACCCGGTCACCTGTACCTGACCTGCGGCGAGGGCGCCGGCCAGGTGGGCGTGCCGGTCGGTGCGCAGGGCGATGATCGGGACGGCGCGGACGGCCGGTCCGGCGATCATCTTGGGCATCCACCCCTCGGCGTCGGCGCCTCGGGCGGTCAGCACCCCGGCCGCCCCCTGGGCCTCGGCTCGTTCGCACGCCCGCGCCCAGTCCCCGGCCTCCGCCAGAACCCACCGGTCGCTCAGATCGGTCCCGGACGCCGCGGCCAGCGGCGCGGTGCGCGGGTGCGGCGATTCGGCGGAGGCGAGATGCTCGACGAAGTCCCGGCGGTGTTCCAGGCGCAGCGTCCGGCCGCCCGCGCTCCATTCGAGCACCGGGGCGGCGTAAAGCTCCCGTACGTCAGCGACGGGGAAGGAGCCGAACTCGACCTCGCCGCCGAGTTCGCGCAGCCGCTCGGCGAGCCATGCGGCGGCGGCGCGGCCTCCGGGGGTGCCCACGCGCCGCCCGGCGTAGTGGTCGCGGGCCAGCTCGTGCACCGTGGCCAGCATCCGCGCCGCCGACACCCGCTCCACGACGGCGGCCAGGTCAGGCGCCGTAGTGGTGTCCGGCGTGCCGGAGGTCATCCGCAGCATCCGGTGGAGACGGCCTCCGTGGCCGGGGTGCCGACCGGTGCCGTGGCCTGGCCGCAGCAGCCGGCCTGGGCGGCCTGCGGCGCGGGGGTCGTGCTGCCGGCCTGGGAGCCGGACGCCGCGGCGGGGGCTCCGCAGCAGCCTCCGGCGGCGGCCGGGGTGAACGCCTCAGCCGGGTCGCCGATGAAGCCACCGGTCTGGTTCGTGGTCATGGTGGTTCTCCCTTCCGCAGGTGTGAGACCGAGGCCGCCAACACTTAGACGGACGTCGAATCAGAAGTCACCATCTCATGTTGATTAGACGATCGTCAAGATAGATAGAAATCTAAGCAGAGGAATCCGGCCTGGTGATGCCACTCGGGCGCGGTGCGCTACAACCGGGCGGTGATCTCGGCGACCAGCTGCCGGGCTGTACGGCCCGCGCCGATGAGGGTGGCCGAGGCCGGGCCGGTCCAATCGCCGTATCCGAGCAGGTGCAGGCGGGGTTCGCCGACCGCCCGGGTGCCGCGGGTGGGGATGAGCCCGTCCGGGCCGCGCAGGCGCAGCGGGGCCAGGTGGCCCAGGGCGGGCCGGAACCCGGTGCACCACAGGATCACGTCGCAGGCCAGTGTGCTGCCGTCGGCCCAGGCGACGCCGCGGGAGGTGACGCGGGTGAACATGGGCTCGGCCTTGAGCGCACCGCGGTCGCGGGCCTCGCGCACGGGCGGGACGGCGACGATGTCACCCAGGTCGGCGATGTCCTCGCCCTGCTCGCCCGCCTGGACGGCGCGGTGGCGGCGGGTGGCCAGGTCGAACAGGGCGCGGCCGTCGATGTCGTCCGGCAACAGGCGCGGCGGCCGCCGGGTCACCCAGGTGACCTCGGCGAGCGTGGACAGTTCGGCCAGGAGCTGAGCTGCGGAGTTGCCGCCGCCGACGATGACCACGCGCTTGCCGCGCAACGGTTCCGGGCCGCGGTAGCCGGCGGTGTGCAGGTGCTCTCCGCCGAAGTCGCGCAGGCCGGGACAGTGCGGGATGTAGGGACGCCACCAGGTGCCGGTCGCGCTGATCACACTCTTGGCCTGCCAGGCGCCCTGGCCGGTCTCGACCAGAAGGCGCCCATCACCGCGCCGCACCGCGTGCACGGTCACCGGGCGCAGCACCGGCAGATCGTAGCGGCGTTCGTAGTCGGCCAGGTAGGTGACGACCTCGGCGGCGCTCGGGTAGCCCCCGTCCGGCGGGATGGGCATCATGCGGCCGGGCAGCGAGCTGTACTGAGCCGGTGAGAACAGGCGCAGGCTGTCCCAGGCGTGCCGCCACGCGCCACCGGCGCCGTCCTGGGCATCGAGGATGACGAAGTCGGCTTTCGCGCGGCGCAGGTGGTATCCGGCGGCCAGCCCCGCCTGCCCGCCGCCGATCACCAGGACGTCGATGGGCCGAGGGGCGGCCGTCATGCGGGCAGCAGCTCCAGCTCGGTGCGTCCCGCAGCAGCCGGGGAGGCGGGCCCGGGAGCGGACTCGGCGAGCGGGGCGAACAGCGCGCCCAGCTTGTTCACCGCCTCGGGGATGATGCGGTAGTAGACCCAGGTTCCGCGCCGCTCGCCGTCGATCAGCCCCGCCGTGCGCAGCACCTTGAGGTGGTGGGAGATGGTGGGGGCGGTCAGGTCGAAGACACCGGTCAGGTCGCACACGCACGCCTCACCGCCGGCATGCGAGCCGATCATCGACAGCAGGCGCAGCCGCACCGGGTCGGCGACGGCCTTGAGTAGCGTGGCCAGCTCGACGGCGTCGGCCTCGCCGAGCGGCTCGCGGGCGATCGGCGCGCAGCACTGGGTGGTGGAGGGGGCGGCCATGACGCGACTCCTTGTTTCGATGCCGGTCTAAATCATAGGCGGTGGTAGGCGACCAGCGCGAACGCGGAGACGGCGCACGCCACGGCCACGGCACCCATCACCCAGCCGTATCCGGCGGCTTGTGCGAGCGCGACCGCACCGAGGGGGGCCAGCGCCTTGTCGGCGACGGAGAAGACGGCGATACGGCCGGCCAGCGAGGCGTAGGCGGCCGTGCCGTAACGGCCGACCAGCAGGTGCGGCAAGGTGATCGAGGCGACGCCGAAGCCGAGCCCGAACAGCAGGACCGCACCGGTCGCGCCCGCCACGCTGCGGCCGATCAGCGGCAGCAGCAGGACCGCCACGCCCTGCAGCGCGAAGATGGCGGCGGCGATGAGGGCGGCGGGCAGCCGGGTCTGCAGCCCCGTGGTGAGCAGGCGGCCGGTCACCGACAGCACGCCCAGCAGCCCGGCCAGTGTGGCGGCCAGCACGGGCGGATGGCCGAGGTGGATCAGGTAGGTGATGAGCAGGACCGCCACGGTGGCGGCCGCGCCGCCGTTGGCGGTGAAGGCGATCACCAGCAGCCAGAACGGCCGCCGACGGGTGGCCGCCTTGACGATGGCGGCCCGATCCTGCGCTGCGGCGGACGCCTGCTTCCCCGCTGTACGGGCGCGACGCAGCACGAGGGCATGCAGCGGGATCGCCGCGATCCCGTAGACCAGGGCCAGGATCACCAGCGCCGTACGCCAGCCATGCCGGTCGACGAGCAGGCCGGTGAGCGGCAGGAAGATCGAGGAGGCGAACCCGGCCACGACGGTGAGCGCCAACAGCCCGCCTGCCCGGCCGCGCTCGTTTCCGGCGTAGAGGGAGACGATGACGGCGAAGGCGGCCTCGTACAGCACCATGGAGCAGGCCACGCCGACGAGCGCGAACACGGCGTACAGCTGGGGCAGGCTCTCCACCCGCGACCAGGCGAGCACCGCCGCGGCACCCAGTACCGACCCGGTCGTCATCAGGACGCGGCCGCCGTGGGCGTCCAGCAGGCGGCCGACCAGCGGCGCGCACACCGCGGCGATCAGGACGGACAGGGTGAGGGCGGCGGCGATCTGGGCGTTGGAGGCGCGCAGGTCGCGCGCCATCGGGGCGAGGAAGACGGAGAAGGCGTAGTAGAGAACGCCGTAGCCGATGGTCTGGGTGACGGCCAGCGCGGCCACCACCCGCCGGTCTCGCCGGTCGCGCGACGGAGCGCCGCCCCCGATGACGGGGGCGGCGCTCTCGGTGGCGGCGCTGTCGGATGTCGCGCTCACGCGTCCTCGTCCGAACAGGAGATGAGCCCCTTCTGGGCGGCCGTGAGGTATCCGTCGGGCATCGGGGCGTTCCTCTCAGCCGCAGCAGCCGCCGGACTCCGCCGAGGCGGCGCCGACCGTGGCGAGCGGGAGCGGGGCCGACAGCAGGCCGCCGCTGATGCCGGTGGCCAGGCCGACGCGCTGCTCCTGTGCCTCGGCCAGGCTGGAGGAGCACACCCCGGTCTCAGGCAGGTCGAGTCGAACGTCGCGGGCGGCCTCCCAGTCCCCGGCCAGCGCGGCGACGACCGAGCGGACCTGCTCATACCCGGTGGCCATGAGGAACGTCGGGGCGCGGCCGTAGCTCTTGACGCCGACCGCGTAGTAGCCGGGCTCGGAGTGAGCGAGTTCGTCCACGCCATGGGCGGGGACGGTGCCGCAGGAGTGCTGGTTGGGGTCGATCAGCGGGGCCAGGGCCCGGGTGGAGCCGAGCACCGGGTCCAGGTCGAGCCGGAGTTCGGAGGCGATGGAGTGGTCGGGGCGGTAGCCGGTGGCCGACACGACCCGGTCCACGGTGACGCTCCGCTCGTGCCCGGACGGGTCACGGCTGACCACCTCGACGCCCTGGCCGGCGGCGTCGACGCGGTGGGTGAAGAAGCCGGTCAGCAGCGTGATGCGGCCGGATTCGACGTGGGCGCGCAGCCGGGTGCCGAGTGCGCCGCGGGCCGGCAGCGCGTCGGCCTCGCCGCCGCCGTAGGTGCGGGAGGCGCTGCCACCGCGGATCGCCCAGGTGATCGGCGTGTCCGGCAGCTCGGCCAGCGCGAGCAGGGTGGTGGCGGCCGAGTGCCCAGCCCCGACGACCAGCGTGTGCCTGCCCTGGTAACGCTCGCGGTCGGCGCCGAGCACGTCCGGCAGCGCGTGGTCGGCGAACACCTCGCCCTCGCCGTGGGCGGGCAGGCCGCTGGCGCCGAGCGCATTGGGGGTGGCGTAGGTGCCGGAGGCATCGATGATCGCGCCTGCCCGCAGCTCGCCGCCGTCGGCCAGGCGGATCAGGAAGGGGGCCTGGTCGCGGCCTGCCGTGCGCACCCGGTCGTAGCCGAGGCGGCTGATCGCGGTCACCCGTGCGTTGGTGCGCACCCGGTCTCCGAACAGCTCAGCCAGCGGGGCGAGGTAGCCGGAGATGATGTCGGCGCCGGTCGGCAGCCAGTCGGGGTCGGGGGCGCTCCAGCCGTCGGCCTCCAGCAGGCGGCGGGCGGCGGCGTCGATGTCGTACTTCCACGGGCTGAACAGCCGCACATGTCGCCACCGGGCCACCGACGCGGCGACCCGCTCGCCCGCCTCCAGCACCACGAAGTCGATGCCCCGCTCGGTCAGATGGGCGGCGGCGGCCAGGCCGACCGGGCCGGCCCCGATCACCACGATGGGCAGGTCGTGCCGTGGTCCGGGGAGGTCCCGCTGGGAGTCGAAGGACTTCTCGATCGCGATCGTGGTGGGGCCGCAGCAACTGTCACTCATGACTGCTCTCCAGGTGGTGAGGTGGGCGAGAGGGGTCAGCGGAACAACGGGAACGCGCCATGGCGGCGGGCGCGCTCGATGGCGGCCTCCGCGCGGCAGTCGAGGTCGCATACCCGCGAGGTGGCTTCGTCGAAGGCGGGACCCGCCCACTCGGCGGCGGGGCGGCGTCGTCGGGCGAACAGAACACGCATCGCGTCCCCCTTGAATAGAAGTTCATCTAAACAAGGGCCATCATGTGCCACTGCTTAGATGAAAGTCAAATCAATGGGCGGTGAGGGGGCCTCGGCGGCAATGAAGGGATTTCCAGCGAAGTAACGGTCGGCCAGGATCGATGCGGACCCCTATGGCCAAGGTCTCGATTCACTTGCGGTGTCGACCATGAGTGACGAGAAGCCGGCGCCCGTCGAGTCCGGAGCGGTTGCGGCGAGTGGTGCCGGAGAAGCCGCGGTCGATGTGGATCCGGCCTTCGGGGGCGCCGAGCGTCAAGCCGGGGCGCCGGGTCGAACGCTCGCCTGGAGCCCCTCGGTTATCACGGGGAGTCACATTCCCCCGGTGACGCCGAGCGCCGGACCCTTGCTTGTCAACTCTTAATCGTACGGACTAGTCTGTTTGATTAAGGAGGTGTGGTGATGGCGACGCGAGTCAGGAAGACGAAATCCGAGGAGAAGATCCTCACTGCGGCGGCCGAGCTGTTCTACGCGAACGGGCTGCGCGGTGTGGGCATCGATCAGGTCATCGTGGCGTCAGGCGTCGCGAAATCGACGCTGTACGTGCACTTTCATACCAAGGAGGAGCTCGTCGCGGCGTACCTGCGCAGGACCGACGATTCCTGGATGGCGCAGCTGCAGGATGCCGCCGCACGCGCCGGGGGCAGCCCTCGCGAGCAGCTCGTCGGGTTGTTCGACGCGCTGACGGACGCCTTCGACCGGCATGGCTTCTTCGGATGTCCGTTCATCAGTGCGGCGGTCGAGGCGGACCTCGACTCGCAGGCCCGGGCCATCACCGTGCAGCACACTCAGCGCCGTCAGGCATGGCTGACCGAGCTGAGCGAGAAGGCCGGCGCCGCCGCCCCGCAGGCGCTCGCCCGGCATATCGGGCTCCTGATCGATGGCGCCCTGGCCTCCGGGCGCCTGCTCCAGGACCGCACCGTCGTGGATGAGGCGAAATCCGCAGCCCGCCTGCTTGTCGCCGGTTGCACCTGATCGCGCCCGAACCAGCCAGGCACCGTAACCGACATACGCGGCACCGACCTTCAGCCGTCTCCGACGCGCCCGGCCCCACACCCACCTGACAGGACAAGAAGAAGGCACAGTCATGCGCGCAGTGGTTCTACAAGGGTTCGGCACTCCGCTGATCCTCAGCGAGATCGACAAGCCCGACGCCGGCCCGGGCCAGGTTCTGGTCAAGGTCATGGCCAGTGGCGTCAACCCGCTGGACACCAAGATATGGGCGGGCAAGGCCGCCCACGCCAAGCGCACGCTACCAGCGGTCCTCGGCCTGGATCTGGCCGGCGTGGTCGAGGCGGTCGGCACAGGCGTCAACGACTTCACGCCCGGCGACGAGGTCTACGGCATGACCGGCGGCGTCGGTGATCTGCAGGGCTCGCTCGCCGAGTACGCGGCCGTCGACGCCCGACTGCTCGCCCGCAAGCCGACCGCGCTGAGCATGCGCGAGGCCGCGGCCCTGCCCCTGGTCGTCATCACGGCCTGGGAGGGGCTGATCGACCGGGCGCAGGTCCGCCCGGGGCAGAAGGTCCTCATCCACGGTGGGGCCGGCGGCATCGGTCATGTGGCCGTGCAGATCGCCCGGGCCCGCGGCGCCGAGGTCTTCGCTACCGCCTCGCCTTCGCGGCTGGAGGTCGTTGAGCGCCTGGGGGCCACCCCCATCGACTACACCACCACCGCGGTGGAGGAGTACGTTGCCGAGCACACCGGCGGCCAGGGCTTCGATGTCATCTTCGACACCGTCGGCGGGGCCGTGCTCGACGCATCCTTTGCGGCGGTACGCACCTACACAGGTCACGTTGTGAGCGCCTTGGGCTGGGGGACCCACAGCCTCGCGCCCCTGTCCTTCCGCGGGGCGACCTACTCCGGTGTCTTCACCCTGCTGCCCATGCTGACCGGTCGGAACCGGGAGCACCACGGCGAGATCATGCGCGAGGCGGCCGCGCTCGCCGACGCGGGGGCGCTCAAGCCGCTGCTCGACCCCAGGCGCTTCACGTTCGCCGACGTCGTCGACGCCCATGCGGCCGTGGAGAGCGGCGCCCTCCACGGCAAGATCGTGATCGACGTCGGCTGAGGCGGACGTCCCGAGTTCGGCCACCGTTCCTGATCGGCACCTTCGTTGCGATGTTCTTTCGTCGTACGGATGAGAAACGAGGACTGGAGAGCGTGCTCAGCAGACGATGTCGCTCGCCAGCTCCCAGAGGCGTTCGGCGTTCGCCGGGTCCAGCGCGTAGCGGGCCACGGCGGGAACGCCGAATCGCGTGGGCCGGGCATCGACCACCGGCGCCTCGTTGACATCCTCGAAATAGCGCCCGCCGACTCCTTCGACCAGTGGGGACGCGGCGAGGAACACGCTGGTCGCGGCACCCTGCTCGACCGTCTTGCGGTAGGGCTCCGGCGTCCTCAGGCCGCCGGTATGCCGCTGCAGGTTGGTGGCGATCGCACCGGGGTGCAGGGCGTTGGCCATGATGCCATCGCCGGCCCAGCGGCGCTGTGCCTCGACGGCCAGGAGGACCTCTGCGGTCTTGGACTGGCCATAGGCGGTGAGCGCGTCGTACGGGCGGAAGCGGAAGTCGATGTCGTCGAAGACCACGGGGGAGAACAGGTGGCCGCCGGAGGACACCGAGACCAGGCGCGCACCGTCTGCCTCGGCGAGGGCGCGGTGCAGCCCCAGGCTCAAGGCGAAGTGCCCCAAGTAGTTGGTGGCGAACTGCTGCTCGTGGCCGCCGGTGCCGCGCTCGAGCTCCGGTGGCATCATGATTCCGGCGTTGTTGATCAGTATGTGCAGCGGGCCCTGCCAGGCGGCGGTGAACGCGCGTACCGACTCCAGGTCGGAAACGTCCAGGCGGGCGACGTGGATCGCGTCGTTCCCGGTGGCCTTGCGCAGTTCTGTCGCGGCCTGCTCGCCGGCGTCGGAACGGCGCACGGCGAGCGTGACCTCGGCGCCGCCGGCCGCCAGAGCACGGGCCGTCTCGACACCGATGCCCGAGTTGGCCCCCGTGACGACCACCCGTCTGCCGGACAGGTCGACGCCCTCGATCACATCGGAGGCGGTGCTGGTGCGGTCGAACGGGGTGGTGAAGAGCTGGGACATGTGACGTATTCCTCCCTGGTGCTCGGACTTTGCCGTCATCCTGCGCCGAACGCCGCCAGGCGGACCAGGACGGGCTGAGACTGGGACCGGCAGGGCCTCCCAGAGAACCGAAAATGCCTCCTAACCTGGAAACATGACCGCCGCCGGAGACGCCAACACACTGGGCCGATATCTGCGCGCCCGCAGGGAACTGGTCCAGCCCGACGAAGCCGGGGTTCTGGATCAAGGCAACCGGCGCGTCCCCGGGCTGCGCCGCGAGGAGGTCGCCTTCCTCGCGGGAATCAGCTCCGACTACTACAACCGCTTGGAGCAGGGCCGCGACAAAAACCCCTCCGAGCAGGTCCTGCGCAGCATCGCCCGCGCACTGCAGTTGGACGAGGAGGCCACGGCCTACCTGCTGCAGATCGCCGCACCGGCGAGAGCTCGGCGCAAACGGCCCCGCAGACCCGAGAGGGTCGGCGAGGGCATCCGCGCCCTCATCGACACGTGGCCGCTCACCCCGGCGTACGTCCACGGCAAGTACATGGACGTACTGGCCGCCAACAGCCTCGCCATCGCCCTCTCACCGTTCAACGCCCCGGGCCGCAACGGCATCCTCGCGGCTTTCCTGGAACCAGAGATGCGGGAGCTCCATCAGGACTGGGAGGACATGACCGCCCGGGTCGTCCCTTATCTGCGCTCCGTCGTCGGCGCGGACATCGACGACCCGCGCCTGGTCGAGATCCTCGGTGAGCTCTCCCTGCGCAGCGAGCGGTTCCGCAGGCTCTGGGCCCGGCAGGATGTCAAGCACAAGGCCAGCGGCACCAGCCTGCTCCTGCACCCCCAGGCCGGCCCTCTGGAGCTGCGCTACGAAAAGCTGCTGGTCCCGGGCACCGGCGGGCAGACGCTGATCACGTACCATGCGGAGCCGGGCAGCGCTTCCGAGGAACGCCTGCGCCTGCTCGCCGGCATGTACGCCCCCGAGCACGTCACCGGTACACCGGCTACAACCGCCCGACCCGTCCCCCGGCGCACCAGGCCATGACAACCGCGGACGACACACATCCGGCAGCCGCACCGCTGTTCTGAGTTTCCGTCACTGATCCCGTGGTCGGATATCAGCGACGGAGCAGGAGCGGGCCGAGGAACGGCAGGCCGGTGCGGCCGGGCGTCGCGCTCGGCGGGGGAAGGACGCCGGCTCAGGGCGGCGGCCCGGGGAGGAGGGCCTCGGCCGCCTCGGTGCGCGCGTAGAGCACGAACCTGCCCGACCGGTGCGCGCCGGCCAGCCCCGCCGCGCGCAGCGCGGTCAGGTGCCGTGACACCCCGGCCATGGACATGCCGGTGCGCCGGCTCAGCTCGGTGGTGGAGGCGGGAGCCGACAGCTCGCCCAGCAGCATCGCGCGGGAGCGGCCGAGCACCGCCGCCAGCGCCTCGGGCACCTCGGTCCGGCGGTGTTCCCACAGCGTGGCGATCCCGCGCGGCGAGTAACGCAGCGTGGGCTGCCACGGCGGGACGGTGACCGAGAAGACCCGCGGCCAGATGAAGACCGAGGGCACCAGCAGCAGCCCCCGCCCGCCCAGCCTCCGCTCGTCCGACACGTGCCGGTGCCCGACGAACAGGGCGTCGTCCTCCCACCGGACGGACGGGTCCAGGTCGTCGAGCAGCCGGCCCACGCCGCCCTCGGCCAGCAGCCGGGCCCGGTGCAGGATGTCGCCGTCGAGCAGGGCGCGGATGCCCGGCCAGTACGGCGCCAGCGCCACGTCCCAGTAGGCGCGGATCACCTCCGACAGCTCCGCCAGCCCGCGTACGGGGTCCTCGCACAGCACGGCCAGGCGGGAGCCGTCCATACCGGCGAGGTCGGCGCGGACCCGCTCGGGCGGGGTGGCGCGCATGGTCGCCAGCTCCAGCTCCAGGCCGGGTGAGGTGGTGACCGGCGGCGGGCAGACGAACGCCGGGATCACCCGGGTGGGCACAGGCACCAGCTCGGCGAGCATGCCCCAGTCGACGCCCGCGGCCCGCAGCCTCGGTGCGACGGCCGACGTCCAGGGGCGGTGCAGCGGGTGCTCGCCGGGGCTCCTGAGCACCCGCGTGCTCGCCACCACCTCCCACAGGGGTGAGAACGCGAACCGCGTGCAGGCCAGATCGGCCAGCCCGAACTCCAGTCGCAGCACGCCGCGGCCCTCCTCGTACGCGTTCCGGCAACCCTCCGCCGGAACCGGAACGGTACCGCGCACCGGCCGATTCGCTCCAGCGCGAATCGATGGAGCGGACCGGGAGGCGACGGCAGGGTCGGGCGCATGACGACTTCGACGACGTCCGGCGGCGCGGTGTTCGCCGACGCCGATTTCCGGCGGCTGTTCGCCGCGGCCGCGGCCAGCAGGCTGGGCACCTCGATCGGGCAGCTGGCGCTGCCGCTGGCGGCCGTGACGGCGCTCGGCGCCGGGCCCGCGGAGGTCGGGGCGCTCGCGGCGGCGAGCACCCTGGCGTTCCTGCTGATCGGCCTGCCCGCGGGGGCCTGGGTGGACCGGGTGCGGCGGCGGCCGGTGCTGGTGGCGGCCGACCTGGCGCGGGCCGTACTGCTTGGGTCGGTGCCGCTCGCCTGGTGGGCGGGGGCGCTGACCCTGGCCCAGCTGTACGCGGTGGCGCTGCTGTGCGGGGCGGCCACGGTGTTCTTCGACGTCGCCGACCAGAGCTACCTGCCGCACCTGGTCGGGCCCGGACGGCTGACGGCCGCCAACACCGCGCTGGTCAGCATGGACGCGGCCAACCAGCTCGCCGGCCGGGGCGTCGGCGGGCTGCTGGTGGAGCTGCTGTCGGCCCCGGTGGCGATCGCCGTGGACGCGCTGAGCTTCCTGTGGTCGGCGCTGTGCCTGCGCTCCATCCGCCGCCCCGAGCCGCGGCCCGGTACGGCGGGGGCGAGCCTGGGCCGCGACATCGCCGAGGGGGTCCGGCTGGTGACGCGTCACCCGATCCTGCGGGCCTTCACCGCCGAGGGCGCGCTGACGAACCTGGGCAGCCAGATCGTCCTGACGATGCTGCCCGTGCTGTTCGTCCGGGAACCGGGCCTGTCCCCGCTGTGGCTCGGCGCGTTCCTCACCGCGGGCGGGGCCGGCTCCCTCCTCGGCTCGGCCGCCGCGCGCCGGCTGGGCACGCGGCTGGGGGAGGGGCGGCTGATCCTGCTGACCAGCGTCGGGATCGTGCCCTTCCTGCCGCTGGTGCCGCTGCTGGACGGCGGCGCCGGACTGTGGGCGGCCGGCGCGGCGTGGGCGGTGCTCACCGTCAAGGTCGGCGTCAGCAACGTGATCAAGGTGAGCTACCGGCAGCGGATCACTCCGGATCGGCTGCTGGGCCGGGTCGGGGCGACGATGCGTTTCCTGCTGACCGGGGCGCTGGCGATCGGCGCGGGGGTGTCCGGCCTGGTCGGCGAGCTGGCGGGGGTGCGGGCGGCGCTGTGGGCGGGGGCGGGCGTGCTGGCGGTGAGCTGCCTGCCGATCGTGTGCTCACCGCTGCGGACGCTGCGCGACCTTCCTGCGAGCGAGGATCCGGCGTGACCCGGCTTCGCGGGATACGGCCCGCCGGTGTTCTCGCGTCCGGACGGCCGACGGCGTCTGGGACGCTGTCCGCCCTCGGCCCGGTCGATGCGGCCGACCGCTACGGCGTCGAGTCCGGGTGACACCCCGACGCCGCCCGGCGGAATCGACCGGAGTCGTCGTATCCGGGCCGCGTCGTTCGTAGTCAGGGTGAACGGTCGCCCACGAGGGCGCTGTCACGACCGGCCGTCACGACCAGGGGAGATGCCGACCGATGCAGCAGCACCCACAGGCCAGGATCCGCCGCATGTTCGAGCTCGTCGAGCCGATCGCCACCGTCACCTTCTCCGAGGTGGTGAACGAGGCGTTCCTGGCCCTCGGCATGCGCGACTACTGGGACGGATACTTCGTGGGCCGGGCCGCACCGCTGGGGCCGGCGCCGGCCGCGGTGGTGCACGCGGTCTTCTACAACTTCGCCGACGGCGAGGTGGCACGCCACATCCCCTGGGTGTGGGGAAAGATCACCCCGCAGGAGGCGATCACCGTGCGCGAACGGGGCAGCGCCGCCGCCCTGCGGCAGATGATCGGAGAGCTCGCCGACTCGCCCGGCCTGGTGCGGGCCGCCGACCTCGCCACCCGGGCGGCGGTCAGCGCGCCGGCCGAGGGCCGGCCACTGCGGCGCCGGTTTCGGCGTCTCGACGGCGACCGCGTGGCGGCATGTGCAGGAGACGGTGGCGCTGCCGTCGGCCCGCTCCCCGAAGCTCGGCCGGGCATTGCGGAAGGCCAAGCGGGACGGGCTGCACCACCTGATGGGCGACGGCACATTCCAGAGGTATTTCAGGTGTAGCCGGATCCACCCCTACGCGCGGGCGCGAAGGGGGCCCGGTAGCAATAGAGCAGAATCCAATGAACCTGCTGCTGACCTGCGGGAATTCCTTGGGGAAACACGATCACGGGGCGGCGGGCCAAGCTCCATCCATGCAAGTCAGACTCATATCTGTTAGATTTTCCGGGATTGTACCGGAACCCCGATCAAGTGGACTGAAAGGACTTTTTAACCGGTTCGCGTCACCGTTCTCATAAATCACTGGAGAAGGGAGAATCACGTGCGTTACTTGAGCAAGGCCACGACAGTGCTCGCGACCGTCGGTGCGATCGCGGGGCTGGCCTTGGTGAGCGCCCCGGCCGCCCAGGCCGCGACATCCTTTGACCCGTGCATCTCGATCCCGTCCAGCGGCCCGAACCTGGACGACGGCTGGGGTGTCATGAAGGGGTCGTACAACCTCAAGAACGGGCCGTCCATCCGAAAGTGCAACAGGATGCGAATGCACAGGCGCCAGGTGCTCTACTTCCACTGCTGGGTGAAGAACTCCCAAGGCAATCTCTGGGTCTACGGGCGGGTCAAGGGGACCAAGACATACGGATGGATGTCCGTCGACAACTTCAGCTCCGTCCACCACTCCAGCTACCCGACCTGCAACTGGGACAAGGGCAAGGACCACACGTAGCGGTTGCGATCACTGTCTGGGGCTGGCCCCCCTTTCATAAGCGGTCAGGCTCCTGATCGGATGTTGCCAAGCCCCGGGTTCGATGGAGACCGGGCCAGCTGGTTTTCAGGGGTGCTCGTGGTGCGGTGATCGTCGCGTGGGGAGCTTCGACCTCGACGGGTGGGACGTGGCCGGGTTCGCCGTGGAAACGGCGCCGGCGTCAGCGCAAGACGGCCGCCGAGGCGTGGGCGACGGCCGCGGAGGCGAACGCGGTGATGGCCGGATGCGGTCTGCCCCCGTCCCCGGCCAGCTCCGGCTGGAAGAGGGTGGCGAGGAAGAAGGGGTGACCGGGCAGCTCCAGGACCCGTACGGCCCCCTCCGCGCCGCGGCCGGTGAACCTCAGCCCGCCCTCTTCGAGCACCGGCACGTAGGCGGGGTCGAGACCGAAGCCGCAGGAGTACTTCTCCACGGTACGGTCCGCGCCGACGATCCTCTCGATCAGCGAGCCCGGCTCCAGCCGTACCTCCTCCTCGTGGCCGGCGAGCGAGCAGGCCAGGGGGACCAGCAGGAACTCCCCGGCGCCGGGGTCGTTCTCGGCGTGCGCGACCCGCAGGCCCAGCACGTCGCGGGCGTACTCTAGCAGGGTGTGCTGGAAGCCCCCGCAGGTGCCGAGGAACGGGATGCCGTTCTCGCGGGCCGTGCGGGCGGCGGTCACCGCGCCGGCCTCGCTGCGGTAGGGGCTGCCGGGCAGCATCCAGACGCCGTCGAACCCCTCCAGCCCTTCGGCCTCGTCGGTGGGGATCCAGTAGGCGTCCAGGGTCAGCCCGTCGCGTTCGCGCAACGCGGCGAGGAGGGCGGGGACGCGGGTGTGGGCCTGGACGGCGGGTGATCTGTCGCCCACCAGGGCGATTCTCGCGATGGTCACGCGCCCATCCTGACCGCCGCCCGCCGATGAGGGCCAACGATGATTCCTGCTGCGGCGATAAGCGATACTGATGCGCCGTGGATCCGCATCTGCTGCGCACGTTCGTGACCGTCGTCCGCCGCCGGTCCTTCTCCGCCGCCGCCGAGGAGCTCGGCTACACCCAGTCGGCAATTTCCCAGCAGATCGCCGCGCTGGAGGCCGATCTGGGGCTGCCGCTGCTGCGCCGCCGTCCGGTGGCGCCGACCCGGGCGGGGGAGCGGCTGCTGGAGCACGCCCGGCCACTGCTGCTGCGGCACCGGGCGGCCCGCGCGGACGTGCTGCGCGCCGCCGCCGGACCGGCCGGGCGGCTGACCGTGGCGGCCTCTCCTCTGGCGCTGATCCCGGCGGTCGTCCGCGCCCTGGAGCCGGGCGGTCCGGCGGTGACGCTGCGTACGGCCGGCCGCGATCGCGTGGCCGAGGAGGTCGCCTCCGGCGACGCCGACCTGGGGTTCGCCGACGGGATCGCGGCTCCGAGCGATCCGCTGCGCCTGGCCGGCACGGGGGCGCCGACCGGCGTGGGGA
This sequence comes from Streptosporangium sp. NPDC048047, assembly GCF_040653115.1. Taxonomy (NCBI): domain Bacteria; kingdom Bacillati; phylum Actinomycetota; class Actinomycetes; order Streptosporangiales; family Streptosporangiaceae; genus Streptosporangium; species Streptosporangium sp. NPDC048047. Next base: position 34,321 of record NZ_JBEZNH010000008.1, on the reverse strand, counting down.
TCGCGGAGGAGGAGCTGGTGGTGGTCCTGCCCGCGCGGCATCCGCTGGCGCGAAGGCGGGGGCTCGAGCTGGCCGGCCTGGCCGACGCGCTGTGGCTGCACGCCCCCGCCTTCGTGCCGGTGGAGCGGCTGCGCGAGGTGGCGGGCGGCGGCGCCTTCCGGACCGGATTCCGCTACGACGGTCACGACCTGCGCACCGTCCTGAGCCTGGTGGCCGCCGGGCACGGCCTCGCCCTGCTGCCCGCGTCGGCCCCGGCCGGAGCCGACGCGGGAGCGGGAGCGCTGACGGCGGTGCCGCTGACGGCGCCGCGCCTGGTGCACCGGGTGGAGATGCTGTGCGACCCGCTCGCCTCCGGCGAGGTGCGGGCCGTCGCAGGCCGGCTCGGCGCCTGACCGGGCCCCTGCGGCTTATCACGAAAAACCCGGAGAGAAGCGCTGTTCCCCGGCATAGGGTGCGGGCGTGGACAATCTTGAAAGGCTCATCATCACGCGGCGGCTGCGGGTCCCCCTGGACGCCCCAGCCGGCGCCGTGCCGGACTGGGGGGAGACGGCCGCCCGCCAGCTCGACGCCGCGCTGCTGAGCGTCGGCTTCACCTGCTCGCCGGCCCTGCTCGGCCGCCTGGCGGAGCTGCCCGGCGCCACCGTGGTGGACCTGGGCGTGCGGGTCCTGGCCGCCGTCCGTGAGCTGGTGGGCGACCACGTACGGCACAACGCCTACTTCATCGACTTCCCCGCGAACGTGCCGGACACCCTGGAGTTCTGGGCGGGCCTGATGCGGGAGGCGCTGCTCGACCCGGTCGCCGCCGACGGCGGCCGGCCGCCGTCGCTCGACCTGCTGGCCCTGCCGGGCTACGGCCGGTACCGGCATTCCTACGCCGACCTGCTGGCCGCGCACGCCGAGCTGGTCCCGCTGGCCGCCGACCGGGTGACCGTGCTGGAGCTCGGCGGCAGCCTGGAGACGGAGGCGTCCGCGCTCTACCTCTCGCTGGCGGGCGCGGAGACGCCCCTGGCCGCCGAGGACCTGACGGCGCTGCGCGCCCTGGCCGCGTTCTGCGCCGACCGGCCGGAGCAGCCGGAGCGCATCCCCGTGCGGGAGAACCGCGCCGTCCTCAACGAGGTACGGCTGGCCGCCGGCCGGCCGCTGCTCGCCGACACCGTGACCGACGTGCTCCGGCTCGCCTGCGGCTGCTCCGGCGGCGACGTCACGCTGGCCGTGCCCACCCGGTTCCGCTCGTTCCGCCGCGCCGAGCGGCGGATCCTGCTCGAAGCCCTGGACGCCGTCGCCTCCCCGTCCGCGCTCGGCGACGTGCCGCGGCACCGGGAGCGGTGGAAGCGGCTCGGCGAGCGGTTGCACCCCCACGAGTACCCGCACCTGGCGCGTGCCGCCCGCGTCTTCGAGGTGGCCAGGGGTGAGCGCCGGGCGGTGAGCCTCGACGGGCGCGTCGAGGCCGCCCTGTCGGCCGGCCGTACGGCCGAGGCCGTCGAGCTGCTGGGGAACGCGCCCGGCGCTCTGCTGCGCCGCCTGGACCACCTGCTGCGGACGGGCTCCGCGTCCGCCGTGCTGGACGCCGCGGAGAAGGCCGCCGCGGGCGCCTCCGGCCGCGTGCTGCTGTCCCTGCGCGAGCACCTGCAGAACCGTCTCACCCCCGCCGCGGGCCGCGTCTTCGCCAACCGGCACGGCAGGGCGTGGACGGCGCCCGACACCCGCCCGCCGCTCGCGGAGGAGGTCGTCACACGGGCCCTCGCCGTCCTGGACGAGGAGATCACCCGCCGCCTCCCCGACCTCGGCGAGCTCGTCGTCGACCCCGACGTGCTCGACGTCGCCCTGCCGCTGTCCGGCAAGGCCGTCGCGCCCGGGATCGGCGTGCTGCCCCGCGGCTCGCTGTCGCCGGTGGACGGCGAGCTGTTCCGGTTCTTCGTCCACTGGCGGCAGACCGCGCGGCGCACCGACTACGACCTGTCGGCGCTCATGCTCGACGCCTCCTACGGCGACCCCGAGCACATCTCGTGGACGAACTACGGCAACGGTTTCGCCACCTACTCCGGCGACCTCACCCAGGCTCCCGACGGCGCGTCGGAGTTCATCGACGTCAGGCTGGCGGAGGCGATCCGGCCGATCATCATCCCGCAGGTGAACGTCTACGCGGGGGAGCCGTTCGACCAGGCCGCCGAGGCGTTCTTCGGGTACATGACCAGGGACGCCGCACAGGAGGGCAGGCCGTTCGAGCCGCGGACCGTGCGGATGAAGTCCGACCTGCGCGGGTCGGGCCGCGTCGCCCTGCCGTTCGTGCTGCTGCGCGGTGACGACGGCCGGTGGCGGGTGAAGTGGCTGCACCTCTACCTGAAGGGGTTCCCGCACTTCAACCAGGTGGAGGGCAACCGGGTGACCGCCTCGCTGCTGACCCGTTCGATCGTGGAACGCGACTACCTGCGGGTCCGGTATCTCACCGGCCTGCTGCGCGCCAGGGGTTCGACGGCCGCGCACACCACCTACATCGGGCTGGAGACGCCGGCCGGACTGCCGCCGGGCTCGCGGGTGTACACGCCCGGGACCCTGCACGAACTGATCCCCGCCTGATACGGTTGGGGCGCGAGGCCATGGGAGGGCTTCCTTCCACCTTCTTTGGATCGGCAGGCAGGCTTCGGCCTCCTGCCGGCGGTTCCAGTCTTCCCGCTTTCCTCGCACACCGGTCGTGAGGCCATTCGGGGGCTTCCTTCTTCCTGGTTCGATTCCAGGTAGGCTCCATGGGCCTACTGGTTCTCTCAGCTTCCGAGCCCCCCTCACGACCGGCCGCCCTTTCCATCCGTCCCGGTGTCAGCCGGGGGCACGCGTTCGAGCCTGGTCCAGCCCGTCCAGCCTCGCCGGCTCAGCAGCTCGATCAGCCGGCGTGCCGCCGGCACGGTGTCGAAGGCCAGTCTGTCCATCAGCTCGACGAGGGACGGCTCGATATCGGTGTCGTCCATGTAGTCCTCGCCGTGCTCGCCGGCCAGCCACGTGAAGTAGGCGGCCAGCTTCTCCGCGAGTCCGGCCAGCCGCGGGTCGTCATCGGCCCGGTCGAGAGCCTGGCCGAGGGTGAGGTAGAAGTCGACGAGCCGTGGATCGGCGATCTGCTCCCGCTTGCGGGCCATCCACTCCGGGACCCGCTCGGGTGAGCGCGCGGCCAGCGGGATCCAGCCGTCGCGCTCGGCCCGGACGATCCGCTCGTCGACCCCGAGCCCCCGCAGCAGGCCGAGATACCCGACCACCTCCGGGGGCAGCGCCAGGCCGTCCCCGGAGTTGAGCCGGGCGATCCGTTCGCGGTGCCGTCGCCGCTGCCGGATCTCCGTCCGCAGCCGCTCGTCGATGTCCGCGACCGCCGCGGCGAACTCCTCCTCGCCGGCCCGCAGCAGCTGCCGCACCCGCGCCAGCGGGACCCCGGCCTCGGCGAGCGTCCGGATCCTGATCAGCTCGACCACGGCGCCGGCGTCGTATCTGCGGTAGCCGGAGTGGTCCCGCTCCGGCTCCGGCAGCAGCCCCTTGGCGTGATAGTGCCGCACCGTGCGCACCGTCACCCCGGTGTACGACGCCAGCTCGCCGATGGTCAGCATCGCACCAGTCTCCTACGGGGAGTTCAGGGACGCGCCTGGCGCACACCCCGGATGATCCGGGCGATTTCCAGGGCGTGGGTGAAGACCAGTCCGTGGTCGGCGTCGATCCAGGAGACGGCGATGTCCGGGTGCTCGCGGACGAGCCGTTCGATGCCCGCGCGCCAGTTGCGGTTGAACCGCGGTGCGTGCCCCTCGCCGCCGTCGCCGGCCATCGAGGTCGACATGATCATGCTGATCGGCCGGTCGATCCTCCTGTAGCGGTCGAGGATCCCGGCGCGCACCGCGTCGATCTCGAGGTTCACGCCGAGGATCTCCTGGGCGGTGAGCAGCACCTGACGCGCGGTGCCCCGCTCGGCCTCCCGCAGGGTCGCCATCTCCTCCCACATGGCGCGGAACTCCGGCAGGACGGTATCGGTGACGAACGGCTCGGGCACCGGGTTCGCCCCGTCGATGAGAACGAGTCCGGCGACGGAGCCGGGATGCCCGGAGGCGTGGTGCACGGCCAGGTCGGCGCCCAGCGAGTAGCCCACCAGCACGGGCGCCGCGGACAGGCCCAGGTTTCCCAGCTCCGCCATCACCGCGGCGAGATCGCTGAGAAAGGCGTCGAAGGAGTACCGGCCGGCGGCCGAGGCGAGGCCGTGGCCCCGCAGGTCGAAGGTCACCACGTCGTGGTCGCGCCGCAGCAGCCCGGTCAGCTCGTGCAGGCCGGCCTGCGTCGAGTTCAACCCGGGGCACAGGACCAGCGGTCGTCCCCGGCCGCCGCGGGACACCGGGATGGTGATGCCGTCATGGTGGATCGTGAAGTGCCGTGTCGTTCCGCCGCCTCTTCCCGCCCGCACGCCCTCGTCGCCGTGCTCGCCGTACCGCTCATGAGGTCCGGCGACCTCGATCACCCTGGTCATCTTGTTCATGCCGCCATGCTGGGAGCCTGACGCTGCGTCAGGGTCAAGCGGCGCGGTGACAGGACGTCCGCGTCCCGGCCCTGGCTCACGCGCCGCGGGCTCCCTCCGGCGGAGAACCTAAGGTCGCCGACGCCTACACGACGGTGAAGGCCCAGGTGAAAGCGAAGCTGCGCAAGCCCCTGGCCAAGCCGGTCGCCTTCCGCCCCGACGCGGCGCAGCCGTTCGACGACCGGTGCCTGTCCTGGCAGGTCGAAGAACGCACCGTGAGCATCTGGACCACCGGCGGCCGGATGAAGGGCGTGGCGTTCGGCTGCTCCGACGAACAGGCCCGCGCGCTGGCCGCCTACCGCAAGGGCGAATCCGACCTCATCCACCGCGACGGCATGTGGCTGCTGACGGCCACCTGCGACGTCCCCGACGTCGACGTCACCGAACCCGACGCCTTCCTCGGCGTCGACCTCGGCATCGCCAACATCGCCACCACCAGCGACGGCACCCGGCACTCCGGCAAGCACCTGAACGCAGTCCGCCACCGCAACCGACAGTTGCGCCGCCGCCTGCAGGCCAAACAGACCACGTCCGCCAAGCGGCTGCTCAAGCGGCGCCGCCGCAAGGAGGCCCGCTTCGCCCGCGACGTCAACCACGTCATCTCCAAGACCATCGTGACCGAGGCGCAACGCACCGGGCGCGGCATCGCCCTGGAAGACCTTCAGGGCATCCGCGACCGGGTACGGCTCCGCAAGCCCCAGCGGGTCACGCTGCACTCCTGGAGCTTCCACCAGCTGGGAGGCTTCATCGCCTACAAGGCCGCCCGCGCCGGGGTCGCCGTGATGCACGTCGATGCCGCTCACACCTCCCAAGGGTGTTCGGCCTGCGGGCACATCGACCGGCGCAACCGGCCGGACCAGGAAACCTTCTCCTGCACGTCGTGCGGCTTCGCTGAGCACGCCGACGTCAACGCGGCCCGCAACATCGCCTCGCGCGGTGAGGCGGGCTGGGCCGCCGTCAGCCGGCCGCACGCGGCCTGAGCCGTCGAACCCATCGACGGATAGGAGCTGCAAGCTCGGTCCTTCAGGGCCGAGAAGCTGACCGGCGCACCCTGAACCTCAGGTGCAGCACCCCCTCGCTCTGGATGACCACGTGGGGGTCCTCCAGCAGGTGCCGCCCGTCGATGTCGCCGAAGTAGCGTCTGCCCGATCCGAACACCACCGGCACCACGTCCATCGCCACCTCGTCCACGAGACCGGCCTCCAGGATCCGGCCGCCCGCCTCGCCGGCGTTCACCGCGACGGTCCGATCCCCGGCGAGTTCCCGGGCCCGGTCGATCGCGGCCGTCACATCGCCGGCGAAATGGCACGACGCCTCGGGGTGCCAGCCCTCGGGCTTGGGCCGATGGGACACCACGACGATGTGGTCGCCCGCGGGCGGCCGTCCCTCCCAGCCGTTCACCAGGTCGAACAGGCGCCGGCCCATCACGGTCGTGCCGATCGTCTCCCACGTCGACCGGACGTACTCCGCCGACGCGCGTGGGACCTTGACGCGGCTTCCTGAGCCGGAATGGTCGTATCCCCGGCCGTCGTCTTCGGTGACCGGGGCCTCGCCGTTGAAGTACCAGTCATGGAGCGGCCCGACGTCGTCGTTCTTGTCGGCGATGAAGCCGTCCACCGACATCACGCTGTGCATGATCACTTTTCCCACAGGTTCTCCCGAAGTCCTCTCGCGCGTTCGCCTCCGATCCTTCCGTCCTCGCAGGCCGGCGGACTTGTAAAAAATCAATCGGCGGGCATCGGGCCGCTGTCCGGAGGGAACCCCCGTTCGGCGGGGAACCGGCGGCGCAGGGCCAGGTAGTCCGTCGGGGTGTGGCCGGTGAAGTCCTTGAACTCCCTGATGAAATGGGCCTGGTCGAAGTAGCCCGCCGTCTGGGCGAGCCGGGACCAGTCGACCGGGCCCCGGGCGTCCACGGACACGATCAGCCGTGCGAAACGGTAGATCCGCGCCACCCGCTTGGGGGTGACCCCGACATGGGCCTTGAACTGTGTGGCCAGGTGGGTGCCGCTCACCCCGGCGGCGTCGGTCAGCGCGGCGATCGGGACCGCGCCGTGTGTGGTCTCCAGGCGGCCGCCCGTGTGCCGGACCAGGTTGAGACCGCGCGCCGGCGCCTCGGCGAGTCGCGACAGCAGTTCCTCCTCCACTGCCCGCAACCTCTCGGCGGCCGATGCGAGGTCGCCGACCCGGTTGCGGATCCGGTCCAGGGACCGCCGCCAGACGGCGTCGACCGGCACCCACCGGTTCCGCAGCTCGGCAGCCGGTACGCCGGCGAACGCCGAGAGTCCCCAGGGTTTGAAGTGCACCCCGACGAGCCGCACCGGTGTGGGGTACTCGAAGAGGAAACGTCTGGTCCACACGCCCATGAACCACCCGTCGGTGAGCGTCGCCGGCGGCGTCGAGGGGTCGGAGTCCCACAGGCGGACGGGTCCGCCCAGGTTGACGAACAGGTGCGCCGACGGCATCGGCGGGACGTTCATCCGGCGGTGGCGCGGCGTCCCGGTCAGGCAGTAGATGTCGTCGATGAACCGGTCGAGCGGCGGCGGGGGCACCCGGGCGACGTATTCCATCGCGTCAGTGTGGCCGATGGGCGTCCGGTCTCGGGGGTTCACGAGCCACGGGTGCCCCGCCGGGCGGCGGAGATCACATTTCGTGTGCTCGCCCGGCGTGGGCACGGCGGCGGACGGCGGCGGACGGCGGCGCGGAACGCCCCGTTCCCATGCGAATACGGCGGATCCGCTTGAGAAGTGCATACCGAATATGCATACTCGGTATCTGTGTCCATCAGGCACGGGCTGCTCGCCCTGCTCAGTAGGGGACCCCGGCACGGCTATCAGCTGCGCGCGGAGTTCGAGGCGTCGACCGGGGCGGCCTGGCCGCTCAACATCGGCCAGGTCTACACGACGCTGTCCCGCATGGAACGCGACGGCCTGGTCGCGCCGGGGGAGCCGGACGAGCAGGGCCGGGTCGTCTACACGGTCACCGCGGCCGGCCGGACGGAAATGGCGCGATGGTTCAGCACCCCCGTCGTCCAGTCCGACCGGCCGCGGGACGAGCTGGTCATCAAGCTGGCCATGGCCGTCGCCGCCGGGGAGGTGGACGTCGCCGAGGTCATCCGCAGGCAGCGCACCGCGACCATGACGGCCCTCCAGCGGCTGACCAGGGCCAAGCGGGCCGCCACGGAGGGCGCGGCCCAGCGGCTCGTGCTCGATTCCATGATCTTCCAGGTCGAGGCCGAACAACGGTGGCTGGACCACTGCGAGGCCGTTCTCGAAGAGGAGAGAAGATGACGGTCGTACGGCTGGCCGGGGTGGCCAGGGTCCACGGTGAGGGGGCGACGGCCGTGCACGCCCTGAAGGACGTGAGCCTCCAGGTGGAGCCGGGAGAGCTGGTCGCGGTCATGGGCCCGTCCGGGTCCGGCAAGTCGACCCTGCTCAACGTCGCGGGCGGGCTCGACCGGCCCACCTCGGGGACGGTGCACGTCGACGGGCGGGACCTGGCCGGCGTGCGCGACCTGGCGGCACTGCGGCGCCGCAGCGTCGGCTACGTCTTCCAGGACCTCAACCTGATCGCGTCGCTGACGGCGGCGGAGAACGTCATGCTGCCGCGCGAGCTCGACGGCGTGCGGTCACGCCCCGCCCGCGAGGAGGCCGTGGCCGTGCTGGCGGAGGTCGACGCGGCGGACCTGGCCGACCGTTTCCCCGACGAGCTGTCCGGCGGCCAGCGTCAGCGGGTCGCGATCGCCCGCGCCCTGGTCGGCGAGCGGCGCCTGCTGCTGGCCGACGAGCCGACCGGCGCGCTCGACACGCGCACCGGCGACGAGATCATGCAGGTGCTGCGTGCCCGCTGCGACGCGGGCGCGGCGGTCCTGCTCGTCACCCACGAGCCCCGCTACGCCGCCTGGGCCGACCGCGTGGTGTTCCTCCGCGACGGGATGATCGCCGACTCCACGGACGTGCCGCTGGCGAGCGCCCGGTGAGCGCCGTCGTCGCCGCGCTGCGCATCGCCCGCCGGACCGCGTGGCGCTCCCGGGGGCGCAGCGCGCTCATCATGGTGATGATCGGCCTGCCCGTCCTGGTGATCACGACACTGCTCACCCTCACCGAGACCATGAGCGTCACCCCGCGGGAGGGGCTGACGGCCGAGCTCGGCGCGGCCGACGTCCGCCTCATCCAGACGCCCGCGGGCACGGAGCTCCGGCAGCAGCCCGGCGGGGCGAGCTGGAGGACGGACGGCGAGAAGACCGCGCCCCGGACCGCCGCCGAGGTGACGGCGCTGCTCGGGCCCGGCGCCCGGCTGGTCCCCTTCGACACCGGCGTGCTCCGGCTGGGCGGCGAGCGGGTCGAAGCGCTGGAGACCGACCTGCGCGACCCCCTCACCCGGGGGATGCTGACGCTGAGCGAGGGCAGGCTCCCCGCCGCCGGAGAGGTCGCGGTGACCCCCGCGCTCGGCCTGCGGCCCGGCGACCTCCTGCGGCCGTCCGGCGCGGCGCCGCTGACGGTGACGGGCGTGGTCGAGCACCCGCACCTGCCGTCGCTCAAGCGGGTCGTGGGCCCGGACATCCCGGTGGAGACGCCGGATGGGCTCTGGTCTCCGCGTGAATACGGCACCGGCTGGCTCGCCGACACGCCCAAGCCGGTGACCTGGGCCGACGTGCCCGCGTTGAACAAGGCCGGCCTGTCCGTCACCTCCCGCGTCACGCTCACCGACCCGGCGGGCGCCCCGGTCCGCGCCTCGGCCCTCGGCGCCCGGCAGGCGGTCGGGCTCGGCGCCATGGTGATCATGGTGGTGCTGGAGACCGTGCTGCTGGCCGGGCCCGCCTTCGCGGTCGGGCTCCGGAGACGGCGCCGGGAACTGGCCGGGATCGCGGCGCAGGGCGGCTCGGCCCGGCACCTGCGGACGATCGTGCTGGCCGACGGACTGGTCCTCGGCGGTACGGCCACCCTCGTGGCGACGGCGCTGGGCATCGGGGCCGGAACGCTGGGCGCCCCGATCGTGGCGCGCTGGGGAGGATGGGTCGGCCCGCCGGAGGTGCCGTGGCCGCAGGTCCTCGGCGTCGCCGCGCTGGGCCTGGTCACCGGGCTCGTGGCGGCGTTGGTGCCCGCCGTGCAGGCGGCCCGGCAGGACACCGCGACCGTGCTGGCCGGCCGCGCGCCCGCGACGGCCGACCGGCCGGGATGGCCTCTGGCCGGGGCCGTGCTGGTGCTGGCGGGGCTGGGGGCGACCGTGGTGGCGCGTCGCCAGGCGGACTCGATGTGGGTGTCCGCCTCCGCGGTGCCGATCCTGCTCGGGCTGGTGGCGTTGACGCCGTGGCTGATCGGCCGCACGGGACGGCCGGCCGCGCGGCTCTGGCTCCCGCTGCGGGTGTCCGTCCGCGACGCGGTCCGCCACCGATCCCGTACGGCCAGCGCCGTGGCGGCCGTCATGGCGGTCACGGCCACGGTCGTGGCGGTGGGCATCGGCACCCACAGCGCGTACGCGGACCAGCGCGCCGCCTACACCTCGGCCCGGCCGACCGGCATGCTGGCGATCTGGGGCGGCAGCATGGGCGACGCCACGTGGGACAGGGTGCGCGCCGAGGCGGCCCGCCTGCTGCCGGGCGTGCCGCTGACCTCCGGGCACCAGGTGAGGGACGCCCAGGGCCACCGCTACGCGCTGCGGTACATCGTGCGGTGGAGCGGGATACGGACGCGCCGCTCGGTGGTCGTCGGAGACCGGGATCTGCTCAGGCTCCTGCAGGGCCGCGACGATCCGCGGGCGGCCGCGGCGCTGGCGAGCGGCAAGGCCGTGGTGTTCGACGCGGCCGCGGTGCGCAACGGCAGGCTGGCGCTGCGGGCGGGCTCCACGGGCGGTCCCCCGCGCAAGCTGGAGGTGCCCGCGGTGGTGGCCACGCCCGCCGACGAGTATCAGGGTGGCGCCCTGCTGCCGCGCGCCCTGGTCGAGAAGGCCGGTTTCTCGACGGTGGAGCGCCAGCTCTACGCCATGCACCGGTTGCCGGCCGACTCGACGCTGAGACGCGATCTCGCCAAGGTGACCTACCGGGTGTCGGTCGCCTCTGAGGAGGGTTATCGCAACCTGCCCGAACCCGGGCTGTGGGGCTGGCTCGCGGGCGCCCTCGTCCTCGTCGTCGGTGGCACGCTGGCCGCCACCCGCCTGGCGTCGGCCGACATGGGGCCCGAGCGGGCGGCGATGTCGGCCGTCGGCGCCCCACCCCGGACGTTGCGGGCGGTCGTGGCCGGTCAGGCCCTCTACATCTCCGGGCTCGGCGCGCTGGTGGGGCTGGCCGCCGGAACGGTGACGGGCGTGGCGCTGAGCCGGCCGATGACGACGCACGGCGCCGGGGATCCCGCCACGATCGCCGTGCCGTGGCCGTTCGTGATCGCCGTGGTGGTGGGCCTGCCGGTGCTGGCGACCGCGGCGGCGCTGGTCACCCAGGTCAGGACGCCCGTCGCCCGCCGGCTCGTGTGACGCCGGCCCTGGACCACGACCGCGGACCGGACGGGCGGCGCGTCAGCCCGCGGTCCAGGGCCGGAGCTTCTCCGGATTACGCACCGCCCAGATGCGCGTGATCCGGCCGCCCGCGACCTCGAACGCCACGACCACCACGGTGACGCCGTCGTGCCGGACCACCAGGCCGGGCTGGCCGTTGACCGTACGCTCCAGGAACGTCAGGCCCGGCACCCCGGCGGTGATGCCGGCGAAGGCGCGCGCGATCCGCCCGGCGCCCTCGACCGGGCGCAGCAGGGCGCTGGCGACGCCGCCGCCGTCGGCGACGACCGTGGCGCCGGGGTCCAGAAGGCAGATGAGGGCATCGACGTCGCCGGCCGCCCACGCCCTCCTGAAGGCGCCGACGACGCCGGTCCGATCGGCCGCCGGGGTGACGGGGGCCTGGGAGGCGCGGACGCGGCGGCGGGCCGAGGAGGCCAGCTGACGGCACGCCGCCGGGGTACGGCCGACGATCTCGGCCACCTCGGCGAAGGAGTAGCGGAAGACGTCGTGCAGGACGAACGCGACCCGCTCGGCCGGGGTCATCGCCTCCAGCACGACCATGAAGGCCATGGTGACCGACTCGTCGAGGGTGACCTGGTCCGCCGGATCGGCCGCGATCTCGCCCGGCCGGCCGCCGGGCCACTCGCCGCGGTCGGGCAGCGGCTCGGGGATCCATTGCCCCACGTACCGCTCCCGCCGGGCCCGCGCCGAGCCGAGCACGTCCAGGCAGACGCGGCCGGCGACCCTCATCAGCCAGGCCCCGGGGGACTCGACGGCGTCCCGCCGTTCGAGGGGCATCGCGTACCAGCGGGCGTAGGTCTCCTGCACGGCGTCCTCGGCCTCGGCCAGGGAGCCGAGGAGCCGGTAGGCGAGGTTGATCAGCTGACGCCGCTCGCTCATGATCGCGTTCAGGCCCGGATCGGGCCGGCCGTCTCCCGGCCCGGACGGGATGGTCATGGTGCCCCCGGCTCTCCTCGGTGCGTCGGCGTCTCACGGGACCGACGAGACGGCCCCGCGGAATGTGAGGCCGGATCGTTCGGAAAGCCCGCCGGGCCCCGCGGCCTGCGGGACCCGGCGGTCAGCCCTGCAGATAGCGCAGGACGGCCAGCACCCGGCGGTGGTCGCCGTCGGACGGGGACAGGCCGAGCTTGGTGAAGATCTGCGCCACGTGCTTCTCCACCGAGCCGTACGACAGGAACAGCGCCGTGGCGATGGCGTTGTTGGAGCGCCCCTCGGCCATGAGGGAGAGCACCTCGCGTTCCCGGGGGGTGAGCGCGGCCAGCGCCTCGGCGCGGTGACCGGCGCCCATGATCTGGGTGACCACCTCGGGGTCGAGGACGGTCTGCCCGGCCGCGATCCGGTCGAGGGCGGACAGGAAGTCCCCGACGTCGGCGACCCGCTCCTTCAGCAGGTAACCCACCCCGTGGGCGCCGTCGGCGAGCAGCCGCGCGGCGTAGCGCGTCTCGATGTACTGGGAGAACACCAGCACGCCCAGACCCGGGTGGGCGCGGCGGACCCGGAGCGCGGCCCGCAGTCCCTCGTCGGTGTGGGAGGGCGGCATGCGCACGTCCACCACGGCGACGTCGGGCCGGTGCTCGGCCACGGCCGCCTCCAGCGCCTCGCCGTCGCCCACGGCGGCCGCCACCTCGTGACCCCGGGAGGTGAGCAGCATGCACAGCCCGTCCCTGAGCACCGCCGCGTCCTCGGCCATCACGATGCGCATGGGCGTCTTTTCCGTTCAGATGTGGAGGGGAAGCTCGACCGTGACCACCGTAGGCCCTCCCGGCGGGCTGTGGACATCGATCGTCCCGTCCACCGGCGCCACCCGGCCGGCCAGGCCCCGCAGCCCGGACCCGGCGTCCGTCCCGGTGTCCGCCGCCGCGCCGCCGTCGCCGTCGTCGCGGACGAGCAGGGTCAGCAGGCCGTCCGATGCCCGCACGCCGAGTACGGCGCGCCGGGCTCCGCTGTGCCTGGCCACGTTGGCGAGCAGTTCCGCGGCGCAGAAGTAGGCGACGGCCTCGATCGCCGGGTCGGGCCGTTCCGGCAGGTCGGCGTCGAACCGGACGGGGACCGGGCTGCGCGCGGCGAGCGTGGCCAGGGCGGTCTCCAGCCCCTCGCCGAGCGCGGACGGGTGGATGCCGCGGATCAGGTCGCGCAGCTCGGCCAGGGTCTCCTTGGCGTCGCGGTGCGCGCCCTCGACCAGGGCGCGGGCGCGGGCCGGACGCTCCGGCCGGTCGGCGTGCTCCAGCTCCTCCAGGGCCATGCCCAGCCTCATGGCCAGCGTGACCAGCCGCGCGGCCGTGCCGTCGTGCAGGTCGCGTTCGATCCGGCGCAGCTCGGCGGCCGCGCCGTCCACCGCCATCGCCCGCGCCCGCTCCAGCCTGCGGGTCCTGGCCTCGCCCGGAGCCGGTCCCAGCAGCGTCCGGGCGAGCAGCCGCTCGGGGGCCAGCGCGAGATGGACGCCCCACGGCGCCGCCAGCAGCAGCGCCGCCCCGGCGGCACTCGCCGTCACCGCACCCGGCAGGCCGTCCGGAAGGACCGGCAGGGCGCCGGAGTGCCACAGGGGGTGGCAGAGCAGGGCCGGGCCGCCTCCCCACAGCCCGGCGGCCACGGCGAGGGCCAGCAGGGCCGACGGCAGCCGGACCAGGCCGTGGATGACGGCGCGCCATCCCGTCAGGTCGCCGAGTGCCGCCACGAGCCGGTCCGCCAGGCCCGGACCGGACCGGAACGGGGCCGGATCGGCCACCCGCACCCCGGCCAGCGCGCGGGCAAGCCACCTGTTGGCCGTGCCGAGACGCCTGGCCGCCGGGACGCCCAGCGCCAGCAGCGGCACGCCGACGACACCCGCCGCCGAGGCGACGCCCAACGCCACGACGACGGCGTAGACCAGGCCGATCACGGCCATCAGCGGCGCCACCAGCGCGTAGGCGAGCTCACGCCACGCCCGCGCCCACACCGGAGCCGCGACCATCGCGCGCCGCATGTCCGGGGGCCCGTCTCCTGCCCGGCTCTCCATGCCCCTCGTCACCGTTCCTCCTCACCGCGCGGCGCCGCCGGCGGCTTCTTCGCGGTGGCGACGCCGTACAGCCTGGCGGACGTGTGGGCGCGGGCCCAGCCGGACGGCACCCGGGGGACATCCCGAACCCGGTACGGAGGACATCCCCGTGGCGGGTGCCCGCCCGGCCCGGCCACGGTGGAGCCATGACGACGACGAAGCGACGACATTCCCTCGGCAGGACCGGATGGCTGGTCATCGGCATGGCCGCGGCGGCGTTGGCCGGGATGACCCCGGCGGCGTCGGCCGCCCGGGACGATGGGCCGACGTGGGGCGACTGCGCCGGGAAGGACGCGCCCCAGGACATGCGGTGCGCCGCGATCGAGGTGCCGGTGGACTGGTCCCGGCCGGACGGGGCGAAGATCACGCTGAAGCTGGCCCGGCTGGCGGCCACCGAACCTGGACAGCGGATCGGCAGCGTGCTGGGCATCCCCGGCGGTCCCGGGGCCAACGGGATCGACGACCTGAAGCTCGCCGCCGCCGACCTCACCGACCTGCGGCGCAGGTTCGACGTCGTCGCCTACGCCCCCCGCACCACCGTGTGGCGCGACCGGATGCCGGGGGTATGCAGACAACCCGGGACGACGCTGCGTGAGCCCCGCGACCGCAAGGAGTACGCCGCGCTGACCACGGCGATGACCAAGGCGTTCACCGCCTGCCGGGACGCGGACCGCACCGGATTGTTCGGCCGCATGGACTCCCTGTCGGCGGCCATGGACATGGAGGCGGTCCGCGAGGCACTGGGGGAGGAGCGGCTGAGTTTCATGGCCAACTCCTACGGCGGGGTCCCCGCCGCCGCCTACGCCCGGCTGTTCCCCCAGCGGATCCGGGCCATGTATCTCGACGGCACGATCAACCAGGTGAACGGCTGGAACGACCAGACGCTGCGGATATATCCCGCCGCGGAGAAGGTGTTCGCCCGGTTCACCCGCTGGTGCGCGGAGACGTCCGCCTGCGCGCTGCACGGGGAGGACGCCGGGAAGGTCTGGCGCCGGCTGGTCCGCGACGCCGACCGCAGGCCGATCCCGGTCACCTCCGCGGAGTTCGGGAAGGGCGCGCTGACCGGCTGGCACCTGAGGAGCTTCGGCTTCATCCCCGACCCCGGGCCGGAGAACTCCCGCTGGCTGGTCTTCGCCGAGGCGGTGGACAAGGCCCGGCACGGGGACGGGTCCGGCTTCGCCGACTTCGCCCTGGGCAACGCGCGGGTCTGGGCCATGCCCGGGGCGCTGGCGATGAGCTGCGGGGACGACCGGGGATTCACCGGATACGCCGAGCTCCAGGCGTTCCGCCGGAAGGCGCGGAAGGCCTCGCCGGACTTCGGGACGGCCAGGTTCGACGGGCTGGGCTGCGCCGGGTGGCCGCTGCCGGTGGCCAACCCGTCCCGCCCTCTGCCGGTCCGCGGCCTGCCGCCGTTCCTGGGAGCGGGCAGTACCTGGGGCGACCTGACGGTGACCGAGAGCTTCACCCGGCTGGTGCCGGGGTCGGCCACCGTCGCCTACGACGGGCCCGGTCACTCCCTCTACCTGTCGGGGAAGAAGTGCCCTATCCGGCACGCCACCCGGTACCTGACCGACCTCACGCTGCCCGCGCCGGGCACGGTCTGCCCCGCTGAGTGACTCGTCCCGGTGTCCGCCGGGCCACGGTGGGGGAGCGGGGCGCGGACCGGCACACCCGGCTTTTAATGAAATTTCTGACCATTTCGCCTCTCATCTAATATTTCCTCATTTGGGAAGTGTTAGATGAGAGGGGGATGGAAAAAAATCGAAGAAACGCCGAACCTCGGGAGCCGGAAGGCCATCTAAAAGGCCATGGAGCGGAAGGGCGAGGCCCTTCCCCGGATTTCCCGGAAAGGACGGCGAATGACTCACCGAAGGATTCGCAACAGCGCACTGGCCCTGTCCGCGGCGGCACTGCTGACCGTCGCCGCCGCAGGTCAGGCCGGCGCCAGCACCGCCGCGTCCATGTCCGTCGCGTCCGCGCGCGCCGCGAACTGCGTGCACGTCAGCCACTCGTCCGGCTACGTCACCCAGACCGTGAAGGTCACCAACGACTGCGCCTCCACCATCTCCTTCTCCGTCCGACGGGTCGGGCCGGACAGTCCCTGCTTCATCGTCGGCCCGCACCGCTGGCGGTCGTACAAGTGGGGCAACGGGCTGAACTACCAGGGCATCAGGTGGAACTGCTCCTGAGCTCCGCTTGGCGGGCGTCCGCCGCCGCGGGCGCCCGCCACGCCGGAACGAGGCGGGCGCGAGAGGAGAGCCGTACGCGGACCGGCCGGCCGGAGACCGGGTGCGTCCCCGTCAGGGCCGGGCGGACCCCGTCCGCCGCCGACGGTGTTCGGCGAGCATCCGGCCTCCGAGGTCGACATAGCCGGCGAAAAGGCCGATCACATCATGAAGCCGTTCCTGCGCCGGACCGCTCCGCACCAGTGACTCACCCTCCCGCAAGGCGGCGATCAGGGTCCTGGCCCGCGCCTGGCTGGCCTCCAGCAGCGACTCGATCCCTCCCGTGGCCTCGACCAGGAGCCGTCGGCTGCCCGGCTGCGGGATCACCCTGGCCAGCCCCCAGGAATCCAGCTGCCGTACCGCGGTGCTCACCGCCCCCTTGCTCAGTTCCAGCTCGGCGGCGATCGTGTCGAGGGAGATCGGCTCCTCGCTGAGGAGCAGCAGTCCGTAGGCGCGTCCCGTCGCGTGCGGCAGGTTCCAGGAGGCCAGCAGGTCGCCCACCGAGGTGATGAACGCCCGGCGTCCGTCCGCGCTCATCGCCGTGCTCCCTTCTCCGCCGGGACCGTACGCAGGAACGCGCCGATCGCCGCGTTGACCGCGTGCGGGTCGTCCTGTCCGGCGATGTGACCCGCGCCGGGGATGACGATCTCCTCGATCCCCTCGGCCTCGGCCCACCGGGGCATGGCCGAGGCGATGTTGCCGGTGCGGTCCCGCTCGCCACGGATCAGGCACAGGGGAACCGGCGTGCGATAGCCGGGATCCGGGGCGAGGAACCCGACGGTCGCCCGCCACACCTGGACGAACTCCTTCTTCGACAGCCGGCCGAAGGCCCGCCGGGCATCCGCTCGCGCGGCCGGGGTGACCGCGGAGGCATCGGCCATCACCCGCGGGAAGGCCCTGGCCGGGATCATCGACAACATCGGCGCGGCCGACCGCAGCAGCAGGCGTTCGTTCCAGGACAGCGGCGCCGTGTTCGGCGTCGCGCCGATGACGACCAGGGCTCGGGCGAGACCGGGATGCCGCCGGACGACGGCCTGGCTGAGGTTGCCGCCGAGGGAGTGCCCCACGAGCACCGGCCGGTCCACCCCCAGGTGCCCGATCAGCGCGCACAGGTCCGCGATCGCCTCCTCGGCGGTGAACCGCACTCCGGAGGGGCGGGAGAGGCCATGACCCCGCAGGTCCCAGGTGACGACGCGATACCCCCGCTCCCGCAGGTACTCCCGCTGGGCGTCGAACATCACGTGGTCGGCTCCGGCCCCGTGGGTGAGCACCACCGGCACGCCGTCACCGCCGCTGTCGGCGTAACGCAGGTCGCAGCCACGGAGGGGGAGGACGGACGTCATATTCACCATGGTCTAAATATAGTGAATATGAACCTCGTCATTCGCCGCTCGCGCGAACCGCGCGGGATCGGTCCCGTCCACCGGGATGCGCCCCACGTCCGTCCGGCTGAGCGGCCGCGGCGGCGCGCTCCTGGCGGAGCCCGCGCTCGATCCCCTCGCCGCCCGCTGTGCCGGCGAGGCGTCACGAGGCGTCACAAGGCGTCACAAGGCGTTATGAGACTCCACCGGATATCGGCCGCACCGCCGGGACGCCGCGCCCGCTGTCACCCGGCGGTCCCATGGCGGGTTCGATCTCCGGCGGGGTGGCGGCGCCGCCGGAGACCTCGCGCAGCCGGGTGAGGGTGCGGTCGAGCTGGCTCGCCAGGTGGGGGATGGTCGCCGGCGGCAGGTACGCCTCCGCGCCGGCGTCCAGCATGCGCCGTACCGGGCCGTGGTAGTTGACCCCGAGTTCGTCGTCCTCGATCTCGGTGATGACGACGCGAGCCTTCGGATACATCGACCTGAGGCATGCGATCAGCTGGGGGCTGGACGGCGGCGCCAGCAGCACGTCGGTCGTCTTGGGGGCGGCGTGCATGTCGAGCACGACGTAGTCGGGGCCGAGCCGGTCGGACAGTGCCACCCGGGCCGACGCCGACAGCTTCATCGCCGTGGCGACGACCGTCACGCCGTCGTAGTCGGCCGCGGGCTCTTCACCCGCGTCCTCGACGGCCTCCTCCGCGGCGGGATCGACGACGGCGCCGTCGAGCACGCGCAGGGTGCTGGAGATCACCGCGACCGTCTCGCCGTCCCGTGTGACGGCCAGTTCCTCCCCGGGTTCGAGGGCGTCGACGAGCGCCAGGACGTCCTCGGGAAGGCGGGTGACGTCGATCGACCGGGCGGCCCGCGCGGCGCGCCTGCCCGCCATCAGGGCGATGATGGACGGAAGCGTGGCCATGGCCCGGGATTCTTCCACATCGACCGGACGCTCTCCCGGATCCCGGACGGAAGGCGCGCCGCGCGCCCTCGCCGCGGCGGACCTGAGCACGGAGGTCGCTGCGGTCCCAAGCCCGGAGGTCGCTGCGGTCCTAAGCGCGGAGGCCGCGCAGGACCCTTTCCACCGTGCGGGCGCAGAGCGCTCTGAAGTCCTTCTCGTCCATGCCGACGCGTCCGCCGAGATACAGCTGGACGAGGCCCTGGACGGACGAGGTCAGGGCCAGGGCGGTCTCCAGCGGGTCGTCGGGACGCAGCAGGCCCAGGCGCATGCCCTCCTCGGCCAGTTCGACGACGCGGGCGAACGCCGGTGACCCGTTCCGCCGGAAGTCGTCGGGGAAGCGCCTGACCCTGTCGCGCCGATCGGTCATCAGGAACGTGTACAGATGCGGGCGGCCGAGGGCGAAGTCCAGGAAGTCCTCCAGCAGGCACCTCACGCGGGTCTCCCAGTCGCCGTCCGGGACCCTCGTTCCCCAGCCTTCGCCCAGTTCGTCGAAGGTACGGTCCGCCACCACGGCGAGGAGGGCCTCGCGGCTGGGGTAGTGCTTGTAGATCGCCATGGCGGTGACGCCGACCATCTCCGCCACTCTGCGCATGGTCACCGCGTCGGCTCCTTCGCCGGCGAGGATCGTCCGCGCGGCCTCGGCGACCCGCTCCCTTGTCGCGTTCACGGTGTACAACATAAACGACGTGCGCCTTCGGAAGGTTCTCGAAGAGGCCGTCGCGGAGGATGTCGAGAACGGCCTGGCGGCTCCGTCCCAGGAGCGCACGCGGCCACCGTGGCCGTACCGGACCGGGGAGACCCGCATGACCATTCAGCGGATGGACAACGTCCTCATCGTCGTCGAAGACCTCGACGCCGTCATCGCGTTCTTCGTCGAACTCGGCATGGAACTGGAGGGCAGGGGGCCGATCGAGGGACGCTGGGTGGAGCGCGTCATCGGGATCGACGACGTCCGGCAGGACGTCGCGATGCTGCGGACCCCGGACGGCCACGGCCGGATCGAGCTGGCGATGTTCCACGCGCCGAAGGCGATCCGTCCCGAGCCGAAGGACGCGCCGGCGAACACGCTGGGAATGCGCCGCGTCATGTTCGCCGTCGACGACATCGAGGACGCCGTCGCCCGCCTGCGCGCCCACGGCGCCGAACTCGTCGGCGAGGTGATGCGGTACGAGGACGTCTACCTGCTCTGCTACGTCCGCGGCCCCGAGGGCATCGTCGTCGGACTGGCCGAGCAGATCGGCTGAAGGGGACCGCACGCCCGGACGGGGGACCTTCCGGGCCCCGGGCACGGGGCCGGGCGCCGTGCCCGGAGTGTCCTCCCGAGGAGGGGGCCTCCGGTCGGGCCGGGCTCATCCCTCCGGGGCCGGCGGGGGATCGCGTCTTCGGGCGAGGGCGGCCAGCAGGGCTCGCCGTTGCCGTTCGGTGAGGTCGGCGACCCACTGCCGGCCGTCGAGTCCGGTACTCATCAGCAGGGTGTGGACGGTGACCGGGGTGGCGCCGGGCAGGGCGAGCAGGATCCGGCGGATCGGGGTACGGCGGGTGATCTCATCGTCGCGCCGGAAGACCTCGGCCAGGCCGAGCCGCCCGGCGGTGAGCTCCTCGCGGAGCTGCGCCCTGCTGAGCGGGACGGTCGGCGCCGGGCCGTGCGGCGGCGGAGCCTGTGCGGGCGCGGGCAGGGTGGCGTCCGGCCCGGGGCGGGGGAGGCCGGCCGGGGGAGCAGCCGTCGGGGCGGGGTGGGACGCCTTGGCGGGGCCGTCGCCGCCGCCCAGGACGTTCGCGGTGACCAGCAGGACGCCCGCGCAGGCCGCCGCGGCGGCCGCGACGGCGATCTGCCGCCGGGACAGCCGGCCGCTCCGCTGCTTTCCGGCGGCGAGCTTCATCCCGACGATCGCGGTCCGGCACAGCACGCCCATGACCATGCTGAGCAGGATCGGCACCAGGGCGGCGGGCAGCGGGCTGATGGTGGCGACCACGACTCCCGCGGCGGGGCTGAGGCAGGAGACGATCAGCCAGGGGGTCAGGCGCTGTTTGGCGATGTCCAGCAGCGCGGCCAGGGCGAGGCCCTCGCTGGCCGAGTGCACGACGAGCGCGATGATGACGACGACGGACGCGGTCAGTGCCAGGGCGGCGCCTTCGATGGCGCGGTGCAGGGTGAGCGCGGCGGCGGTGCCCATGCCGCCGAACACCGCCGCGTCCATCCCCTGCTTGATGCGGCGGTGCAGTCCGGGGCCGTGCAGCGCGGTGCGGGCCGCGGCGTCCTCGGGGCAGGCGCAACCGCGGCGGGTGAAGTAGGTGATGACCAGGAACCCGAACAGGGCGGCCAGGGCCAGGCCCCACAGCGGGACGCCGGTTTCCGCCGCTTCGCCCCAGGCGTCGGGCAGCAGGTCGACGAGCGCGGTGACCAGCATCATCGCCGAGGCGACGGCCAGCCACAGCGTCATCCGTTCCGAGTCGCGCCGGGCGAGGTAGGCGCCGACGAGGGTGGAGACGCAGACCAGGAGCACCGCGCCCCAGGCCGCCTGGCGGGGAGGTTGTGCCTGCAGGGCCGGCCCCATTGCCCAGACCAAGGCCGATGGTGGCATCGGTGAGCACCTCCTGATGATCTGAAGGGGTGGGTGAACGCGGAAGAGCACGGGAGGCAGGGGTACGGCGCGGCCGTCGCCGGCGAGGTCGTGAGGGGGCCGCTCCGCGTGAAGGGGACGCGATGTGAAGGCCGTCCCGGCGGATCCGGCCGCCCCGTGTGAAAGGGGCGGGACGGCCGGTGGGTGTCAGTCGGCGGGCCGGTCGGGGGCGGCGTGCCGGGCGGACGGCGGGGCCTGTCCGGGCCGGGTGAGATCCCGCAGTTCGTCGAGCAGGGTGTGCAGCCTGCTGATCTGGCCGTCGATCGCGTCCCTGAGGCCGCTGCCGGACGCGGCGACCGCGGTGTGCAGGCTCTGGATCCGCTCGTCCAGTGCCTCCGGGGAGACGGAGGGGCTCCGGGGGTGCCGGGCGGAGGCGTTGCGCCAGGCGGCGCGTTCCACCTGCTCGGCCGTACGGCGGGCCCGGTCCAGGATCGCCCGGGCCTCCTGGTGGGCCAGGGCGAGGGTGCGGTCGGCCGCCCGCCGGGCGATGTCGGAGACGCGGTCGTCCTCACCGCCGTCCGCCCGTCCGCCGTCCCCGTCCGCCGCGGCGCGGGCCCGCAGGTCCGCGTTGTCGCACAGCACCTTGATCAGGGTGGTCTCGACCTGCCCGAGGAACTGGTCGACCTCGGTCAGGTCGTAGCCCTCGCGCAGCCGGACGACGGTGAACACCTGGTTGCGCACCGCAGCGGGGGTCAGCAGTCCCGCGGCCGCGGGCGGGTCGGTGAGCGTCGGCGCGGCCGGCGGGCCGTCCTGTCCAGCGTGCTCGTCCTGTCCGGCGTGCTCGGCGGCTCCGTGTCCGTGTCCGTGTTCTTCGCCCATGGGCGTCTTCACCGTTCTTTCGCTGTTTCGAAGTTCCGCGATGAGCGGGAAAGGGACAGAAGGGGGGCGGGCACATGGTCCTTCCACCGGCCGCAGGTTCGCGGGTTTCCGCCGGGGGGCCGTCATCGGGCCCTCCTCGCGGAGGACGGTGAGAGCCCAATGGCGGACGGCGCCGGTGATCAATCGTGGCCGCAGGGGAAACCGTCGCCTCGGTGACCGTCGTCTCCGTGATCGTCGCCGTCGTGGTGGTGGGAGTGCCGGTCGTCCCACTGCGGAGGAGCGGCGTGCTGATCGGCTGGAACGTCACAGCCGGCGTCGGCGCACCGTGGGTCCTGGGCCGGGGTGCCGGGTTCGTCTGTCATGGGAACGCCTCCGGTGTGTTCTGTCGCTGAGATCGCGATCGGGTCGATGGGGTCGCCGTGGAAGACCACGGAAGACCATGGCGTGGAACGCGATGCCGGGCGCGATGCCGCCTTCGCGGAGAGGAACGCGGCTCGGCGTCCGCGGCGGGACCGGTGGTGCCCGTCCCGCCGCGGAGGGGCGGGTTCTCGCCTACGGCGCGGGGTCTGCCGTGGACGGGAGGCGGTGCCGGCCGTACCGGGCGGATGCCGTCGGCCGGATCACCTCCAGTCCACCCGGCGCAGGTAGTAGCCGTAGGACCAGCCGGACGTGCCGGTGGGGGTCTTGACGGCGATCCAGCCATGGCGGGCGGTGCAGGAGCCGTGGACGCGGCCGTCGGTCACCCGCAGCCGCCCGATGGGCCGGTAGCGCAGCCCCGGTCCGGAACGGACGCGCAGGAAGCCGCCGCGCCGTACGTGGACGACCCGGTAGCCGCAGGTACGCGCCGAGGAGGTGGTGGTGCCGGCGGCGGGAGCGTTGACGCCGGCGGGCCGGGGGGTGACGGCGACGGGGGTGCTGACGCCGGTGGGCCGGGGGGTGCCGGAGTCGGCCCGCGCGGGTGTGACGCCGATCGCGAGCAATCCGGCCGCGGCGCATGCGGTCAGCGCGGGGAGGATCCGCCGGGTGTTTCGCATGGGACTTTTCCTTCCGGTGAGCATCGCCGTAACCGGTTGAACGCCGGGGGCCGGACGGGTCTAATAGGGATCGACCTGCGATGTTCACTCTTCGTGGTTACCCGATTACTGAAGCATCACACATATGAGCAATCATGCAAGTAAGGTTTTGCTCTCGTTGGGGCAGGGGTGACGGTCCACCTGGCCCGGTTCCCGGCGGACGTGTTGACGAACGGCGGCGAAGTCTCCACACTTGCACAAGTGAACAGTCATTCAGTTGTTTCCCTGCGACCGGACCGCGACTGCTCGGTCACGGTGGTCGACGCCGAACGGGTGGCCGGCGTCCGGGACGCGCTGCCCGCGGACGAGTCCATCGAGGAACTGGCCCAGATCTTCGGGCTGCTGGCCGACCCCCGGCGGCTGCGGCTGATCGCCGCCCTGCTCGAAGGCGGCGAGATGTGCGTGTGCGACCTGACCGCGCTCACCGGGCACAGCATGTCGGCCGCCTCGCACGCGCTGCGGCTGCTGCGCGCCAAACGGGTGGTGAAGGTGCGCCGCAGCGGCCGGATGGCCTACTACCGGCTCGCCGACTCCCACGTGCGGATGCTGCTGGACGTGGCCCTCGCCCACATCAGGCACGAGCGGGGAGAGCGCGATGACTGACCTGCACACCCCCGGCGTGCACGGAGCCGGTGAGCCCGGCCCCTCCGCCCCCCGCGGTCGCGGACACGGCCACGGCCACGGGCACGCCGTCAGCGCCCAGGCCGACCGTCGCTACCTGACCGGCGCGCTCGCCCTGATCGTCGTCTTCATGGCGGCCGAGGTGGTCGTCGGCGTCATCGCCCGTTCCCTCGCGCTGATCTCCGACGCCGGGCACATGCTGACCGACGCCTTCGCCATCGTCTTCGCCCTCGTGGCGATGCGGATCGCCGCCCGCCCGCCGCAGGGCGGCTTCACCTACGGCCTCAAACGCGCCGAGATCGTCTCCGCCCAGCTCAACGGCATCACCCTGCTGCTGCTGGCCGCCTACTTCGTCTACGAGGGCGTCCACCGCCTCATCGACCCTCCGCAGGTCGCCGGCGGCTACATGCTGGCCACCGGACTGGCCGGCATCGCCGTCAACCTCGCCGCGGCCTGGCTGCTGCGCAGGGCCGACCGCTCCAGCCTCAACGTCGAGGGCGCCTTCCAGCACATACTCAACGACCTGTACGCCTTCATCGCCACCACCGCAGCCGGGGCGGTCATCATGGCCACGGGCTGGGCGCGGGCCGACGCCGTCGCCGCACTGGTCGTGGCCGCCCTGATGCTCAAGGCCGGCTGGGGCCTGGTGCGCGACGCCGGCCGCGTCTTCATGGAGGCCGCCCCCGTCGGCATCAGCCCCGCCGAGATCGGCCGGAAGACCGCCGCCCTGCCCCACGTCGTCGAGGTCCACGACCTGCACGTATGGGAGGTCACCTCCGGCTACCCGGCGATGTCGGCCCACATCCTGGTCGTCCCGGGGGCCGACTGCCACGCCGTACGGCAGGCCGTCGAGCGTCTCCTGCACGACGACTACGGCATCGGGCACACGACCCTGCAGGTGGACCACGCCGCCTCCGAGCCGCAGGCCGACGACCCCGGCGCGTTCCACTGCGCGGATCCGCACGGACCCTCCCACCGCTCCGACGCCCCGCCGTCTCCCGAGGCGCCGCCGAGCGCGCCGGGCGGGGTCCCCGCCTCCGGATGAGCGGAACCCGGCGCGGCGTTCCTCCCCCGCGTACGGTCGCCGCCGCCCGCCCCGAGGACGGAACGGCGCAATCCGCCCGTGACCGGCACCGGTGAGCGGTCCGCGACGGTCACCGGCCGGCGCCACACCCCGGCGGCGTCCCGGCCGTGCAGGGCGCAGGTTGTGGCCGAACGGCACCAGGCGGCGAAGCGCTCCATCTGCCGTTCGGCCCGCGCGTACATGCGGGGCTCGCCGGCGACGCCGTACTCGATGAGACCGCCACACGCACGGCAATGCGTCAGGATATCCTGACGCCTATGACATTCAAGAGCCCGGACATCCCCGGCCACGAGGGCTTCGCCGCCCCGGTGCTCCCCAATGGGGATCTGGCCTCATCCGCCGGCGCCTTCACCAGGACCTTCGTCGGCTACCAGGCCGGATGTTCCTGCGGATGGACAGACCAGCGCCGGTTCCCGTCCACGGAGGAGGGGGCCAAGGAGACGGAGTATCGCTGGTGGAGCAGGCACGCCGCTCCGCTGCTCGCCGCCGCGCCCCCCGGCGAGCTGGTGACCACGTCGAATCTCCTGTGCGAGCGGATCGTCAAGCTCGCCGCCGAACGTCCTCTCGCCGCCCTCACACTGCTGTCCCAGGTGGAGAGCTGGCACCGTACCCTGCTCGACCAGGTCGTCGCCGGCGCCCGGGAGGCCGGCGCCTCCTGGGCTCAGGTGGGGGAGGCGATGGGAATCTCCAAGCAGAGCGCCCACGAACGGTTCAGGGCGCACATGAGCACGTGACGCGACCCGCCGGGGGCCTTTCCGCCGCCCGGCACCTCATCGAGCTCGCCGCCGTTCCCGGGCCGCCGTGAGGACGGATCCGGGTCACCGTGCGGCGGCCGGCGACCGGTGGCGATCCCGGCACGGGCCCGGCTCCGGCCACCGGCCGGGGCGGCGTGGCCGGAGCCGCACCGGGATGGCGCGCGCTCTCAAACCCTGAGCGGGCGCAACGCCGTGCTCCAGGAGACGACCTGGTCGAGCAGCCCGCCCAGCGCGTCCTCCTGATGCGCGGCGGGCTTGAAGACGGTGAAGTCCTCGAAGTCGCTGCGCAGCAGCAGCTCCACGGCCATCTGGACGTCGGCCACCTTGACCTGGCCGAGCACCTGCCGGAGGTGCTCGGCCGCCCGCACGCCGCCGCTGACGCCGTAGCCGACCACGCCCGCGGCCTTGTCGTGCCATTCGGCGAACAGGAAGTCGATGGCGGTTTTGAGCACGCCGGTGGTCGAGTGGTTGTACTCGGGGGTGACGAAGACGAAGCCGTCGAAGCCCGCGACGGTGTCGGACCACGCCTTGGTGTGCGGGTGCTCATAGACCCCGCCGGCCGCGGGGAGCGGCTCGTCGAGGTGGGGAAGGTCGTAGTCCTTCAGGTCGACCAGCTCGTAGTGCGCGTCACCGCGCCTGACCGCGCGGTCATGGACCCAGCGGGCGACGGCCTCGCCGTTGCGTCCCGGCCGCGTGCTGCCGATGATGATGCCGATCCTGATCACTTCTCCACCTTCAGTACGATTTTTCCGCGGACGTCGCCGCGTTCCGCGGCTCGGTGCAGGTCCGCCAGGGACTCCAGCGGACGGACGTCCGCCCTGACGTCCACCACGCCCTCATCGATCAGCGCCACCAGCTCGGAGAGCTGTCCCGGATCGTTGCGGGTCACGAACCGGACGGCGCGCGGATGCTCGATCGGCTCGGTCACCGAGACGAACTCCCCGGCCAGCTCCGTCACCGAGTCGGGCACGCCGGCCACCAGGTTGATCAGCACGTCGTTGCCGCCCGGCAAGGGGTCGGCGGTGTAGTCGACGATCTCGTCGGCGCCCAGCGCCCGCACGGCGTCGGCGCTGCGCGCACTGGCGGTCGCCACCACGTGCGCGCCCGCGTGCTTGGCCAGCTGTACGGCGAACAGCCCGATGCCGCCGCCGGCCCCGTTGATCAGCACCCGGGTGCCGGGGCGGACGCGGGCGTGCTCGAAGACCGCCTGCCACGCGGTGAGCCCGGCCACCGGCACGGCGGCCGCGTCCGTCAGCGGGATCCGCTCCGGCACCCTGGCCAGCACGCTCGCCCTCACGACCGCGTACCCGGCCGCCGCCCCCTCGATGAGCCCGATCACCCGGTCGCCGGGGACGAGGCCGTCCGCCCCGGTGACCACGGTGCCCGCGACGTCCGCGCCGAGCGTGTACGGGAGCGTGACGCCGAGCACGTCGTGCAGCAGGCCCCTCCGCAGGCCCACCTCCGAGGGGTTGAACGACGTCGCGCCGACCCTGATGAGCACCTCGCCCGGCCCGGGCCTCGGCACCGGCACCTCGTCCAGGGAGATCACCGAGGCGTCGCCGTACTCGTGGATGCGGGCGGCCCGCATGGTGCCGGGAAGGTCCGCGGCGTGCTCGCCCGCCTGCGTCTCGGACTCGCTCAAAGGTACTCCGACGGCTTTTCGGCTCACCGGGGGACGACCGGTCGCACCGGCTGCCCCATCGACCGGGAATTCTGTCATGCCGTCAACCATAGGAGCCGTGACAGAGGCACCCAATGCGCTGCTGTCTGTGATTAATACGCGATCGTCTTGCTGGTTAGACTCATGTCATGGACGTGCTGAGCGACGTGGTCGCCTCCATGCGCATGGGCGTGCCGCGCTCGGCACGCGTCGAGTGGGCGGCACCGTGGGGGCAGCGGTTCCCGTCGGTGCCCGGTTCGGCGGGTTTCCAGGTGGTGCTGCGCGGCTCGTGCTGGGCGATCCCGCCGGAGGGCGAGCCGATCCCGGTCGCGCCGGGCGACGTGCTGTTCTTCCCCCACGGGCACGGCTACGCGCTGGCGGACTCGCCCACCACCCCCGTCGCGGAGCCCGACTGCGACCCCCACGCTCCCGCCGGACTGTTCGCCTCGGCCTCCATGGAGGGCGCCGGGCCCGTCACCGTGACGCTCTGCGGCGGTTACCGGCTCGACCCGAACCGGGCGCATCCGCTGCTCACGGGGCTGCCCGAGATGATCCACCTGCCCGCCAGGCTGGGGCACGACACCGAGCTGCGCGCCGCCGTCGAGCTGCTCGGCAAGGAGATCGAAGCCCCGCGGCCGGGCGCGGACCTGGTGGTGCCGGCGCTGCTGGACACGCTGCTGCTGTACATCCTGCGCGCCTGGTTCGACGCCTCGGTGGAGCACTGCAGGACCGACGGCTGGGCCGCCGCGCTGGCCGACCCGGCCGTCGGCGCCGCGCTCGACGGCATCCACCGCGACCCCGCCCACCCGTGGACGGTCGAGTCGCTCGGCCGCCGCGCCGGGCTGTCCCGCGCGGCGTTCTCCCAGAGGTTCACCCGGTTCGTCGGGCAGCCGCCACTGACCTATCTGACCTGGTGGCGGCTGGGCACGGCCGCGCGCATGCTGCGCGACTCCGACGCCTCGCTGAGCGAGATCGCCGCCGTCGTCGGCTACGGCTCGGAGTTCGCCTTCGCGAACGCCTTCAAACGCGAGTACGGCATGGCCCCCGGCAGATACCGCCGCCTGGGCTGCCCCTCGCCCACGGGCTGAGCGGCACCCGGCGTCCTTCCGGTCCCCGGGTCCGCGGTGACGGCCGCCGAGGCGTCCGCCGTCAGAGGGCGTAGGGGCCGAAGCGGCCCCACGCGATGACCGCGGCCAGTGCGAGCAGCACCACATTGACGGCGATGGCCGCCGGCTCCCCGCGGCGGGCGTGGGTGGCGGCGGCGGCGAGCATGGTGATGGCCAGGCCGGTGGCGGCCAGCGGGGTCAGGATCGGGGCGATGCCGGTGACGGCGGGCAGGATCAGGCCGAGGGCGCCGAGGAGTTCGGCCGCGCCGATCAGGCGGATCCGGGTGAGGGTGAAGTCCTCCACCCACGGCGCCATGGGGCGCAGTCCCTCTTTGGACCGGGTGGCGTGCATGATCCCGGCCAGGCCGAAGACGGCGGCCAGGAGGGCCTGCAGTACCCACAGGAACACGTTCACGTCGATTGCCCTCTTTCCTTCAGGTTCTTGGCCTGGTGGCAGGTTCGTGGGCTAGTAGCGGCCGAGGGTGCCGCGGCGCCGGGCGAGGTCTTCGAGCCGGTCGAACAGGACCACCCCGCCCACCGTGATGAGCAGCGGCTGGGCCAGCAGCCAGCCGAGACCCCATCCGGTGGGGAGGGCGGCCAGGGAGTGCCCGCCGAGCAGGATGTCGCGCATCGCCTCGATACCGGGCGCGATGGGGACGATGAGCCGGCTGAGGAAGGCGACCGGGTCGGGCATGGCTGCCAGGGGGACCAGGGTGCCGCCCGCGATGGCGTAGACGGCCACGGACAGCTGAGTGATGATCTCGATGCGTTTGAACACCAGGGTCAGGCCGCACAGGATGAGCGCGAGCCCGCAGGTGCCCAGCACGATGGCGGCCAGCGGCACGACCACCTGCGCGTCGAAGGGCGGTCGCCCGCCCTGGAGGATGATCGCGGTGGCGCCGGTGGCCAGGACGGCCAGCGCGGTGGGCACGGCCGCGATCACGGCGGCGACCTGGCGGCCGAGGGCAGCGGGGTCAGATAGGTCTGTTCCAGCACGCCGGACTGGATGTCGCCCAGGTAGCTCCAGAACACCCGGTTGACCTGCTCGTGGATGAAGGTCAGAGCCACCATGCCGAGCAGCACCGGCGGCAGCAGATCCGCACGCAGCTGCCCGCGCCCCATGAACAGCACGATGAGCAGGTAGAACAGCGGAAACGTGATCATTTCCATCAGGGTTTCGCGCCACCCGGCGAGCAGGTTGAGCAGGCCCTTGCGGACTTCGGCGGCGAATCCGCGGACGAACGTCATGACGACTCCAGGGCTCGTCGGTGGTTGCGGGCGAACAGCAGGCCGGCGACGGCGACGAGGGCGAGGGTGTGGGCCAGCAGCCAGGGCAGTGCGCCGCCGGCCCAGACCTCGGCCAAGGTGCGGTCCTCGAACAGCGTCTGGGTGAGCGCCTCGACGCCCAGCGTGGTGGGCAGGAGCCTGGCCGTCGCGGCCAGCCAGTCCGGATACAGGTTCAGCGGCAGGAACGAGCCGTTGAGCAGCAGCACCAGCGAGGTGAACAGCGACTGCAGGGCGCCGATCATCGGGGAGACCAGGGCGAGGGCCGCCAGCAGGAAGGTGAAGGCCAGCGCGTTGATCATCAGAAGTACGGCGGGCAGGAGCGCCGCCCAGCGCAGGGGGACGGCGATCCGGGCCAGGAGCATCGGGACGAGAGCGGCGACGGCGGCCACGGCCAGCCCGAACAACGAGGCGGTGATCAGCCGGCCGAGCATCGGCAGCCACGGGGGCGCCGGGCTCATCCGGGACTGGGCGAAGGTGCCCGCGCGTTTCTCCTCGATGAGGTCGGCCACCATCACCAGGCCGGCGTACTGCACGCCGATCGCGACCAGGGTCGGCGGCAGCAGGTCCTGGCGCAGTTCGCCCTGGCCCAGGACGAACTGCAGGCCGAGGTACATCACGGTGCTGATCAGCAGCGTGACGACGTGCCCGATCGGGTGGGCGAGCTGGACGCGCAGACCCTTGCCGATCTCCGCGCGCAGAACGTCAGCCGGCATGGGAGGGCTCGTTCACCAGGGCGAGGAACACGTCCTCCAGGCCGGGCTGGATCTGGGTCAGCGACTCCAGTACGGCTCCGTGCGCGCGCAGCCGCTCGACCACCTCGTACACCTCGCGCGGATCGCTCACCCGCACGCTGATGACGGTGACGCCGTCACGGGTCACGGTGTCGAGGCCGGGCGGGGCGGTGCCCTCGACGCGGATCTCGTACCGGTCGCGTTCGCGGAAGCGCGCCAGCAGCTCACGGGTGGGCAGGTCGGCCACGAGCCGTCCCTGCCGCATGACGGCCACCCGGTCGCACAGCTCCTGGGCCACGTCGAGCTGGTGGGTGGTGAGCAGGACGGTGGTGCCGAGCTCGCGGGCCTGCTCGGCGATCCAGTTCTTGACGGTACGGGTGGCCTCGACGTCCAGGCCGAGCGTCGGCTCGTCCAGCAGCACGATCGGCGGGTCGGCGATCAAAGCCGCGGCGATCGCGACCTTCTGCTGCATGCCCCGGGAGAAGCCGCCGACCTTGTCGTGCCGGCGTTCCCACAGGCCCAGATCGGTCAGCAGGTCCTGTGCGCGCTCGGCGACCCGGGCCTTGCGCAGGCCCTTCAACCGGCCGAAGTACATCAGGTTCTGCCAGGCGGACAAGCTCCAGTAGACGTTGCGGGAGCCTTCCAGCACGGCGCCGAACTGCGCCATCGCGGACGAACGCTGCCGGGCCACGTCGAAGCCGCCCAGCCGGGCCCGGCCGGAGGTGGGCGTCAGCAGGCCGGCCAGCATCTTGATGGTCGTGGTCTTGCCGGCGCCGTTGGGACCCAGGAAGCCGAAGACCGATCCGGCCGGAACGCTCAGGGACACCTCGTCGACCGCCCGGACCTGCGCCGAGCCGTACACCTTGGTCAACGCGTCGACCTCGATCATGTCATTTCCCGGGGGAGGGAGGGTCGTCGTCACTGGTCCTCATCTCTAGAGTTGACTTCTAGCGAACAAATCTAGAGATAGACTCTAGCCATGAGCGGTGTCAAGCAACCCGGCAAGCGGGCGCAGAAGGCCCAGGAGACCCGGCGGCGCATCCTGTCGGCGGCTCTGGAGCTGTTCGTGCAGGACGGATACGGTGCGACGAACCTTCAGGACGTCGCCGACAAGGCCGGGGTCGCGGTGCAGACGATCTACTTCGTCTTCGGCAACAAACGCGTCCTGCTGAAAGAGCTGGTCGACGTGACGATCGCGGGCGATGACGAGCCGGTGGCCACCATGGACCGGCCCTGGTACGTCGACGCGCTGGCCGCCGGCACCGCCCACGACATGCTGTGCGCCTACGTCGCGGGCACGACCTCGATCCTGGAGCGGGCGGCGCCGATCGGCAGGGTCCTGGACGGAGCGTGCGCGAGCGATCCCGAGGTCGCCGCGCTGTGGCCCCGCGACGTCGATCCGCGGTACGTCGTTCACGAGAGGGCGGCCAGGGCGCTCGTCGGCAAGCCCGGCGCGCGGGCGGAGGTGCCGGCGGAGGAGGCCGCCGACCTGCTCTACGGCCTGCTCAGCCCCGAGCTGTACCTGTTGTTCGTGCACACGCGCGGCTGGCCGCGCGAGCGCTGGGAGCGATGGGCTCTCCGGACCCTGCGCGCCCAGCTCTGCTCGGATCAGGGCCGTTGACGGCGCGGCCGGGGGCCGCGTCCCGGCCGCGCCCGGCCCGTGCGCACCCGATCCGTTCGCGGCCGGGACGGACGGCGCGCGGGCGGGGGAGGCTCCGCGTCAGGCCCTGCGGC
The DNA here is from genome assembly GCF_040653115.1 of Streptosporangium sp. NPDC048047. Classification (NCBI taxonomy): domain Bacteria; kingdom Bacillati; phylum Actinomycetota; class Actinomycetes; order Streptosporangiales; family Streptosporangiaceae; genus Streptosporangium; species Streptosporangium sp. NPDC048047. The sequence goes on along the minus strand of NZ_JBEZNH010000008.1, from coordinate 2,211 downwards.
GGAGGACGCAGAACTCGTTGCCCTCCGGGTCGGCGAGGACGACCCACGGGACGTCGCCCTGTCCGACGTCGGCGGGCGTCGCGCCGAGGGCCCGCAGCCGGGCCACCTCCGCCGCCTGGTCGTCACCGGGGTACGGCAGCAGGTCGACATGGACGCGGTTCCACACGGTCTTCCCGCCGGGCGTCACGCGGAGGAACTCCAGATACGGCCCGACGCCCCTGGAGGAGCGGAGCCTCGCGTGATCGTCGGTGGCCTCGTGCAGCGTCCAGTCCACCGCCCGGTCCCAGAACCGGGCCATGGCCCGCGGGTCCGCGCAGTCGACCACCACCGCGGCGATCGGGCCGGTGTCCCGGTAGATCTCCCGGGGCTCCAGCACGCAGAACACGTTGCCCTCCGGGTCGGCCAGAACCGTCCACGGGACGTCACCCTGGCCCACGTCCGCGGGCGTCGCGCCGAGTCCCTTCAGCCGCGCCACCAACTCGGCCTGATGGGCCGCGGAGGTGGTGGCGAGATCGAGGTGCACGCGGTACTTCACCGTCTCGGGGTCCGGGACGGTGACGAGGTCGATGTAGAAGGCGGCGGGATCCGGCCGGGTGAAGCCCAGGGGTTCGAGGTTGGTCACGCCGGGACCCTCGCTGGAGACGCCCCAGCCGAGCGCCTCCGCCCAGAACCGGCCGAGCGCCGCGTCGTCCCGGGCCTTGAAGTTCACCTGGATGAGATTCAGCGCCATGCCGCCCACCCTATTCCGGGCGGAAGGCCGGGCCCTCCGCTGAGCCGTACGGTCCCCGCGCGGCGCGCACCCCCGAACCTGTACGGCCCGCAGCCCGGGTGCGCCCCTTACTTCCCTCTCGCCCGCGATGCAACTCCGGCGTTGACAGGATGTTGATATTCAAGGGCAACTTGCTGACCCGGCTTTTTCTGGAATGTCCGCCATGAATGGCGCAAAGTTGTTCTTGTAAGGGCGAGCGATCGCCGGAGAAGAACAGAGAAAAGCCAGAGAAGGCAAGAGAGAAGGAGCAAGGAATGCAGAAGACCGGTCTTTTCGCCAAGCTGGGTGTCGCCGCCGCCGTCACGATGGGCGGCCTGGCCCTGGTGTCGCAGCCGGCGGCCTTCGCCGCCGCCGCCCCGGCTTTCTCGGTGACGCCGGCCACCGGCCTGTCGGACGGCGCCTCGGTCACCGCCTCCGCCACCGGAGCCGCGGCCGGGGAGCAGATCACCATCCTGCAGTGCGCCACCGTGAAGGACCAGCTGGCCTGCAACCCGGCGACGGTGAAGACGGTGGCCGCGGACGCCGCCGGCTCGGCGAGCACCTCGTTCGTGGTCAACAAGGGCTTCCAGGCCGTCACGCCCGACGGGACGGCCGTGGGCTCCGTGGACTGCGCGGTCACGGCCTGCTACGTCAGCGCCGGGAGCCCGAACGGCCTCCTGGGGTCCACGCAGCTGTCCTTCCGCTGACCTCCACCCATCCGGACCGGGGAATCCTCCTCCGGCCGGACGGGAAAAGGGATGCACATTGAAACGGCGCTTGACTGAATAAGTAAATATTTCACGAAATGAGCGAGAAAGGAGTCCGAGTGCGAAAGCGCGGCCGCCGGGAGAGTCCCCGGCGGCCGCCGGCGCGCGGCCGTCCGGACGACCGCGCGGGTGCCGCTCCCAGCCGGGAGCGGCGGCCGTCGGACACGTCGGACACGGTGGGCACGCCGGACACCGAGCCCGTCCGACCGGCCGGCTCGGCGGCCCCCGTCAGGCGGTGAGGCCGGGGGACCCCTCCCGGCCGAAAGCGATCACGATGTCCCTGCCGTTGGCGTAGCTGACCACGGGCCTGCCCAGCGCGTCGCCCACCCTGCGGGCCACGCGCTGGAACAGCTCCACCATGTCCGGGGTCTCGGCGGTCACCCGGAACCGCCCGCTCGCCAGGAGGTGCTCGGTGACGAGCGGGGAGAAGGCCGCCTCGCTCCGGGCCATCTCGTCCGCGTCGAGCGGAGTGTGCCGGGGCGCTGGCCGTGTGGCGGGGGAGTGGGGGGGCATCGGTCTCTCCTCGTGGTCGACGTCACCCCAGGATGCCACCCGGATCACCGCCCCGGGCCGCCGGGGAATCGGCGGCCGTCCAGGACCTCCGGCCACGGGCACGGCGCCGGCCCGGGAGGCGCCGCCGTCTAGTGCTGTGACCGGAAACGATCGCCGGGTTGGCGTGTAGGACGGTCCTGCCGG